>NZ_JBJURU010000002.1:123789-156477 GCF_046098115.1 Gordonia sp. VNK21 | reverse complement strand
CTTCTTCCGGATCGAGGACTTCGAGAACCTGACCGCCTCGCTGGTCGAGGCGGGCAAGCCGCCGTTCGCCAATCCGCGCAACTCGGCGGCGGGGTCGCTGCGGCAGAAGGATCCGCGGGTCACCGCCGGCCGGCATCTGCGGATGATCTGTCACGGGGTGGGCCGCACCGAGGGCTGGCGTCCGGACTCGCTGCACGAGGCCTACCTGGCGCTCGGCGACTGGGGGCTGCCGGTGTCGGCGCACACCCGCACCGTGACCGGCGCGAAGGCCGTCGCCGACGCGGTCCGATACTGGGGCGAGAACCGGCATTCGGTGGAACACGAGATCGACGGCCTGGTGGTCAAGGTGAACCGGGTGGATCTGCAGCGCCGGCTCGGCTCCACCTCCCGGGCCCCGCGCTGGGCGATCGCCTACAAGTATCCGCCGGAGGAGGTGACCACCGTGCTGCGCGACATCATGGTCGGCGTCGGCCGCACCGGCCGGGTCACCCCGTGGGCGCTGATGGAACCGGTGCTGGTGGCCGGTTCGACGGTCTCGCGCGCCACCCTGCACAACGCCTCAGAGGTGCGGCGCAAGGGCGTGCTGATCGGCGACACCGTCACCATCCGCAAGGCCGGCGACGTGATCCCGGAGGTCCTCGGGCCGGTGGTGGATCTGCGCGACGGCTCCGAGCGCGCCTTCGTCATGCCCACCCACTGCCCGGAATGCGGGGCGCAGCTGCGGCCGGAGAAGGAGAGCGACGTCGACATCCGCTGCCCCAATGCGCAGCATTGTCCGGCGCAGCTGCGCGAGCGGCTCTTCCATTTGGCCGGCCGCGGCGCCTTCGACATCGAGGCACTCGGTTACGAGGGCGCCACCGCACTGCTCACCGGCGGCATCATCGCCGACGAGGGCGACCTGTTCGACCTGACCGCCGACGACCTGGTGAAGACCGCGTTCTACACCACCACCAAGGGCGAGCTGTCGGCCAACGGCCGCAAGCT
This sequence comes from Gordonia sp. VNK21, assembly GCF_046098115.1. Taxonomy (NCBI): domain Bacteria; kingdom Bacillati; phylum Actinomycetota; class Actinomycetes; order Mycobacteriales; family Gordoniaceae; genus Gordonia; species Gordonia sp. VNK21. The sequence goes on along the minus strand of NZ_JBJURU010000002.1, from coordinate 155,493 downwards.
GCTCGAGAATCTGGCCGGTGCGGCGCAGGCACCGCTGTGGCGGGTCCTGGTCGCACTCTCGATCCGGCACGTCGGGCCCACCGCCGCCCGGTCGCTGGCCACCCACTTCGGCTCGCTGCAGGCCATCGAGGAGGCGTCGGCCGAGGACCTGGCGCAGGTCGACGGGCTGGGGGAGACCCTGGCCACCAGCATCCGCGACTGGTTCGCGGTGGACTGGCACCGGCAGATCGTCGCCAAGTGGCGGGCCGCCGGGGTGTCGATGGCCGACGAACGCGACGAGTCCATCGCCCGCACCCTGGAGGGCAAGACCGTGGTGGTGACCGGTTCGCTGGTCGACTTCACCCGGGACGGCGCCAAGGAGGCGATCATCGCCCGCGGCGGCAAGGCCTCGGGCTCGGTGTCGAAGAAGACCGACTACGTGGTGGTCGGCGATGCCCCCGGTTCCAAGGCCGCCAAGGCCGAACAGCTCGGGGTGCCGATCATCGACGAGGACGGCTTCAAGACGCTGCTGGCGACCGGGGAGGCCTGACCGGCGACGCGGCGGCGCGACACGCGCCGACGAGTGAGGGAACCGGATCGGGGTCCGCTGCGTCCAATCCGGTGTGGACCACAGCTGCGGAATCTTCACCCGGCGGGAACTGCTGGCGCTCGGCTATGACGACGGTGCGATCCGCCGGGCCTGCGAGGCCGGCGATCTGATCCGGCTGCGTTCGGGCTGGTACGCGATCCGGACCCACGATCCGCAGGCCGCCGTCGCGGTCCGGGCCGGTGGCGCGCTGAGCTGTGTCTCGGCCCTGCAGCATCACGGCCAGTGGGTGCCGCCCGGTTATTCGGACGTGCATGTGCGGCGGAGTAAGGCGAAGTCGTCGGCCGGCGAGAGCTGCCGGGCCTTCGGCGGTCCCCGGCCGGTCCGGTCCGCCGTCGATCCGGTGCCGGTGGCCCTGGCCTGTGCGGCCCGCTGCATGAGCACTGAGGACTGGGTGGCGGTCTGCGACTCCTGGTTCAACAGCACCGGTTCCCGGGCGGGCGACCTGCGGGCGGCGCTGGGCGATCTCGGCCCCCGGGTCGAGGAACTGCTCGCACGGACCGACTGGCGGTCCCAGTCCGGCACCGAGTCGATCTGCCGGGTCCGGCTGCGCGCGCTGGGCTTCCACGTGGTGGTCCAGCCGCAGATCGCCGGAGTGGGGCGGGCGGATCTGCGGGTCGGGCGGCTGATCCTCGAATGCGACAGCCGGCTCTACCACTCAGATGCGCGGGCCTACCGCAACGACCGGCGGCGCGACCGCCGGGCCACCGTCGACGGCTGGCTCACCATGCGGCTGACCTTTGACGACGTGCTGTTCGGGTGGGCGGACACGCTCGGCGACATCCGCGGGGTCACCGCACCGGACCGGCACCGGATCCGCAGCGACCGATCACGGCGAGCGGTGCAAAGATCGTCCGCTCTGGAGGCCGCCGAGGGCAATATGCCCTCGGAGTGGCTGTGAGCGGACGATCTTTGCCGAAGCGGCGCGCTATTTCCGGATCAGCGTGGAGATGATGCCGGTCAGGTAGCCGAGCCGGGCCACCTCGCTGGGCCGGAACTCCGGTCCGCCGGTGCGCCCGAGCAGCAGGGCCTTGCCGCCGTCGCCGATCGGGGCCGCGGCCAGGCTGGTGTCGAGCTCGCGCCACGGCCCGGGAACCCAGTCCGCGTCCGTCTCGAACAGCCGGGCCCGCGGCAACGGCAGCCAGTCGGCCTGGACCAGCGGCGTCTCCGGGGCGCCGCTGCTGCCCGCCAGCACCACCACCTCGCTGGCCGGCCGGGACACCACGCTGGCCCAGGAGACGTTCAGCGAGCGGGGCGCCTGGTCGGCGAGCACCTGCAGCCGGTCCGCGCCGCGGGCGGCCACCGCATCGATCAGCTCGAGTTCCCGATGGATGTCGAGCATGCCGCCGAACGGCCGCAGCGAATCCACGTGCACCCCGTCGACGGCCTCGGCCGCCGTGATCAGCGTGTCCGGCAGCGCGCCGTGCGGCAGCTCCACCACGATGTCGTCGACCGCATAGTCGTCGCCGCGTTCGACCACCTCGAGGGAGCGGATGTCGGCGCCCACCGCGCCCAGTTCGACGGCCAGCAGCCCGAGACTGCCGGGCCGGTCTTCCAAGGTCACGCGCAACAGGAATGGCACGACTCCATTATTCCGAAGCACATTTCCCCCGTGTTACCCGATGGTGACGGCGCCAGGTCTGCCGCCCGGTCCTGCCCGGATCGGGAGCGGCAGACCCGCGGTTCACTGCGGTTGGCCCGGGTACTGCGGCTGTCCCGGCGCCGGCTGCGGCGGCGCGGCCTGCTGGGCCATCTGCTGCTGAGCCTGGGGATTGAGCGGGGTCGCGCCCACCGCGGTGCCGTAGGCGCACACCTCCACACCGCTGCCCGCGTACTCGGTGGTCTCGAAGCGGAAGGCCACCACCGCGTTGGCGCCGCGGTTCTGAGCCTCGGCGGCCAGCCGGGAGAGCGCCTCCTGCCGGCATTCGTGCAGCAGCGTGGTGATGCCGCGCAGCTCGCCGCCGGCCAGCGACTTCAAGCCGGCGCCGATGTTGGAGCCCAGGTGGCGGGAACGGACCGTCAGACCGAAGACCTCGCCGAAGGTGTAGTCGATCCGGTAGCCGGGCAGTTCGTTGGTGGTCACGATGATCATGGACTTCACGCTACTTCTCGCAGCGGTCCCCGTCACCACCCCAGGTCATCCCTTCGGCGGACCGGGGACATAGGCTAAGAGGGCTGCCCACCACGAGAGGAATGGACCCTTGCCGGAGTCACAGTCCACCCAGAACCAGCCGGCGATCAGCCGCGCCGAGGTCGCCCATCTGGCGCGCCTGTCGCGCCTGGCGCTCAGCGACGAGGAGCTCGACACCTACGCCGGGCAGCTCGACACGATCCTGGGCCATGTGGCGCAGGTCGCCGAGGTCGCGGCCGACGACGTGCCGCCCACCGCGCACCCGGCCGACCTGCGCGATGTGACCCGGCCCGACACCGTGGTGCCGGGTCTGACCCCGGCGCAGGCGCTCTCCGGGGCGCCGGCCGTCGAACAGGGCCGTTTCGCCGTTCCGCAGATCCTCGGGGAGGAAGAGTGACCAGCATCGACACCCGGGCCGCCGGAGAGATCACCGGCCGCACCGCGGCACAGCTCGCCGAGGCCATCGCCGCCCGCGAACTGTCCTCGGTGGAGGTGACCCAGGCGCACCTGGACCGCATCGCCGAGGTCGACGACCGGCTCGGCGCCTTCCTGCACGTGGGCGCCGACGAGGCGCTGGCCGCCGCCCGGGCCGCCGACGAGGCGATCGCCGCCGGCGATGCGCCGTCCGCCCTGGCCGGCGTGCCGCTGGCCCTCAAGGACGTCTTCACCACCGTCGACGCCCCCACCACCTGCGGCTCCAAGATCCTCGAAGGCTGGACCTCGCCGTACGACGCGACGCTGACCACCCGGCTGCGTGAGGCCGGGATCCCGATCCTGGGCAAGACCAACATGGACGAGTTCGCGATGGGCAGCTCCACCGAGAACTCCGCCTACCAGGTGACCCGCAATCCGTGGGACGTCGAGCGCATTCCGGGAGGTTCCGGCGGCGGCAGCGCCGCGGCGCTCGCCTCCTACCAGGCTCCGCTGGCCATCGGCACCGACACCGGCGGCTCCATCCGGCAGCCCGCCGCGGTCACCGCGACCGTGGGCGTCAAGCCCACGTACGGCACCGTCTCCCGGTACGGCCTAATCGCCTGCGCGTCGTCGCTCGATCAGGGCGGGCCGTGCGGGCGCACCGTCCTCGACACCGCACTGCTGCACGAGGTGATCGCCGGTCACGATCCGCGCGATGCCACCTCGCTGCCGGTGCCGGTCTCCGACGTGGTGGCCGCCGCGCGGGCCGGTGCCGAGCAGGACCTCACCGGTGTGCGCATCGGTGTGGTCCGCCAGCTGCAGGGGGAGGGCTACCAGGCCGGGGTGCTCGAATCCTTCCAGCAGGCCTGCGCGGTGCTCACCGAGCGCGGCGCCACCATCGTCGAGGTGGACTGCCCGCACTTCAGCTACGCCCTGGGCGCCTACTACCTGATCCTGCCGTCCGAGGTGTCGAGCAACCTGGCCCGCTTCGACGCCATGCGCTACGGGCTGCGGGCCGGCGACGACGGCACGCACAGCGCCGACGAGGTGATGGCGCTGACCCGTGAGGCCGGTTTCGGCCCCGAGGTCAAGCGCCGCATCATGATCGGCACCTATGCGCTCAGCGCCGGCTACTACGACGCCTACTACGGGCAGGCGCAGAAGGTGCGCACGCTGATCGCGCGCGACTTCGCCGCCGCCTACGAGCAGGTGGACGTGCTGATCTCGCCGACCACCCCGACCACGGCATTCAAACTGGGCGAGAAGGTCGACGATCCGCTGTCGATGTACCTGTTCGACCTGTGCACGCTGCCGGTGAACCTGGCCGGCAACGCGGCCATGTCGGTGCCGTCGGGGACCGCCGCCGAGGACGGTCTTCCGGTGGGCCTGCAGATCATGGCGCCGGCGTTGGCCGACGACCGGCTCTACCGGGTGGGCGCGGCCTACGAGGCGGCCCGCGGACCGATCGCCGGCTGACACCGGTCCGGGTCGGGCACCGCCCGGCCCTGCTCGGTTCCGTAGCGGTGACCGTGCCCGACCGGCACGTGCAGGGCGTCGAGCAGGTCCAGGCCCCGGGCCAGGAACGAGAGTCCGGGCAGCCACGGCGGCTGCGGTGATGCGCTGCGCGTGAGTCCGGCGCGGGCGGGCGGCGACGGCGGCCGCCAGAGCAGTGACGGCGCCAGCGCGGCGACCGGATCCGAGGCATTGGTCAGCACCAGCGGATCCCCGCAGCCGTCGGGCGCGGGCCCGCCGCCGGGTACCCCGGCGAGCACGGTGCCGGCGACCGGGACACCGTGATCGTGGGCCCACCGGCGGGCGTGTTCGGCGCCGGTCGCGCCGAGCGACTGACCGTAGAGGTAGATCGCCGGGCGCTCGGCCGCCGGCCGCTGGGCGAGCCGCGCGGACAGTTCCGCCAGCAGGGCCACCGCGCCGGCACCGGCCTGGCCCGAGTCGGTGAGCCAGGCCTGCCAGGACGGCACGTCCGCGTACTGGACGGCCACGGTGCGGACCGAGCCGTCGAAACGGTCGCGGAAGCCGTCGAGTGCGGCGCCGTCCACCCAACCCGATCCGGTGGGCACCGCCAGCACCACGGCCCGGCGGTCCAGGCCCCCGTGTGCGGACCACCGGCGCACGGCGACCTGCGCCCGGCCGGCGGCATCGGGCGCATCCGAGAGTGCGCCGTAGTCCAGGATCTCGTGCTCGTGCCGGGCCGCGGCGGTCTGGCCGTGCGCCGGCGCCGGGAGAGCGCCGGTGCTCACCAGCAGGCCTGCGCTCACCGCCCCGGCAGCCCACAGCCGCCCCGGCACCGCCAGCACGACGGCCGGCACCAGTGTGGCGGCGACGGTGGCCGCCACCCACAGCGGGCTCACCGGCGCCATGCCCATCGCGGCCCGCAGCTGCTGCTGCCACCACACGCTGCCGGCCAGGCACGCCGCGCCGACGGCCAGACCGGCGGCGATCAGGGCCCGCGGCGGGCGCAGCGAGCGCCGGGTGACCGCGGCCAGCGCCAGCCCCAGCGTCATTCCGAGCAGGCCGGCGACCGCCACCGACAGGGCCGACACCGGCAGCGACCGGGGCACGGCGCCGGGCGTCAGGGCGGCGATCGCGCCGAGACCGCCGCCGATCAGGGCCGCCGGCCGCCGCGACAGCTGCGGGCGGGCGGTCACCGCGAGGCTCCGGGACCGGGCGTCACCGGTGCGGTGAGCACGCTGGCCAGGATCGTCCAGCCGCTCTCCGGTACGGGGGGCCCACCGCGCTGCCGCCAGGTGTTCACGGCGAGTCCGGCCCGGCCGGCTTCGGCCGCGAGATGACAGAGCGGGTTGCTGCAGGACCGGTGCATGGCGCGGACCAGGGCGGCGTCGAGCCGGCTGCGGGCGCCCGCTTTCACCGGTGCCCCGCGCAGGGCGGCGTAGCGCAGGACGTCGTAGCCGAAGTCGTGGCTGCGGCACAGCGGTTCGAACCGCCCCGGCAGAGGGACCGGTGACGAGCAGCCGCCGCCGGGATGGATCGGCCGGCCTGCGCTGATCACCGGCCGGTAGCCCATCAGCGCGGGGAAGTCCGCCGGCAGTAGGCGCAGCGCCGACTCCGGGTGCGCTCCGGTGAGCCGGTCGATCACCGCATCGGGTGCCGAGCGGGCCGGGCCGGACTCGGCCACGGCGGCGGTGGCCTGGCCGGCGGCGCCGAAGGCGGGCAGTGCGCTCAATCCGACGGCGGCCAGGACGGCGATGAGCAGTCGTCGCGGCGGGCGCCGCACGGGTTCGGGGGAACGTGTCAGGATCATGAAATCGACGCTAAGAACGGCTACCACCTGCGCGGATCGCCCGGAACGGGGATTGTCCGGTCGGCGTCGCGGGGGAGTGGACGGCTTCGCCTCACCCGTGAGAACCAGACGCGAATCCCCCGGCAGGGGCAGGCGTCCGGCGTCGGCGGGCCCTAGCGTGGACGGGGTGAGACGACCTTTCCGCCGGCTGGCGGCCCAGGTCCGGGCGGACACCGAGCGGATTCCGGACCCGGCCCTGCGCGACTACCTCGCGCGCGGCCGCAACTGGTGCGCCCTGCTGCTGGCCCTGATCATGCTGGCCGTCACCTGGCCGCTGCTCGGCCAGTCGCTGAGCGTGCCGGCCTACCTGCTGCCGATCCTGGCCGTCGCGACGGTCGCTCCGCTGGCGCTGATCGGCGTCGACGGCGAGCCGCGCTGGTGGGCGTGGGCGACGGTCGTCGTCACCTGCCTGGTGACCGCGCTGCTGCCGGCGGCCGACGGTTACGACTGGCCGATCGCCATCCCGCAGTTCCTGGTCCTGTTCGTGATGACGATCGCCGTACTGCTGACCGCCCCGCCGTCGCGGCTGCCGGTGGCCTGGCTGGTGACCGCGCTGACCCTGCTGGTGGTGGTGCCGCAGGCGCTCTCCGGCGGCTGGATCTCCGGGCTCACCGTAGTGACCATCGGTATCGCCTTCGTCCGGTACTGGCGCCGTTCCCGCCTGCAGATCGCCGAGCAGACCGAGCAGACAGAACTGGCGCAGGCTCAGAGCGCGGTGCTGGCCGAACGGTCCCGGATCGCCCGCGACCTGCACGACGTGGTGGCGCACCAGATGTCCATGGTGGTGGTGATGGCGCAGACCGCCCGCTACCGGCTGGCCGCGGCCGATCCGCCGGAGCAGGTGCCCGAGGCGGTGGCCGAGGAGTTCGAGGCGATCGCCGGGACGGCCCGCGAGGCGCTCGAGGAGGTGCGCGGTCTGCTCGGCGTGCTGCGGACCGCGGCCGAGCCGGAGTTGCAGCCCGCGCCGGGTCTGGCCGATCTGCCGCAGCTCGCCGAGGTGGTGCACCGCTCCGGCGGGACCGTCGAGCTGACCGACGAACTCGACCACGAGGTGTTCGGCCCGGTCGCGGCGATGGCGATCTACCGGATCGTGCAGGAGTCGCTGACCAACGCCGCCCGGCACGCGCCGGGTGCGGCGGTGCGGGTGGGACTGTCGATGTCCGGTCCGGCCGCGGCCGCGCTGGAGATCGTCAACGGTCCGTCGCAGGCTCCGACGGTCCCCGCGACCGGCGACAGCGGCGGTTTCGGCGTGCCCGGCATGACCGAGCGCGCGGCCGCCGCCGGCGGTGACCTGCACGCCGCGCCTACGGCCGACGGCGGCTTCACGGTCACTGCGCGCATACCGGCCGGTCCGGCCCGGCGTTAGGCTGACGGTCGTGCCGACAAGCGTGGTGATCGTCGACGATCAAGCGATGGTGCGGGCCGGTTTCGCGGCGCTGCTGGCCGCCTCGGAGGGCATCTCCGTCCTCGGCGAGGCCGCCGACGGACAGGAGGGGCTGGACCTGGTGCGCCGGCTGCGGCCCGACGTGGTGCTGCTGGACGTGCGGATGCCCGGCCGCGACGGGCTGTGGACGGCCCGGCAGATCGCGCAGGCCGGTCTGGCCACCCGGGTGCTCATGCTGACCACCTTCGACGTCGACGACTACGTCTATGCGGCCCTGGCGGCCGGGGCGTCCGGCTTCCTGCTCAAGGATGCGCCCGCCGACGAATTGGTGCGGGCGGTGCGGGTGGTCGCGGCCGGGGAGTCGCTGCTGGCGCCGACGGTGACCCGGCGGCTGATCGCCGAGGTGGTGTCCCGGCGTCCCCGCCCGGCGAGTAGCGCCGCGGACGTGCTGACCCCGCGGGAACGGGAGGTGCTGACCGTGGTGGCCGACGGGAAGTCGAACGCCGAGATCGCCGCCGAACTGTACGTCTCCGAGCAGACGGTCAAGACCCATGTCAGTGCGGTGCTGAGCAAGCTGGGCCTGCGCGATCGCGCGCAGGCGGTGGTCTTCGCCTACGAGAACGGGCTCAAGTAGACCTGTCTGCGCCTCCAGCGAACGTGCCTCACGTGGATGCGTCTGCGCCCCACGGGGGCTCGCCGATCCGCGCCGCGGACGACCGCGCGCGTTCGCCTCGCCGCATGCGGGCGCGCGTGATGAGATGGAGTCCGCAGCACGCACCGTCGACGGAGGGACTCGCATCGCCATGACTCGCTACGGAATTCTCACCTCGGGCGGCGACTGCCCCGGCCTGAACGCGGTGATCCGCGGCATCGTGCTCGACCGGGAGGCCGAACAGCACGAGTACGTCGGCTTCCTCGACGGCTTCAAGGGCCTCGTCTACGGCGATGTGATGACTCTGGACCGTTCGGTGGTGCGCGGTATCGCCAAGGAGGGCGGCACCATCCTGCGGACCAGCCGATTCGGTCCGTACAGCGAACCCGACGGCGGCCCGGAGAACATCAAGAAGGTGCTCGACCGGCTCGGGGTCGAGGGCGTGGTCTGCATCGGCGGCGACGGCACGATGGCCGCGGCCAACCGGCTCTACGAGGACGGCATCCCGACGGTCGGCGTGCCCAAGACCATCGACAACGATCTCGAGGCCACGGACTACACCTTCGGCTTCAACACCGCCGTCGAGATCGCCACCGAGGCCGTCGACCGGCTGCGCACCACCGGCAATTCGCACAGCCGCTGCATGGTCCTCGAGGTGATGGGCCGGCACGCGGGCTGGATCGCGCTCTATGCGGGCCTGGCCGGCGGCGCGCACGCCATCCTCATCCCGGAGGCACCGGAGTCCATCGAGCAGGTGTGCGCGTGGGTGGAGAGCGTCCGGGACCGCGGCCGCGCACCGATGGTGGTCGTCGCCGAGGGCTTCACCCTGCCGGATATGACCGAGGCGTACAGCGACAAGGGGCTCGACGGTTTCAACCGGCCCCGGTTGGGCGGCATCGGCGAGATCCTGGCGCCGATCATCGAGGAGCGCACCGGCATCGAGACCCGGGCCACGGTGCTCGGGCACATTCAGCGTGGCGGCGTGCCGAGCGCCTGGGACCGGGTGCTGGGCACCCGTTTCGGGTTCGCGGTGCCGGAGATGCTCGACGACGGCTGCTGGGGGCAGATGCTGGCGCTGCGCGGCATGGACATCGTGCGGGTGCCGTTCGCCGATGCCGTCGGCCACACCAAGAACGTCTCGATGGATCTCTACCGCGAGGCCCGCGGCGCCTTCGGCTGAGGGGATCGCAGGCGCGGCCCGGGCGGCCCGAGTCAGCGGGCCTTCGGCATGATCAGCCAGAGCAGCAGGTAGGCGAGCACCTGCGGCCCGGGCAGCACGATCGACACCGCGAAGACCAGGCGCACCAGCGCCGGATCCCAGCCGAAGTAGTCGGCGATGCCGCCGCACACGCCGCCGATCCACCGGTCGTCGCGGGAGCGGGCCAGTCGGCGCGGCGCAGGGCGGGGATCGTCTCCGGCGGTGCCCGGGGTGGGGACGGCGTTCATGGCTCTGGCCTCCTGTGCGGGATCGGTCCTGATCTGACACCTTCGACGCTAGGCGCGGCCCGCGGTACCGCCATCGGGACAAACCCGGAGATCGTCCCCCAGATACGATGATGGGCATGAGTGTGGCTACCGACGACCTGATGGACTTCGACGACGTCATCGCACGCTTCGACCCGGTGATGGGCATGGAGGTGCACGTGGAACTGGGCACCGCGACCAAGATGTTCTGCGGCTGCCCGTCGAGCTTCGGCGGCGACCCGAATTCGCAGGTCTGCCCGGCCTGTCTGGGGCTGCCCGGCTCGCTGCCGGTGGTCAACGGCCAGGCCGTCGAATCGGCGATCCGCATCGGTCTGGCGCTGAACTGCTCGATCCGCGAATCGAGCGTCTTCGCCCGGAAGAACTACTTCTACCCGGATCAGCCGAAGAACTACCAGATCAGCCAGTACGACGAGCCGATCGCGTACGACGGCTACCTGGACGTGCAGCTCGAGGACGGCACCACCTGGCGGGTGGAGATCGAACGCGCCCACATGGAGGAGGACACCGGCAAGTCGCTGCACATCGGCGGTGCCACCGGCCGGATCCACGGCGCCAGCCACTCGCTGCTCGACTACAACCGTGCCGGGGTGCCGCTGGTGGAGATCGTCACCCGGCCGATCGAAGGCGCCGGGGAGCGGGCCCCGGAGGTGGCGCGGGCCTATGTGACCGCGCTGCGCGATCTGCTGCGCTCGCTCGACGTCTCCGACGTGCGGATGGATCAGGGCTCCATGCGCTGCGATGTGAACCTGTCGCTGATGGACAAGGGCGCCGCCGAGTTCGGCACCCGCACCGAGACCAAGAACGTCAACTCGCTCAAGAGCGTCGAGGCGGCCGTCCGCTACGAGATGGGCCGTCAGGGCGCCGTGCTCGCCGCCGGCGGAGAGATCGTGCAGGAGACGCGGCACTTCCACGAAGCCGACGGCACCACCTCGGCCGGGCGCCGCAAGGAGACCGCCGAGGACTACCGCTACTTCCCGGAGCCGGATCTGCCGCCGGTGATCGCCGAGCCCGCCCGGGTCGAGGAACTGCGCGCGACCCTGCCGGAGCTGCCGTGGGTGCGCCGGGCCCGGATCCAGGAGCAGTGGGGCGTCTCCGACGAGGTGATGCGCGACCTGGTGAACGTGGGCGCCGTGGAGCTGATCATCGCGACCGCCGACGCCGGCGCCTCCCCGGAGGCGGCGCGCAGCTGGTGGGTCTCGTTCCTCGCCCAGCAGGCCAACACCCGCGAGGTGGAGCTGGCCGAGCTGGCCATCAGCCCGGCGCAGGTGGCCGAGGTCATCGGCCTGGTCGACGAGGGCAAGCTCACCAACAAGCTCGCCCAGCAGGTGGTCGTCGCGGTGCTCGACGGCGAGGGCGAGCCCGCACAGATCGTCGCCGACCGCGGCCTGGAAGTGGTGCGCGACGATTCGGCGCTGCAGAAGGCCGTCGACGAGGCGCTCGCCGCCAACCCGGACATCGCCGAGAAGATCCGCGGGGGCAAGGTGGCCGCGGCCGGAAAGATCGTCGGCGACGTCATGAAGGCCACCCGCGGCCAGGCCGACCCGGCCCGGGTCAAGGAACTGGTGCTGGCCGCCTGCCAGTAGCAGCCTGCCGGTAGCCGGGGTGCGGTGACCCCTCTCGGTCACCCCTCCCCGGTCACACAGGATCGCTCACATCCGGTCGTCGCCGCTGGCGCCGCTGGGGCTGATGATCGCCACCCGGTCGTTGGTCGACGCGGCCGGCGCCCCGGGCACCGATTTGTTGACCGTCGCCAGCTGCACGGCCGAGCCGAGGCTGGTGAGCCGGCCCACCGCGCCGTACTGCTTCTTCATGTCGCTCTCCTGCGGCTCGCCGACCGTCGGGTCGGTGTTCGTGGGTGCGCGCAGCAGCTCCAGCCGGAACTTGGTGGCCATCGAGACGGTGATGGTGCCGCCGCTGACCGCGCAGCCGGTCAGACCCGGTCGCGCTCCCCAGCTCCACAGCTTCTTCAGGCCGCCGGCCTCCACCTGGAGCAGCCGGTCGCCGGCCGCGCCCGAGTCGGCGAGGTAGAGAGCGCCGTCCTCCGGCGACGGGCACAGCGAGACGTTCGAGCCCAGTCCGGAGGCGACGATCCGCGGCCGTCCGCCCGCCACGTTGGGATCGATGGTCAGCAGCTTGCCGGCCAGCGAGCCCGGATTCTCGGCGGCGGCCGGATCGCCGGCGTCGCCGGTGGCCACCCGCAGTTCGGTGGGGGAGGCGAAGCTGATCGACCCCATGTTGCCGGTGGCGCCCTTGGGGATGCCGGTCAGGATCGGCTTGACCGAGTTCCCCGGGGCGATCCGCACCACGCGGTTGTCCGCGCCGGTGCTGATCAACGCGTAGATGAGCTGATCCTGCTGATAGCCGGGGGAGAGCTCGAAGTCGATGAGCCCGCCGTCGCCCGAACCGTCCACCGGCACCGTCGCGATGACCCGCTGCGGCCCGTACCGCTTGGAGATGATGATGTTGCCGGTGGTCCGCTCGGCCACGTAGGTGGACTTGCCGTCCGCCGAGGCGGGGCGCACCCCGCTGGTGGTGCCCAGGCAGGTGGCGATCACCGCCGGGTTCTTGTCCACGCACGGACCGGTCGGCGGGTCCTGCTCGTCCTGGCTGGTGTCCGGCGGCTCGGTCGGCGGATTCTGCGGCCCTTCGGCCGCGGAGCTGAACGCGCCGGCGTGCGCGGACTCGTCCTGCTGACTGAAGTCGGCGCAGCCGCCCACCAGCGCAGTGGCGACGACGACGGCGCCGGCCGCCGTGAGGCGGCCGAGGAGCGGACTCGAGTGCATGTCACAACAGTATGCGATCGTTACCAAATCGTCGGGTGCCGAACCCCGAGGCGGTGCATAACCACGCTTACCCTCGTAAGCGTGAGTAGTTCAGACGACAACGGTCCGGTTCGGCGTCCCCGCCGGCCGCAGCCCGACCACGACAGCTTCATCGACAGGCACGGCCGCCGGCCGGCTCCGATGGTGGTCTCCGAAGTCGGCGACGAGTTGCCGGAGGCCGTTGTGCTGCCGTCCGGATCCGGAAGCCCCCGGTCCGATCAGGCGCCCACGGACTCCGCGTCCGAGCAGGGAGAACAGGTGCCGAGGAACCAGGATCAGCCGACGGTGGAGCTGAGTGCAGCCGGATCGGCCGACGCGCCCACGCGGACCGATGTCCGCAGCGACGACGAGACGGTGGTGACGCAGCCGTTCACCGAAACCGACGAGCCGGGCCGGGACGAGCCCACCGCGGCGGAGAACCGCCGGACCGCCGAACATCTGACCGAGGATCCGCTGCCCTACATCGAGCCGCAGCAGACGCTGATCCTCGATCGCGGGGAGCCGGTGCCGCCGATCGCCGACGAGCCGCCGCCGGCCCCGCACTACGACGAGCCAGACGAGGAGCCGGCCGCGCTCGATCCGCGGCGCGGCACCCTGGATCTGGGTCTGCTGGTGATCCGGGTGATCATCGGCCTGGTGTTCACCCTGCACGGTCTGCAGAAGCTCACCGGATGGTGGGGCGGGCCGGGTGTCGACGGCTTCGCCGCCTTCCTGGCCAATGCCGACGCCCCCGATCTCGGCTTCACCTCGGATGCGACCACCACCCTGGCCTATGTGGCCGGTTTCTCGGAGACCATCGGCGGAATCCTGTTGATCCTGGGTCTGCTGGCGCCGATCGCCGGTTCGGCGGTGCTCGGAGTGATCCTGGTGGCCGCGGCCTACAAGGCGACGCTGGCCGGCGGGGTGTGGTTCTTCACCCCGGACGGCAACGGTTCGGGACTCGAGTTCGAACTGACGCTGGCCCTGGTGGCCGCCGGCCTGATCCTCACCGGCCCGGGCCGCTACTCGTTCGACCGCCGCTGGGGCTGGTCGCACCGGCCCGCCTGGGGCTCGTTCCTCTGGCTGCTGGTCGGCATCGGCGGCGCGGCGGCGATCTGGTTCATCTTCAACGGGGCCAATCCGTTCGCCACCCGCTGACTGTCTCCACACACGGACGACGCCGTCCCGCTCCTCTGAAGGAGCGGGACGGCGTCGTCTGTGTGGTGGACGCGCGCCGGGTCAGTCGACGATGCGCACGGCGCCCTTGTCGGCCGAGGACGCCATCTTGGCGTACGCCCGCAGCGCCTTGCTCACCGGCCGCTGCCGGTCCTTGGGCTGCCACGGGTGCTCGGAGGCCTCCATCTTGGCGCGGCGCTCCTGCAGCTCCTCGTCGTCGACGAGCACTTTGAGGGTCCGGCTGTGGACGTCGATCAGGATCTGATCGCCGTTCTCCACCAGGCCGATCGTGCCGCCGTCGGCGGCCTCCGGGGAGGCGTGGCCGATGACCAGGCCGGAGGAGCCTCCGGAGAACCGGCCGTCGGTGACCAGGCCGCACTTCTTGCCCATGCCGGTGCCCTTCATGAACGCCGTCGGGTGCAGCATCTCCTGCATGCCCGGGCCTCCGGAGGGGCCCTCGTAGCGGATCACCAGGACCTCGCCGGCCTGCAGCTCCTTGGAGAGGATGGCGTGGACGGCGTCCTCCTGACTCTCGACCACGCGGGCAGGACCCTGGAAGTGCCACAGTTCCTCGTCCACGCCGGCGGTCTTGAGCACGGCGCCGTCCTCGGCCAGATTGCCGCGCAGCACGCACAGGCCGCCTTCGACGGTGTAGGCGTGCTCGAGGTCGCGGATGCATCCATCGGCGGCGTCGGTGTCGAGGGAGTCCCACCGGTTGGCGGTGGAGAACGGCTCGGTGGTGCGCACCCCGCCGGGGGCGGCGTGGAAGAGTTCGACGGCCTCCTCCGTGGGGCTGCCGCCGCGGATGTCCCAGTCGGCCAGGTACTGCTCGATGGACGGCGCGTGGATCGGCCGGACGTCGGTGTTCAGCAGACCGGCGCGGTTGAGCTCACCGAGGATGGCGGGGATGCCGCCCGCACGGTGGACGTGCTCCATGTAGTACTTGGGGGAGTTCGGGGCCACCTTGGCCAGGCAGGGCACGTTGCGCGAAATGCGGTCGATGTCGTGCAGGTCGAACTTCAGCTCGCCCTCCTGGGCGGCGGCCAGGATGTGCAGCACGGTGTTGGTGGAGCCGCCCATCGCCACGTCCAGGGCCATCGCGTTCTCGAAGGCCTCGCGGGTGGCGATGTTGCGCGGCAGCACCGACTCGTCGTCGTCGGCGTAGTACTGCTTGGCGATCTGGACGATCAGCTCGCCGGCCTTGGTGAACAGATTCCGGCGGGCCACCTGGGTGGCCAGGGTCGAGCCGTTGCCGGGCAGCGACAGGCCCAGCGCCTCGGTCAGGCAGTTCATCGAGTTGGCGGTGAACATGCCCGAACAGGAACCGCAGGTGGGACAGGCGGACTGTTCGACGGTGAGCAGCTCCTCATCGTTCACCGAGGAGTCGGCGGACGCGGTGATCGCGTCCACCAGGTCCAGGCCCGGATGGACCACGCCGTTGACCACCACGGACTGTCCGGACTCCATCGGCCCGCCGGAGACGAAGACGGTGGGGATGTTCAGCCGCATGGCGGCGTTGAGCATTCCGGGCGTGATCTTGTCGCAGTTGGAGATGCAGACCAGGGCGTCGGCGGTGTGCGCGTTCACCATGTACTCGACCGAGTCGGCGATGATCTCGCGGGAGGGGAGCGAGTAGAGCATGCCGCCGTGGCCCATCGCGATGCCGTCGTCGACGGCGATGGTGTTGAATTCGCGGGCCACACCGCCGGCGGCGGTCACCGCCTCGGCCACGATGTCGCCGACGTTCTTCAGGTGCACGTGGCCGGGGACGAACTGGGTGTACGAGTTCGCGATGGCGACGATCGGCTTGCCGAAGTCGTCGTCGGTCATGCCGGTGGCACGCCACAGGGAACGTGCACCGGCGGCTTCCCGGCCGAAGGTGGTGGTGCGTGACCGCAGGGCTGGCATGAATTCCTCGCTCAACGTTGGGCTACGGCCGACGTTCGGGGCTGGACGAACGCCGGCGAAATCATCGAAATACTGCAGGTAATTCTACGCCCCCGGCGCCACCGGATATTCCCGCCTCGGTTCGGGGGCGCACCGGGCCGCCGGTTCGGGCGCTCGGTCGCACCGCCGCAACACTTGAAGTCGTCGTCAACTTCAAGTTAGTGTGTGTGGCGAGGGACACCGTGACGGCCGGCACATGAGCGGGCCGGTTCGGTGCCGGGGCCGATGTACGCACACCCGCAGAACCCGCTTCCTGAACGAGGAGAGAAGTCCATGTCGATGTTCGATGTGTCCGAGCGCGCCCAGCAGATCCAGCAGCAGCTGGTCGAGTTCATGGACGCCCACGTCTATCCCGCCGAGCCGGTGTACGAGGAGCAGATGCGCGAGCTGGGGAACCCGCACGCGCAGCCGGCGATCCTCGAGGAGCTCAAGGCCAAGGCCAAGGCCGCGGGGCTGTGGAACCTCTTCCACCCGCACCCGGGCACCGGCGCCGGGCTGACGAACCTCGAGTACGCGCCGATGGCTGAGATCATGGGCCGCTGTCACTTCGCGTCCGAGGTCTTCAACTGCAACGCCCCGGACACCGGCAACATGGAGGTCCTCGAGCTCTTCGGCACCGACGAACACCGGGAGAAGTACCTCATCCCGCTGCTCGAGGGCACCATGGCCTCGGCCTTCGCGATGACCGAGCCGGAGGTGGCCAGCTCGGATGCGACCAACGTGGAGATGTCGATGGTCCGTGACGGCGACGTCTACGTGCTCAACGGCCGCAAATGGTTCGCCTCCAACGCCCTGCACCCCAACTGCAAGGTGATGATCGTGATGGGCAAGACCGACCCCGAGGCCGCTCCGCATCGGCAGCAGTCGATGATGGTGGTCCCGATCGACGCGCCCGGCGTCACCGTGGTGCGCAACCTGCCCGTCTTCGGCTACCACGACCGCGAGGGGCACGCCGAGATCCTGTTCGAGGACGTCCGGGTGCCGGTCACCGACATCCTCAAGGGAGAGGGCGAGGGCTTCGCGATCAGCCAGGCCCGGCTCGGACCCGGCCGGATCCACCACTGCATGCGTTCGATCGGCGCCGCCGAACGCGCCCTGGAGCTGCTGTGCAAGCGCGCCCAGTCCCGGGTCACCTTCGGCAAGCCGATCGCCGACAACGCCAACATCCAGGACTGGATCGCGCAGGCCCGGATCGACATCGAGATGATCCGGCTGCTCACCCTCAAGGCCGCGTACCTGATGGACACCGTCGGCAACAAGGAGGCGCGCACCGAGATCGCGGCCATCAAGGTGGCCGGGCCCAACATCGCCCTGCAGATCGTCGACCGCGCCATCCAGGTGCACGGCGGCGGCGGTGTCACCGACGACTTCCCGCTGGCCATGATGTACGCCCACCTGCGGACGCTGCGGCTGGCCGACGGGCCCGACGAAGTGCACAAGCGCGCCATCGCCCGTGACGAACTGCGACGGTACCGGGACTACCGGCCCGCCACCGGTGCCTGAGCCGACGAGCCGAGGAGGAGAAGTCGCCATGCCGACCCTGAACACCGTCCGCGGCGCCGTGGACACCGCAGAGATAGGCCGCACCCTGATGCACGAGCACATCTTCGTGCTCGGCACCGAGATGCAGCAGAACTACGCCGACTACCCGAACGCCTGGGACGAGGAGGCCCGGATCGCCGACGCCGTTGCGAAGCTGCACGAGTGTCGGGAACGGGGCATCGACACCATCGTCGATCCGACCGTGATCGGCCTCGGCCGCTACATCCCGCGCATCGAACGCATCGCCGCCCAGGTGGACCTCAACATCGTCGTCGCGACCGGCGTTTACACGTACAACGACATTCCGTTCCAGTTCCACTACACCGGGCCCGGGCTGCTCTTCGACGTTCCCGAGCCGATGGTCGAGCTGTTCGTCAAGGACATCCGCACCGGCATCGCCGGAACCGGGGTCAAGGCGGGCCTGCTCAAGTGCGCCATCGAGGAGCCGGGCCTGACGCCCGGCGTGGAGCGGGTCATGCGGGCCGTGGGCCAGACGCATGTGGAGACCGGTACGCCGATCACCGTGCACACCAACCCGCACACCGGTTCGGGCCTGGTGGCCCAGCGGGTGCTGGCGTCCGAGGGCGTGGACCTGAGCAAGGTGGTCATCGGGCACTCCGGTGACAGCACCGACCTGGACTACCTGTGCGCCGTCGCCGATGCGGGCTCGTATCTGGGCATGGACCGCTTCGGGCTGGACGTGCTGCTGCCCTTCGAGGAGCGGGTCGGCACCGTCGCCGAACTGGTCCGCCGCGGCTATGCCGAGCGGATGGTCCTGGCCCACGACGCGGCCTGCTTCATCGACTGGTTCGAGGAGGGCGCCAAGAAGGAGGCCGTGCCGAACTGGAACTTCGTGCACATCAGCGATGATGTGATCCCGGCGTTGCTCGAGAGGGGCGTCACCGAGGACCAGATCACCACGATGCTGGTGGAGAATCCGCGCCGCTACTTCGAGGCGGCCCAGTGAGTATGGAACCCCCAGTGAGCGCGGAACCCACGGTGGGCGGGGAGAAGGTCTGGCTGCGGCAGTATGCGGCGGGTGAGCCGAGTGAGATGACCAACGAGTTCGCCACCGCCCTGGACATGGTGACCGCATCGGTGCAGGCCGCCCCCGACGCTGTGGCCATCCGCTACTTCGATGCGGTGATCGACTACCGCGAACTCGACCGCCTCTCCGATGCCTTCGCGGTCGCCCTGCAGGAGCGCGGCGTGACACACGGCGACCGCATCGCTCTGGTGCTGCAGAACATCCCGCAGTTCCTGATCGCGGTGGTGGGCATCTGGAAGGCCGGCGCCGTGGTGGTGCCGATCAATCCGATGTACCGCGGCCGCGAGCTGCAGGCCGTGCTCGCCGACAGCGGCGCCCGGCTGGTGGTGTGCCTCGAATCGGTGGCACAGGAGGTTCACCGCGTGGAGGGGACCGCCGTCGAGGAGGTGATCACCACCTCCGAACTGGACTTCCAGAGCCGCGGCGACGAACGCATCTTCGGCGGTTCCCGGCGTCGGCGGTACGAGGGGGATGCCGATCTCCTCGAACTCCTCGGCGGGCTCGACGGGCGCACTCCGGAGCCGGTGGCGCTGCGTCCCGGCGACATCGCCTACCTGCCGTACACCTCGGGTACCACCGGTCCGCCGAAGGGGTCGATGAGCACCCACGCGAACGTGGTCTTCGCCGCACAGGTCTACCGGGACTGGACGCATCTCGACGCATCGACGCGGTACTTCGCCGTCGCCCCGCTGTTCCACATCACCGGCCTGATCGCGAACATCGCCGCCCCGCTGCTCGCCGGGGGATCGGTCATCCTGACCTGCCGCTTCCAGCCGTCGGTGGCCGCCGAGGCGATCGCCGAGCATCAGGCGACGGCGACGATCGGCGCGATCACCGTGTTCATCGCGTGGACCAACGACGACGGCGTGACCCCCGACCAACTCGCGTCGATGACCTCGATCTACTCGGGCGGCGCCGCGATCCCGGCCGCCGCACTGGAGGCCTTCCGGGCCAAGTTCGGCCACTACGTGCACAACGGTTACGGGCTCACCGAGACCAACAGTCCGGCGATCGTGGTGCCGTCCGGGGTGACGGCGCCCGTGGACCGGGGGTCCGGCGCGGTCTCGATCGGCGTGCCGGTCTACAGCACCACCGCCGAGATCGTCGACGACGACGGCGCGTCGCTGGGCGTCGGCGAGGTCGGCGAGATCGTGATCTCCGGCCCGCAGGTGTCGGCCGGCTACTGGCGCAAGCCGGAGGAGACCGAGCACGCCATGCCCGGCGGCCGGTTCCACACCGGCGATGTGGGCTTCATGGACGCCGACGGCTGGTTCTACGTCGTCGACCGCAAGAAGGATCAGATCAACGCCTCCGGCTTCAAGGTCTGGCCGCGCGAGGTCGAGGACGTGCTCTACGAGCACCCGGCAGTACGCGAGGCCGCCGTGGTGGGCGTCCTCGATCCGTACCGCGGCGAGACGGTCAAAGCGGTGGTCTCGCTCAAGCGGGCGGGCGCGGCGACCGCCGAGGAGCTCACCGCGTTCTGCAAGGAGCGGCTCGCGGCGTACAAGTACCCGCGCATCGTCGAGATCATCGAGGATCTGCCGAAGACGGTGAGCGGAAAGATCCTCCGCCGCGAACTCCGGGACCGCTGACCGCGGCCGGCATTGCTATAACTGTGACCATGCGAGCAGCGGAGACGGGTGCGGCCGGCGGACAGCCGTCGGCCGCACCCGATCCGGCGCCGCCGGCCCGGGAGCTGCCGCTCACCGAACGCGGGATGCGCACCCGTGCGGCCCTGATCGCCGCGGCCCGCACCGTCTTCGAGACCAAGGGCTTCCTGGATGCGCGGCTGATCGACATCACCACCGAGGCGCAGTGCGCGGCCGGCACCTTCTACACCTACTTCTCCAGCAAGGAGGAGATCTTCGCGGCGGTGCTCGAGCAGGCCAAGGAGGACATGCTGCACCCGGGCACCGAGCGGGTCGACGCCGACTCGGATCCGGTCGCGATCATCACCGCGAGCAACCGCGCCTATCTCGAGGCCTACCGGCGCAATGCGAAGCTGATGGGCCTGATGGAACAGGTCGCCAGCATCGATCCGGGCTTCCGGGAACTGCGGGAGCGGCGCGGCAACGCCTTCGTCGAACGCAACGCCCGCAGCATCGCCGACCTGCAGCGGCGCGGACTGGCCGACACCGGACTCGATCCGCTGCTGGCCGCGCGGGCGCTGTCGGGCATGATCAGCCGGTTGGCCTTCGAGTACTTCGTCACCGGCAGTTACGTCGCCGCCGGCGGGGCGCAGGAGCAGTACGGCTTCGACGAACTGGTGCAGACGGCGTCCCGGCTGTGGACCAACGCCCTGCAGATTCCCCGGGCCGGCTGACCGGGCGGCCCGTCGTAGCGGGTCAGATCCCGAGAACCGCCTTGGCGATCATGAAGTAGACGATCAGACCCGTCGCATCGCAGAAGGTGGAGATGAAGGGCGTGGAGAAGACCGCCGGATCCACTCGCACCAGTTTGGCGATCAACGGCATCAGGCCGCCGACGCTGGCGGCCATGGTGCACACCGAGACGATGGTCAGGCCGATCACCGCGCCGATGTCGAACTCGTAGGCGGCCCAGGCGACCAGGAAGCCGACGATGCCCAGGGTGGCGCCGAGCGTCAGACCCACCCGGACCTCCTTGCCGAGCACCCGGCCGGCGTCGCGCGGGGTCACCTCGTCCACGGCCAGCGCGCGGGTGACGGTGGTCGCCGCCTGCGAGCCGGTGTTGCCGCCGATGCCGGTGAGCAACGGGATGAACAGCGCCAGCGCCACCTTCTGCTCGAGGGTGCCCTCGAAGATCTCCAGCACGTTGACGGTCAGGATGGCCGAGATGGCCAGCACGAACAGCCACACCACCCGGGCCCGGGTGATCGCGAAGATCGACGCCTGCAGATACGGGGTCTTGAGCGGTTCGCGGGCACCGGCGCGCGCCTCGTCCTCGTCGCGGGCCGCATCGACCACCTCGATCGCATCGTCGAGGGTGAGCACACCCACCAGCCGGTCCTCCCGGTCGACGACGGGCATCGCGAGAATGCCGCGGTCCACGCAGCGCTGCGCGGTGGGCTCGGCGTCGTCGTCGACGACGGCGAAGATGGGCCGCTTGGCCAGCGGACCCACCGGATCGTCCGGCTCGCACAGCAGCAGATCGCGCAGGCTCACCACACCGAGCAGCCGGCGCGAATGGCTCACCACCGGCACCGTGTAGATGGTCGACGCCTGATGGCCGCGGGCCTTGACCCGATCGAGCGCCTCCCCGGCCGTGTCGTCGTCGAAGGCGTGCACGAACTCCGGGCTCATCCGGCGGCCGACACTGCCGCGCGGGAAGCCCAGCACCACCGCGGTGGCCTCGCGCTGTTCGCGCGGGAGGGTGCGGATCAGTTCCTTGGCCACCGACGCCGGCAGCTCGTCGATCAGTTCGGCGCGGTCGTCGGGCTCGAGGGCGTTGAGCGCATCGGCCACCTCGGCGGTGCCGAGCGCCTCGATCAGCTCGGCCTGGGCGGCCGACGGCAGATCGTCGAAGACCTTCACCGCCTGATCCTTCGCCAGCAGCCGGAAACCGATACTCCGGAGCCGTGGGCTGAGCTGCTCGAGCATGGCTGCGACGTCCTGGGGCGCCGAGTCGCTCAGGATCGCGGATGCTTCGGAGAGCCGGTTGCCGTCGAGGGCCTGATCGAGTTCACGCGTCAGCGAAGCGGACATGAGGCGATTCTCGCATCGCGGGGCGGGCGGCGCGCAGTCGCGGGGCGGGCGGCCCCGGGGCAAAGGACGCGGTTCACGCGCCGTTCACTGAGGGGCCCGGTCGGCCGGCGTCGGGGTCAGTTCTCGGCCGCGGCCCGACGGGCCTCGCGGGCGGCGGCGTACGGGTCCGGGATCCGGCCGCCGCTGGCCGCCGACAGACGCGGCAGCTGCTGAAATCCCACCGCGGGCAACGAGACTCGGCTGCCGTCGGTGCGCACCGCGCACACCGAACGCCACTTGGGGAAGGCCAGCCCGTCGATCTCGTCCCAGCCCAGGCGCACGGTGCCGAAGGTGTGCACCGCGGTGATCCCGTCCTCGTCGACGATGGTGCGCAGCCGGTGGATCCACCAGATCTGCGCAATGGGCACGATCACCGTCCAGCTCAGCCAGGTCAGCGAGACGCCCATGAACATGATGACGACCAGGATCGTCATCAGCACAGTCAGATAGGCGAGCCCGTTGATGGTGAACACGGCGGGCCCGGCTGTCGCGGGCTTTCCGGTGGAATCGGGTTTCGGCACGTGGCCCATTGTGGCACGTAGAGGGGATTTGACGCGGCTCGGACCACTGCCTTACCGTGGACCGGTGATGAACTCGAAGCTCCTCGTAGTAATCGGTCGGCGCGTCCACGCCTGATCGGTCACTTCACAGACCTTTCGAACTCCATCGACGCGCCCTCGACCAGCTCCGCTGTCGGGGGTTTTTTCTTGCCAGGACTAGAGGAACAGGATCGTGCAGTGAGCACACCAACAGCACGCGGGTCGTCGCGGCCGCAGTCGCCGTCGACCGAATCTCTGCGCTCGGGTGCCACGGTGGCCCCGGAACGGGTCACCGGCGCCCAGTCGGTCGTCCGGACGCTCGAGGAACTCGGCGTCGAGATCGTCTTCGGCATTCCCGGCGGCGCAGTGCTTCCGGTGTACGACCCGCTGCTCGACTCGCAGAAGGTCCGTCACGTCCTGGTCCGTCACGAGCAGGGTGCCGGCCACGCCGCCACCGGGTACGCACAGGTCGCCGGCCGTGCCGGCGTCATGATGGCGACCTCCGGTCCGGGTGCGACCAACCTGGTCACCCCACTGGCCGATGCCCAGATGGACTCCGTTCCGGTGGTCGCGATCACCGGTCAGGTGGGTCGTGCGCTGATCGGCACCGACGCCTTCCAGGAGGCCGACATCTCCGGCATCACCATGCCGGTCACCAAGCACAACTTCTTGGTCAGTGTCGCCGCCGACATCCCGCGAGTGATCGCCGAGGCCTTCTACATCGCCGAGTCGGGCCGTCCGGGCGCCGTGCTGGTGGACATCCCCAAGGACATCCTGCAGGCGCAGACCACCTTCTCCTGGCCGCCGCAGATCGACCTGCCCGGCTACCGTCCGGTCACCAAGCCGCACGGCAAGCAGGTCCGCGAGGCCGCCCGGCTGATCCACCGGGCCAAGCGGCCGGTGCTCTACGTGGGCGGCGGCGTCATCAAGGCCGATGCCGCTCCGCAACTGCTGGAGCTGGCCGAGCTGACCGGTATCCCGGTGGTCACCACCCTGATGGCCCGCGGCGCCTTCCCGGACAGCCACGAACTGCATATGGGCATGCCCGGCATGCACGGTGCGGTCGGCGCCGTCGGCGCGCTGCAGCGTTCAGATCTGCTGATCACCCTCGGCGCGCGCTTCGACGACCGCGTCACCGGACAGCTCTCCTCCTTCGCCCCGGACGCCAAGGTCATCCACGCCGACATCGACCCGGCCGAGATCGGCAAGAACCGCGAGGTGGACGTTCCGATCGTCGGCGACGTGGCCAATGTGATCGCCGAGCTCATCGAGGAGCTCCGCAACGACACCGCGGCCGGCGGAACCAGCGCCGACCTGTCCGAGTGGTGGGCCTACCTGAACGAGCTGCGTTCGACCTACCCGCTGTCCTATGACGGTCAGTCCGACGGCTCGCTGTCGCCGGAGTTCGTCATCGAGCAGCTCGGCGCCGCCGCCGGTCCGGACGCGGTGTACGTGGCCGGTGTCGGCCAGCACCAGATGTGGGCCGCGCAGTTCGTCAAGTACGAGAAGCCGCGCACCTGGCTGAACTCGGGCGGTCTGGGCACCATGGGCTATTCGATCCCAGCCGCGATGGGCGCCAAGGCCGCCGCACCCGAGTCGGAGGTCTGGGCGATCGACGGCGACGGCTGCTTCCAGATGACCAACCAGGAACTCGCCACCTGCGCCATCGAGGGCATCCCCATCAAGGTCGCGCTGATCAACAACGGCAACCTGGGTATGGTCCGGCAGTGGCAGACGCTCTTCTACGACGAGCGCTACTCCAACACCGATCTGGCGACGCATTCGCGGATGATCCCGGACTTCGTCAAGCTCGGTGAGGCGCTCGGCTGTGTGGCCATCCGCGTCGACAAGGAAGAGGATGTGGCCTCGGCGATCGCCCGCGCCCGGGAGATCAACGACCGCCCGGTGCTGATCGACTTCATCGTCGGCAAGGACGCTCAGGTGTGGCCGATGGTCGCGGCCGGCTGCGGCAACGACGAGATCATGGCGGCCCGGGACATCCGGCCGCTGTTCGACGACGAAGAGTCGGCCGGCGACACCCCGGCCGACATCCACGACACCATCGCCCGCCCGCAGGGCGATGACGAAGGGGAGGCCTCGCTGTGAGCACCCATACGCTGAGCGTTCTGGTCGAGGACCGGCCGGGCGTGCTGGCCCGCGTCTCGGCGCTGTTCTCGCGCCGCGGCTTCAACATCGAGTCACTGGCCGTGGGCCCCACCGAGCTCAAGGGCATCTCGCGGATGACGATCATGGTCTCCGTCGACGACTTCCCGCTCGAGCAGGTGACCAAGCAGCTCAACAAGCTGATCAATGTCATCAAGATCGTGGAGCAGGAGCCGGACCACTCGGTCTCGCGGGAACTGCTGCTGGTCAAGGTGCGGTCCGATCAGACCAACCGCGGCGAGATCATCGACGTGGTCAATCTGTTCCGTGCCAAGGTGATCGACGTCGCTCCCGAGTCGGTGACGGTGGAGGCCACCGGCACCTCGGACAAGCTCGAAGCCCTGCTGCGGATGCTGGACCCATACGGTATCCGGGAGATCGCCCAGTCCGGTGGCGTCACCCTCGGCCGGGGACCCAAGAGCATGTCGGCCAACCGCTGACGCGACAATAGAACTCAATACGAACTCCAATCCGCTGTACCCGCCGCCGTGTGCGGCACCATCCGAAGGGAATTAATTGTGGCGATCGAGCTTTTCTACGACGACGACGCTGATCTGTCGATCATTCAGGGCCGCAAGGTCGCGGTGATCGGCTACGGCAGCCAGGGCCACGCGCACTCGCTGTCGCTGCGTGACTCGGGCGTCGAGGTGGCGATCGGTCTGCGCGAGGGCTCCAAGTCCCGCGAGAAGGCCGCCGAGCAGGGGCTGACCGTGATGACCGCCGCCGAGGCCGCTGCCTGGGCCGATGTGGTCATGCTGCTGGCCCCGGACACCAGCCAGGCCACCATCTTCACCGAGGACATCGCCCCGAACCTCAAGGACGGCGACGCACTCTTCTTCGGCCACGGCCTGAATATCCACTTCGACCTGATCAAGGCGCCGGAGAATGTCACCGTCGCGATGGTCGCACCGAAGGGCCCGGGCCACCTGGTCCGCCGCCAGTTCGTCGACGGCAAGGGCGTGCCCTGCCTGATCGCGGTCGATCAGGACCCGAAGGGCGAGGGCCAGGCGCTGGCGCTGTCGTACGCCTCGGCCATCGGCGGCGGCCGGGCCGGCGTCATCAAGACCACCTTCAAGGAAGAGACCGAGACCGACCTCTTCGGCGAGCAGGCCGTGCTGTGCGGCGGCACCGAAGAACTGGTCAAGACCGGCTTCGAGGTGCTGATCGAGGCCGGTTACGCGCCGGAGATGGCCTACTTCGAGTGCCTGCACGAGCTGAAGCTGATCGTCGACCTCATGTACGAGGGCGGCATCGCGCGGATGAACTACTCGGTCTCGGACACCGCGGAGTTCGGCGGCTACCTGTCCGGCCCGCGGGTGATCGACGCCGACACCAAGAAGCGGATGCAGGACATCCTGACCGACATCCAGGACGGCACCTTCGTCAAGCGTCTGGTCGCCAACGTCGAGGGCGGCAACAAGGAGCTCGAGGCGCTGCGCAAGGAGAACGCCGAGCACCCGATCGAGGTCACCGGCAAGAAGCTGCGCGACCTGATGAGCTGGGTGGATCGCCCGATCACCGAGACCGCCTGAGTCCGGCCGCAGACACACCGCTGCGAGCGCCGTCCGGGAGCAACCCCGGACGGCGCTCGCCGCATCGGCACCCCCGGCCCGCTGCCCGGGTGGGTAGACTCCTCGGCGCATCGGGTGCGCCGGGCAGCGTGCTGCCGGACCCCGGACGACGTCGACACCACGAGGAGATCTGATGTCCGAAGTCCGCCACACGGCGACGATGAAGGGCTCGCGCGAAGCGGCCTTCGCCTACGTCAACGACTACCGCAACGTGCCCGAGTACATGTTCGGAGTCAGCAGCTTCACCCCGACCACCGAGCGCACCAGCGGCCTCGGCTCGACATTCGTCACGAAGATCAAGGTCGGTCCCAAGACGCTCGAGTCGACGGTCGAATGCACCGAGTACGCCGAGAACGAACTGCTGAAGATGGAGTCGGTCAAGGGTTTCGGGGCCACCAGCATCTGGCGCTTCGCCGACGGCGACGAGCCGGGCACGGTGGCCGTCGACGTGGAGTTCGACTACGTGCTGCCCGGCGGGGTGGCCGGCCGGGTCCTGGGCGGGCTGATGGGACCGTTCGTCGCGCAGGCGATCAAGCACACCGATGCGGTGATCCGCAGCCGCGTGGAAGGCACGTAGCGGCGCGCCGACGCGCAACGCACCGACGGCGGCGGCCCGGGAGAAGACTTCCCGGGCCGCCGCCGTTTCGTGAAGAGGTGGTGGCGCAGGCCTACACCGGCTTGAAGCCCGTGTAGCCCCAGCGGGCCAGCCGCTTGAGGATCGGGCCCATGCTGGTCCCGGTCTCCGGGCCGATGCAGGAGACGAAGTAGTAGGCGTTGACCATGCCGACGAGGGTGTCGCCGACGACCACCGGGCTGCCCGAGTCGCCTTCGATCACGCACATCTGCGAGAAGTGCGAGGCGCCGTCGGAGAACCAGGTGACACCGCAGGTGTGACCGGTGGTGCGGCCCTCCTTGCACAGGATGGTGGGGAAATTGACCGGCTTGGTGCTGATCCGCTTGATGGTGACGCCGCGGACGGTGCGCACCGGGCGGACCACGTTCGCGTCGAGTTCGATCACGGCGACGTCGATGTCCGAGGCCGACCGGGTGACCTTGCCGATGACGCCGCGGTTCTGGGCCCGCTCGGAGAGAACGCTCTGTCCGGGGACGCCGCAGTGTCCCGCGGTCACCGCGATCAGCCGGCCGCGGTCGTCCCGGCCGACGGTGGTCACGGTGCAGGCCGAGGCCGAGTTTCCGCCCTTGAGGACGAGAATCCCGGAACCGCCGCCGATGGCCACCTTGGGGGCGGCCTGGGTCTGACCCACGCCGACGCCCGTCAGCGCCAGGACCGAAGCCACGATGGCAGCGAAAACCACTGTCATCTTCTTCATCTACATACTCCGCTCATTGCTTCCTGCCTCCGGTCCCGGACGGCAGCGGTGCCCACTGTATCCGCCGGACGGCCCGGTACCGGGCCGCTTGCGCCGTCCCGGTGCAGACGTGACGCAACTGAGACAACGGATCCCCGGCGTGTCCGGGCACAGCCATGAAGGTACCCGGGCGCCCGTGTTCCGCGCCACATTCGCAGGTGGGCGGGTATCGGCTCCGGGGGCGCCGGGCATTACAGTAGTCGCGTCAGCTGCCGCTCTTAACGCGCGCGGGTCCATATCCGTGCACCGAGGAAACCTGGAGATAACTAGTGACCGCTTCCAGCCGTCCCGTCGTGTTGATCGCCGACAAACTCGCCCCGTCCACCGTGGAGGCCCTCGGCGACGGCGTCGAGGTGCGCTGGGTGGACGGTCCGGACCGTCCCAAGCTGCTTGAGGCGGTCGTCGACGCCGACGCCCTGCTGGTGCGTTCGGCCACCACCGTCGACGCCGAGGTGCTCGCGGCCGGTCCGCAGCTCAAGATCATCGCCCGGGCCGGCGTCGGCCTGGACAACGTGGACGTCTCGGCCGCCACCGAGCGCGGCGTGATGGTGGTCAACGCGCCCACCTCCAACATCCACTCGGCCGCCGAGCACGCCGTCGCACTGCTGATGTCGGCCGCACGCCAGGTGCCGGCCGCCGACGCCACCCTCAAGGACCACACCTGGAAGCGGTCGTCGTTCTCCGGCGTCGAGCTCTTCGACAAGACCGTCGGCGTGGTGGGTCTGGGCCGGATCGGCCAACTGGTGGCCTCGCGCCTGGCCGCCTTCGAGACCCACATCATCGCCTACGACCCCTACGTCTCGCCGGCCCGCGCCGCCCAGCTGGGCATCGAGCTGGTCAGCCTCGACGAGCTCCTCGAGCGCGCCGACTTCGTCACCGTGCACCTGCCCAAGACCCCGGAGACCGCCGGCCTGATCGGCGCCGAGCAGCTGGCCCGGACCAAGAAGGGCGTGATCATCGTCAACGCCGCCCGCGGCGGACTGATCGACGAGCAGGCCCTGGCCAACGCCATCAAGGACGGCCACGTGCGTTCGGCCGCCCTGGACGTCTTCAACTCCGAGCCGTGCACCGACTCGCCGCTGTTCGAACTCGACGAGGTGGTGGTGACCCCGCACCTGGGTGCCTCCACCGCCGAGGCGCAGGACCGGGCCGGCACCGATGTGGCCAAGAGCGTGCTGCTGGCCCTGGACGGGCAGTTCGTGCCGGACGCGGTGAACATCACCGGCGGACCGGTCGACGACGAGGTGGCCCCCTGGCTCGAGCTCACCCGCAAGCTCGGCGTTCTGGTCGGCGCGGTGGCCGACGGCATGCCGACCGCCATCACCGTCGAGATCCGCGGCGAGCTGGCCTCGCTGCCGGTGGACGTGCTCGGCCTGTCGGCGGTGCGCGGCCTGTTCTCGGCCGTCGTCGACGAGCCGGTCACCTTTGTCAACGCCCCGTCGGTGGCCGCCGAGCGCGGCGTGAGCCACGAGGTGGTCACCGCCAGCGAGAGCCCCAACCACCGTTCCATGGTGGACGTGCGGGCCGTCTTCGGCGACGGATCGACCGTGAACGTGGCCGGCACCCTCACCGAGCCGCGCGAGGTGGAGAAGATCGTCAACATCAACGGCCGGAACTTCGATCTGCGCGCCGAGGGCCGCAACCTGATCGTCAGCTACGCCGATCAGCCGGGTTCGCTGGGCAAGATCGGCACCCTGCTCGGCAATGCCGGCGTCGACATCGCCGCCGCCGGTCTGGCCCAGGATCTGGAGGGCCCCGGCGCCACCATGATGCTGCGGGTCAACGGCGAGGTCAGCGACGAGGTCCTGGCCTCCGTCGGCGAGGCGGTCTCGGCCACCCTGATCAAGCAGGTGGACTTCTCGTGAAGCTCGCAGTGATTCCCGGCGACGGGATCGGCCCGGAGGTCATCGACCAGGCCGTGCGGGTGCTGCGCACGCTGCACCCGGAGGTGACCACCACCGAATACGACTTCGGCGCCCGTCGCTACCACAGCACCGGTGAATTGCTCACCGACGCCGACGTGGCCTCGCTGCGCGAGCACGACGCCATCCTGCTCGGCGCCATCGGCGATCCGTCGGTGCCGTCCGGGGTGCTCGAACGCGGTTTCCTGCTCAAGCTCCGGTTCATCCTCGATCACCACGTCAACCTGCGGCCGTCGATCCTCTTCGAGGGCGTCGACTCGCCGCTGGCCGGCGACCCGACGATCGACTTCGTGGTGGTCCGCGAGGGCACGGAGGGCCCGTACACCGGCAACGGCGGCGCCATCCGGGTGGGCACCCCGCACGAGGTGGCCACCGAGGTCAGCGTGAACACCCGCTTCGGCATCGAGCGCGTCGTCCGCGACGCCTTCGCGCGGGCGCAGGCCCGCCGCAAGAAGCTGACGCTGGTGCACAAGACCAATGTGCTGACCTTCGCCGGCTCGATGTGGGCCCGCACCGTCGAGGAGGTGGCCGCCGAGTTCCCGGACGTGGCCACCGACTACTGCCACATCGACGCGGCCACCATCTACATGGTGACCGATCCGGTCCGCTTCGACGTGATCGTCACCGACAACCTGTTCGGCGACATCATCACCGACCTGGCCGCCGCGGTCAGCGGCGGCATCGGGCTGGCGGCCTCGGGCAACATCGATGCCACCCGCGCCAATCCGTCGATGTTCGAGCCGGTGCACGGCAGCGCCCCGGACATCGCCGGGCAGAACCTGGCCGATCCGACCGCCGCGATCCTGTCGGTGGCCCTGCTGCTGCGCCACCTCGGCGACGATGCGGGCGCCGAGCGGATCGAGGCGGCGGTGGCCGCCGATGTGGCCGGCCGGGGTGACGAGCGCGGCACCACCTCGCAGGTGGGCGATCGCATCCTCGAACGGCTCTGACCGCCGCACTCGGGTACTTTCCGCCGAGCGCCGCCGACCACCGGTCGGCGGCGCTCGCGGCATCGGGGCGCCCGGGCAGCGAACTCATGCGGTGACGGGCATGATAGGCAGGGAAGCACCGTGATCGATCACACCAGAGCAGCGGAACCAAGGAGTCCATCGAAATGAGTCAGACGGTCAAAGGGGTCATCGCCCGCGCCAAGGGCGCTCCGGTCGAGACGGTGAACATCGTCGTCCCGGATCCGGGGCCGGGAGAGGCCGTGGTGACGATCTCCTCGTGCGGCGTCTGCCACACGGACCTGCACCCCGCCACCGGCGGAGCTCGAAGAACCGTAGCTACAGCTGGCGCTACTAGCCGTAGCGCGGCCGGTCGCGTGGCGGCCGCTGCCGGCGGTGGGGGTGCGGCGGCGTCGGCTAGTGCCGGTCGCTGAACGGCGCCCACCGCGGCGGCCACAACTAGCGGCGTGGGTCGGGCCGGTAGTGGGGCGTCGGCTCGTCCGGCTGCCGACGGCCGGCCCGGACGCCTAGCTGGAACCACGTGACCGGCCGGCGCTGGTCTCAGAAGAGCCGCTTCCGCGGCTACGGGTCCCGGCCCCACTCGAGCCACGGCCGCAGCAGCGGCAGCCGCTACCAGTAGAAGACCCACCGCAAGAAGCTTAGCTTCGTCATGACGTCCAGCGGCGCGAATGTCCGGGCCGTGAGAGGCGTCTGCCGCGCGGTCAACTCCTAGTGCTTCAGCGGGCCCCGGTGGAGCCAGTGCAGCAGTGGCTGGCGGAGCTGCTACGGCCGGCGGAGCACTGGCTCGTCCTTGCCCTTGAGCAGCAACTAGGGCGGGAGCGCCATCACGTCCAGGCACACCGTCTGCGGCGTGCTCCTCTAGCAGTGGTGCCGGAGAGGGCCGGGGCCTAGGCCCTGCTGCTACAAGTGGCAGAGCTGGCCTCGCGGGAACCGCGCCCGCTACTGGGGAAACTGGCAGACTGAG
>NZ_JBJURU010000002.1:121437-123779 GCF_046098115.1 Gordonia sp. VNK21 | reverse complement strand
GTGCACAAGACCAATGTGCTGACCTTCGCCGGCTCGATGTGGGCCCGCACCGTCGAGGAGGTGGCCGCCGAGTTCCCGGACGTGGCCACCGACTACTGCCACATCGACGCGGCCACCATCTACATGGTGACCGATCCGGTCCGCTTCGACGTGATCGTCACCGACAACCTGTTCGGCGACATCATCACCGACCTGGCCGCCGCGGTCAGCGGCGGCATCGGGCTGGCGGCCTCGGGCAACATCGATGCCACCCGCGCCAATCCGTCGATGTTCGAGCCGGTGCACGGCAGCGCCCCGGACATCGCCGGGCAGAACCTGGCCGATCCGACCGCCGCGATCCTGTCGGTGGCCCTGCTGCTGCGCCACCTCGGCGACGATGCGGGCGCCGAGCGGATCGAGGCGGCGGTGGCCGCCGATGTGGCCGGCCGGGGTGACGAGCGCGGCACCACCTCGCAGGTGGGCGATCGCATCCTCGAACGGCTCTGACCGCCGCACTCGGGTACTTTCCGCCGAGCGCCGCCGACCACCGGTCGGCGGCGCTCGCGGCATCGGGGCGCCCGGGCAGCGAACTCATGCGGTGACGGGCATGCTAGGCAGGGAAGCACCGTGATCGATCACACCAGAGCAGCGGAACCAAGGAGTCCATCGAAATGAGTCAGACGGTCAAAGGGGTCATCGCCCGCGCCAAGGGCGCTCCGGTCGAGACGGTGAACATCGTCGTCCCGGATCCGGGGCCGGGAGAGGCCGTGGTGACGATCTCCTCGTGCGGCGTCTGCCACACGGACCTGCACTACCGCGAGGGCGGGATCAACGACGAGTTCCCGTTCCTGCTCGGTCACGAGGCGGCCGGCATCGTCGAGGCGGTCGGTGACGACGTGACCGAGGTGGCCCCGGGCGACTTCGTGATCCTCAACTGGCGCGCCGTCTGCGGAGAGTGCCGGGCCTGTAAGCGCGGCGACCTGCAGTACTGCTTCGATTCGAAGAACGCCACCCAGAAGATGACCATCGCCGACGGCGACGACGCCGGCACCGAGCTCACCCCGGCCCTGGGCATCGGCGCCTTCGCCGAGAAGACTCTGGTCGCGGCCGGCCAGTGCACCAAGGTCGATCCGCAGGCCCGGCCGGCAGCCGTCGGCCTGCTCGGCTGCGGGGTGATGGCCGGGCTGGGTGCGGCGATCAACACCGGCGGCGCCACCCGCGGCAAGTCGCTGGCCGTGATCGGCTGCGGCGGCGTGGGGGTGGCGGCCGTCGCCGGCGGTGCGCTGGCCGGCGCGATGCCGATCATCGCGGTCGACATCGATGCCAAGAAGCTCGAGGCGGCCACCGCCCTGGGCGCCACGCACACCGTCGACTCGTCGAAGGTCGATCCGGTCGAGGCGATCGCCGAGATCTGCGACCGGTACTACGCCGGTGCCGAGGGCGCCGACGTGGTGGTCGAGGCGGTGGGCCGTCCCGAGACCTGGAAGCAGGGCTTCTACGCCCGCGACCTGGCGGGCACGCTGGTCCTGGTCGGCGTCCCGAACCCGGAGATGACCGTCCCCGAGCGGCCGCGACGACTGGCAGCCGGTCTAGCCGCAGGGTGCCGGCCAGGCCTACCCACTCGAGGGTGTCGCCGCGCAGCCGCCCTACCTCGGTCTACCCGCGGGGCCACCGGCGGCGGTCGAGCCCTCGCTGCGCCTGCACTAGCAGCACGCGTACTCACGTCTGCTGCCGCTACTGGAAGGCCAGCGGCTGGTCCAGCCACTACCGGAGGTGGCTTACGCCCCGCAGCTCCTGCTACGTAAGGCACAGCAGCGGCTAGTGGGTCTGCAACAACAGCTGCAGCTTCCAGACAGGCAGCTCCGACTTCCACGGGCTCCACTGCCACACCAGCTGCGCCCGCCAGTAGGCTAGTGGTGGTGGCTCGCGTCGTGCAGCGGCACCACGTAGAACCGCTTCCGCCGGAGGTGCAGCAGCTAGGGCTAGAGGAGCCACTGCTTCCGCAGCTCCAGCTCGGCCGGCAACGCCATGTCTAGCTGGTCGTAGCCCTTCAGGGCCAACCCGTCCGTCAGCGGCATGGTCGACCTGAACTCCCGCGGCGGCGCTGGCTTCTGCAGCGAGTCGCCGTCGAGCCCCTGCCAGTAGAGGCCCAAGCCCTGCGGCTGGTCCTGGTCGCACGGGCGGTCCAGCGCCCGCATCTTCGGGACGAAGGTCCAGAGCCCTGCCGGGTGGCGGAGCTGGTGGTGCAGCCGCGGGAGCCGTGGCCGCATCATGGCCAGCGTCTAGAGCCGCTAGCGGAGCTGGCCTAGCTGGAAGCTGCTCAGCTGCCACACGCACCGCGGGTCCCGCCACCGGCGGAGCTC
>NZ_JBJURU010000002.1:53003-121427 GCF_046098115.1 Gordonia sp. VNK21 | reverse complement strand
TCGGCCTGCTCGGCTGCGGGGTGATGGCCGGGCTGGGTGCGGCGATCAACACCGGCGGCGCCACCCGCGGCAAGTCGCTGGCCGTGATCGGCTGCGGCGGCGTGGGGGTGGCGGCCGTCGCCGGCGGTGCGCTGGCCGGCGCGATGCCGATCATCGCGGTCGACATCGATGCCAAGACGCTCGAGGCGGCCACCGCCCTGGGCGCCACGCACACCGTCGACTCGTCGAAGGTCGATCCGGTCGAGGCGATCGCCGAGATCTGCGACCGGTACTACGCCGGTGCCGAGGGCGCCGACGTGGTGGTCGAGGCGGTGGGCCGTCCCGAGACCTGGAAGCAGGGCTTCTACGCCCGCGACCTGGCGGGCACGCTGGTCCTGGTCGGCGTCCCGAACCCGGAGATGACCGTCCCCGAGCTGCCGCTGAGCGACGTCTTCGGTCGCGGCGGCGCCCTCAAGTCCAGCTGGTACGGCGACTGCCTGCCCAACCGGGACTTCCCGATGCTGGTCGATCTGTACCGCAACGGCCGGCTCGACCTCGACGCCTTCGTCACCGAGGAGATCGGGATCGACGACGTGGAGGCCGCCTTCGCCAAGATGCACCACGGCGACGTGCTGCGCTCGGTGGTGGTGATCGGATGACCGCCCGCGTCGACCACACCGTCACCTCGGGCACCTTCAGCCTCGACGGACAGACCTTCGACGTCGACAACAACGTCTGGGTGATCGGCGACGACACGGAATGCATCGTCCTCGACGCCCCGCATTCGGTGGAGGCCATCACCGACCTGGTCGGCGACCGGAAGGTCATCGCCGTCGTCTGCACTCATGCGCACGACGATCACGTCCGCGTCGCTCCCGAGCTGGCGGCGGCCACCGGGGCGCCCATCTGGCTCCATCCCGCCGACGCGCCGCTGTGGGAGCTCACCCATCCGGACCGGCCGTGGGACGCCGATCTGGCCGACGGTCAGCAGATCGAGGTGGGCGGCACCACGCTGACGGTGATCCACACGCCCGGCCACGCCCCCGGCGGGGTGTGCCTGTACGCGCCCGAACTCGGCTGCGTGTTCACCGGCGACACCCTGTTCTGCGGCGGGCCCGGCGCCACCGGTCGGTCCTTCTCCAGCCGCGAGCTGCTCGAGGACTCGATCCGTTCGCGGCTCTACGATCTGCCCGACGAGACCGTCGTGCACACCGGCCACGGCGAGGACACCACCATCGGGGCGGAGAAGGCCGCGCTGGGCTGAGCACCGCGGTTCTACGTGCGCAGACGTGACCGGTCCGGGCCCCGGGCCGGTCACGTCTCGTCGAGCACCGGCTCCTCGCGGCCCTGCCACGGCCGGTCGCGGGGGATCAGCGGCAGCGCCAGCACCGGTGCCAGCGCGGTGATCGCGAACGCCGCCGGATAACCGGTGGCGGCGATCAGCCGGCCCAGCAGCGGAGTGCTGGCCGCGACGGCCACGTACTGCGCGGTGTTCTGCACGCCCAGGGCCCGGCCGCTCCACGCCGGTCCGGCGGTCTCGGCGATGGCGGTGAACGCCAGCCCGTTGTCGGCGACGGTGGCCACCGCGGCCACCACCATCACCGCGGCGGCCGCCGCCGAGGTGCCCAGCCAGTCGGTCAGGGCGAGCGCGCCCATGGCCAGCGCCGCCGCCAGCGCGATCACCCGCACCGGCCGCATCCGCGAACGCCGGCGGTCCGAGATCCGGCCGGCCGCGATCCGTCCGAAGGCGCCGAGCACCTGGGTCACCGTCACCAGCAGACCGGCGGAGAAGGCCGACCAGTGGTGGGCGATCATCAGCCAGGCCGGGACGAAGGTCCAGATCAGCGATTGACCGATCACCAGCAGCACGCTGAAGGCGTGGATCCGCCACAGGTACGCGTCCTGCCGGTACGGATTGGCCGCGGCCGGCGCCGGTGCTCCGGGCCCGCCCGCGCCGGTCTGCGGGTCGGTGATGCCGACCACGACCGCCACCAGGCCGATCGCCGTCACCACCGCCGGGACCGCCATCGCGGCGCCGATCCCCGCGACCTCGGCCAGCACCGGCATGGTCAGCGCGCACAGGGCGATGCCCAGCGGCTGTGCCATCTGCCGGATCCCCATCGCGGTTCCGCGCAGCTCGGCCGGGAACCAGCCGACCACGATGCGCCCGCTCGCACCGTTCGCGGCACCCGAGCCGATGCCGCCGATCAGCAGCATCGCCGCCAGCACCGGAGTGGCGGTGCCGGTGCCGGCGGCCAGCGCCGCACCGACGGTGCCGGCCAGGGTGACGGTCATCGAGATTAGCAGCACCCGGCGTTCGCCGAACCGGTCCAGGGCCGCACCCCAGGCGATGATGGCCACGGTGATGCCGACGGTCGGCACCGCCGCCAGCGCCGACGCGGTGGCCAGGCTCATGCCTTCTCGGTGCAGCGCCGGGATCACATAGGCGAAGCCGGACAGCGCCGTCGTCGTGGTCATTGCGGCGATCAGCGCACAGCCGAGCACCGTCCACCGGCGCAGGGACCCGGCCTGTTCATCGGGTGCGTCGCCGTCGGCCATCGTTTCACTCCCTTTCCGGTTCCGACCCAGTCTCATATAGTGAAACTACAGTTCCATATTCTAGAACACGGCGGCGTGCGCGGGCGAGTCCGGGCTGCGCTAACGTGGCAACCATGAAATTGGGTCGTGTAGCCAGTCCGGACGGCGTCGCCTTCGTCGCCATCGAGGGCGAGGACGGGGCGCAGACCGCCCGCGAGATCGCCGAGCACCCCTTCGGGGAGCCCACCTTCACCGGCCGCAGCTGGCCGCTCGATCAGGTGCGGCTGCTGGCGCCCATCCTGGCCTCCAAGGTGGTGGCCATCGGCAAGAACTACGCCGAGCACGCCGCCGAGATGGGTTCGCAGGCGCCGGAGGATCCGCTGATCTTCCTCAAGCCCAACACCTCCATCATCGGTCCCGGCGCACCGATCGTGCGGCCCCCGTCGTCGCAGCGGGTGGACTACGAGGGGGAGCTGGCGGTGGTCATCGGCCGGCCCTGCAAGGATGTGGCGGCCGCGCAGGCGGGCAGCGTGATCCTCGGCTACACGGTAGCCAACGACGTCACCGCCCGCGACCAGCAGAAGGCCGACGGCCAGTGGACCCGGGGCAAGGGCTACGACACCTTCTGCCCGCTCGGCCCGTGGATCGAGACCGCGCTGGACCCCGCGGATCTGGCGATCGGCACCACCCTCGACGGGGTCAGCGTGCAGTCGAGCCGCACCTCGCTCATGCTGCACGGCATCGGCGAGATCATCGAATGGGTCTCCCGCGTGATGACCCTGCTGCCCGGCGATGTGATCCTCACCGGCACCCCGGCCGGAATCGGCCCGATGGAGGCCGGACAGACGGTCGCGGTGAGCGTGGAGGGCATCGGGACCCTCAGCAATCCCGTCGTCGACAAGTGAGCACCGCAGCAGTGAGGAGATCACCCGCATGACCCGCCCGGCTCCCGCCCGCCCGCAGACCGCCGAGCTGAACTCGATCACGCTCTCGTACACCGATGCCGGCTCGGGTCCGCTGGTGGTGATGATCATGGGCACCGGCAGTCCCGGCCGGGTGTGGCACGCCCACCAGCAGCCCGCGCTGCTGGCCGCCGGCTACCGGGTGGTGACCTTCGACAACCGGGGGATCGCCCCGAGCAGCGAGAGCGCCGACGGCTTCACCATGGCCGACATGGTCGCCGACACGGCGGCGCTGATCGAGCACCTGGGCGGCCCGGCCCGGGTGGTGGGCACCTCGCTGGGCGCCCGGATCGCCCAGGAACTCACCCTGGCCCGGCCCGACCTGGTCGTCGGTGCCGCCATGCTCGCCACCTATGGCCGGATCACCCCGCTGGTGGCCGCCTTCTCCGCCGGCGAACTCGAGCTCATCGACGCGGGTACCACCCTGCCCGACTGCTACTACGCCGCGATCACCGCCGAATCGAATCTGTCGCCGGCCTCGCTCCGCGACGACCGGGCCGCGCGGGACTGGCTCGACATCATCGGCTTCTCCGGTCAGCAGCGCACAGCCGGCGTGCGGGCGCAGATGGCGCTGCCCGAACGCGACGAGAACCGGCTGGCCGCCTACCGGGCGATCAGCCGCCCGGCGATGGTGGTGGGCTTCGCCGACGACCGGACGCTGCCGGTGCACCTGGCCCGCGAGGTGGCCGAGGCGATTCCGGGCGCCCGCTACGAGGAGATCCCCGATGCGGGGCACTGGGGCTATCTGGAGCAGCCCGAACGGGTCAACGCACTGCTGGTGGACTTCCTCGGTTCCCTGCCCCGCTGAGGGGACGGCGCTCAGCCGGGCGGACGGAGGCCGCTGCCGTGCGGGTCGGCGCCGGGATCATCGTCCGGCCGGCGCTCGGCGAGCGCGGTGAGCAGGGCGGCGGCGCCGACGGCATCGTCGACGGTCACCACGAACCGGCGGCCGCTGCGCCGCAGCACCTCCAGTGCCGGGCCGCGCCGCACGATGATCCCGGTGACGCCGGGACACAGCCGGATGCCGTAGCCGCCGAAGTCGGCGTTGGGACTCACCTGAATCAGCCGCACCTGCTCGACGTCGTCGATCGGCACCGTGAAGCGCGGCCGGCCGGCGAGGGAAGCCACCTGCACGCCGTCCTCGTCCACCCGCACCCGGAAGGCCAGGGTGACGGTGGCCGCCGCGGTGATCAGGACGGTGAGCACGGCGCCGCCGACCACGGTGCCGGTGCCCGCATCGGAGAGCCACAGGTAGCAGGTGCTGACCAGCATGACGGCGAAGACGCCGACGGTCACCGCGACCATCCCGCGGCCGGCGGTGGCGGTGCGCAGCCACACGGGCCGCTCGCCGGGCGCGAGAGCATGTGCGGGGACCGGCAGTGAGTTCTCGGGCGGGCGCTTCTGTTCCGGCTGGATCCACCAGGCCGCGGCGCCGACGGCGACGGCGGCGAGGGTGGCGGTGAGGAGGAGTCCTTCGATGGGGACCTGATCGCCGGCGACGCCCCGGTCGCCGGTCTGGTACCAGAGCGCGCCGGTCGCCGGCACCACGGTGAAGGCGGCCAGGCCGGCGGACAGTGCGGCGAGCAGCCGGTAGCTGGGGCCGCGGTCGCCGTCGCGCAGCGCGGGCAGGGCGGGGACGGCGAGCAGCCCGGAGACGATGAGCACGACGACGGCGGTCAGCAGCGGCGAGGTCCAGCCCGGCAGCCAGCCGTCCGGCCGGCCGTCGACGGACCAGTGCACGGCGACGCGGTCGGGCAGCCGGGACAGCAGGACCACCTGGACGATCACCGCGGCGAGCATGAGTACCAGCGGAATCACCAGTGCCGCACCGATGAATGCGGGCAGCGGTCGGCTCAGGCGCGTCCGCAGTCCGGCGGGCGGATCGGTCGTCATCGTCGGCGGACCTTTCGGGGTCGTCCTCCCGGGGCAGTGGTTCCCGGGGTCGTTCTCCTCAGGATAGTGAGCGCCGCCGCGGCCGCGGAGGGGGTGTGCTGCCTGTTCCGGGCGCAGCCCGGCCGACTAGTCTGACCTGCATGACCGTCCGTGTTCGCTTCTGCCCGTCGCCCACCGGAACCCCGCATGTCGGCCTGGCCCGCACCGCGCTGTTCAACTTCGCTCACGCCCGCCACACCGGCGGCACCTTCGTGGTCCGGATCGAGGACACCGACGCCGCGCGCGACAGCCAGGAGAGCTACGAGGCCATCCTCGATGCGTTGCGCTGGCTGGGGCTGGACTGGGACGAGGGGCCCGAGGTGGGCGGTCCGTACGGTCCGTACCGGCAGTCCGAGCGCAAGGAGATCCACCTCGGCGTCGTCGACCGGCTGCTCGAGGCGGGGCTGGCTTACGAGTCGTACTCGACGCCCGAGGAGGTGGAGGAGCGGCACAAGGCGGCCGGCCGCAATCCCAAACTCGGCTACGACAACTTCGACCGGGATCTGACCGACGAGCAGCGGGCCGGTTTCCGGGAGGCCGGACGCGGCCCGGTGGTGCGGCTGCGGATGCCCGACGAGGACATCACCTGGGACGACCTGGTGCGCGGTGAGACCACCATCAAGGCGGGCACGGTACCCGACTTCGCGCTCACCCGCGGCACCGGCGATCCGCTGTACACCCTGGTCAATCCGGTCGACGACGCGATGATGAAGATCACGCACGTGCTGCGCGGCGAGGATCTGCTCTCGTCGACGCCGCGGCAGATCGCGCTGTACCGGGCGCTGATGCAGCTGGGGATCGCCGATCAGGTGCCGGAGTTCGGGCATCTGCCGTTCGTGATGGGGGAGGGCAACAAGAAGCTGTCCAAGCGTGATCCGGAGTCGAGCCTGTTCCATCACCGGGACCGCGGCTTCATCCCGGAGGGGCTGCTGAACTATCTGGCGCTGCTCGGCTGGGGCATCTCGTCCGACAACGACATCTTCAGCCTGGACGAGATGATCGAGGCCTTCGACGTGCGGACGGTGAACGCCAATCCGGCGCGGTTCGACCAGAAGAAGGCCGATTCGATCAACGCCGAACACATCCGCCGGCTGGATCCGGTGGACTTCGCGGGTCGGCTGCGCCGTTTCCTGGTCGAGGCCGGGCACCTGGCCGAGCCCGTGGACGACGCACTGTTCGTGCCGCTGGCCGAGCTGGTGCAGACCCGTATTCAGGTGCTCAGCGATGCCTGGCCGCTGATCCGCTTCGCCTATGTCGCGGAGGAGGATTTCGAGTTCGACGAGAAGTCGGCGGCGAAGAACCTGAATGCGGCGGCGGTGCCGGTGCTGCAGGCAGCCATCGCGGCCTGCGAGGCCGTCGGGGAGTGGACGACGGCGAATATCGAGGCGGCGCTGCAGCGGGCGCTGGTCGAGGAACTCGAACTCAAGCCGCGCAAGGCCTACGGTCCGGTGCGAGTGGGGGTGACCGGTGCCGCGGTGAGTCCGCCGCTGTTCGAGTCGATGGAGCTGCTGGGTGCGCAGGCCTCGATCGGCCGGCTGCGCAAGGCCCTCGCCGTCGCCGAGAATGCCTCCTGACCATACGATTTGTGGTTTAGGGGGGTAGTCTTGGTAATCTACTTCCCGGCCGGAAAACGGTGGTGAACTTCTCGGAGAGCGCCGCGGTGGTCCGGAAAAACCTTGGGGTATGGTGTAATTGGCAACACAGCGGTTTCTGGTACCGCCATTCTAGGTTCGAGTCCTGGTACCCCAGCGAGATGTGCAGGGTTACCCGCATGCCTCATAACTGAACAGATTGTTCTAGGGCCCCGTCGTCTAGCGGCCTAGGACGCCGCCCTCTCAAGGCGGTAGCGCGGGTTCGAATCCCGTCGGGGCTACAGAGAATGTGGAACGACCCCGATCACGCACAGCGTGGTCGGGGTTTTTCAGCGCCACCGCGGCACCGAGGCCGGAACGCGACCGTGCACACAGTCGCGTTCCGGCCCCGGTGTCGCGTTCGCCCGGACATGGGCCGCGAGGGGCGCCGCGGTGGCGTGGACTTTGCCGGATCGGGTGCGGTTGTTAGGCTAGCCTAAGTCTGTTCGGGGCCTGCGGCAGCCGGCCGCTTCCGCCCGGACAACTGGGAAGGCGGCATGCCGGTACAGCGCAACACGATCGCTCAAGGCCTCTACGAACTGGCGTATTCGCCGCGGCGGCATGAACTCTATGTCGCCTCCTCCGGTGGCCGCGGCGCAGATGCCGATCCCGGTCGGCTGGTGGTGGTGGACCCGGACACTCTCGAGGAGATCCGGTCGGTGGCACTGCCGGGCGGCGGCTTCGGACTCGCGCTCGACGACGAGGTGGGCCGGGTGTACGTCGGCGACGGAATGAACGGCGCGGTGTACGTCGTCGACCTCACCGCGGAGTCGAGTCCGGTGACGACGCTCCACCTGGGCGGCGAGAAGGTCGTCCGCAACGGGATCGAGCAGTACGAGCTGCAGATCCGCAAGCTCGCCGTCGACCCGCAGCGGCACCGGCTCTACGTTCCGGCGCTGGCCTTCGAGGACAGTGTGCTGATCGTCGTGGACACCCGCGACGGGAGCGTCGAGAAGCGGCTTCCGGGCTTCGGCTTCGTGACCGCCGGAATCGTCGTCGATCCGGAGCGTCCGCGCCTGTGGATCAGCAACACCCGCGGTCAGGTCTTCACCGTCGACGCCGACACCCTCACTGTCACCGAGGTCGTCGAGGCGGCCGGCGATCAGTTGCTGAACATCGCCTACGACGCCTCCGGTGATCGCCTCTTCGCCACAGATCAGGGGCACCCCCTGTTCCTGCAGTTCTGGCAGCAGTGGCTGCCCGACTACGAGCCTCGCGGCGAGGGGAATCAGGTGGTGGAGATCTCGGCTGCGGATGGGTCGCCGTTGCGCACCATCGCCACCGGCGCGGGGCCGCTGGACCTGCTCTTCGACGGCGAGCGGAACCGGTTGTACGTCAGCATCCGCGAAGCCGGCGAGGTGGTGGTGATCGACCCGTCGAGCGGTGAGATCGCGCACCGGATCGAGATCCCGGCGCACCCCAACTCCCTCGCCGTAAATCCGGCGACGGGAACGGTCTTCGTCACGGTCAAGAACGGCGCCGACGCGCAGCCGGGCTC
The DNA here is from genome assembly GCF_046098115.1 of Gordonia sp. VNK21. Taxonomy (NCBI): domain Bacteria; kingdom Bacillati; phylum Actinomycetota; class Actinomycetes; order Mycobacteriales; family Gordoniaceae; genus Gordonia; species Gordonia sp. VNK21. The sequence continues at coordinate 112,887 of NZ_JBJURU010000002.1, read as the reverse complement.
GCCCGACGCCCTCGCGCGCATCGACCCGGCCTAGTCAGGGGCCCGGTGGAACCGGGCCGTCGACCCGGCGAGCGGCATCTCCGGCAGGCCGAGCTTGCGGTGGTCCCAGGAGCGCAGCCGGTCGGCGACCAGGCGCACGGCGACCCGCTTGTGCATCATCGCCTCGACGGCCGGACGGAGGTCGTCGCTGTACGGGCCGTTGTAGCGTTCCCAGACGCCGATGCCCACCCGCAAGCAGGTCTGTTCGTCGTCGTGGATCTCGGCGCGGCCCTCCAGGGAGACCCCGCGCAGGGTGTCGTAGGTGAGTCCGTCCTCGACCAGGGCGGTCACCCGGGGGTCGCGGCGCAGGTTGAGTGCCTTCTGGGATTTGGCCTTGGTCTCGAACCAGAGCTCGGGCCGGCCGTCCGGGCCGTCGAGCACCGCGTACCACATGGCCACCAGGTGGGGTGTGCCGTCGGGGCCGAGGGTGGCGAGGGTGGCGGTGCGCTGCCGCCGGAGGAAGGACTCGACCTCGTCGTCGGTCATGACGATCTGACTGCGCTGATTGGTGCCCATGATGCGACGGTAGCCGGGCCGGACCGGGATGCGGGCTAGATGCGTTCGGTGATCTCGGCGGCGGCGGCGATCAAGTCGTCGGCCCAGCGGTCGCCGGGGCGGCGGCCGAGGCGTTCGATGGGCCCGGACACGGAGACGGCGGCGACCACGGTGCCGTCGCGATCGTGCACCGGGGCGGAGATGCTGGCGACCCCGGCCGCGCGTTCGGCGGCGCTGTGCGCCCAGCCCCGCCGGCGGACCTCGGCGAGGGATTTGGCGGTGTAGGCGGCTCCGTCGAGGAGCCGCTCGCGGGTCTCGTCGTCGGCGAAGGCGGCCAGGACGCTGGCGGCCGAGCCCGCACTCATCGGCAGCCGGGTGCCGACGGGCACGGTGTCGCGCAGTCCGGCCGGTGGTTCGGCGGCGGCCACGCAGACGCGTTCGGCGCCCTCCCGGCGGTAGAGCTGAACGGATTCGCCGGTGGCATCGCGCAGGCGGGGGAGGACCAGCAGGGCGGCTTCGCGGAGGTCGTCGCGGGCCGAGGCGGCCAGCTGGGCCAGGGCCGGACCGGGCACCCAGCGCCCGGTGCCGTCGCGGCTGAGGAGCTGATGAGTCTCCAGCCCGACGGCCAGCCGGTGGGCGGTGGCCCGGGCCAGGCCGGTGGCGGCGGTGAGCTCGGCGAGGTTGCACGGCCGCTCGGCGGCGGTCCGCAGAACCAGCACAGATTTGTCCAGCACGCCGATTCCGCTATCATTTCCCATAGGACGATATTAACTGTCCACATACTGAGATTGCCAGTCGACGCGGCGGGAACAGCCCACAGCCCACGGACTCCGCCCGCGGCCGGCCGAACGAGGCGAATGCGAGTGTGCACATGACTACTGCAGCCGATCAGCAGCCGGGGCGCCGGCCGCGCACCCTGGCCGAGAAGGTCTGGGACGACCACGTGGTGGTTCCGGGCAAGACCGATGACAGCGGCAACCAGGATCCCGACCTGATCTACATCGACCTGCACCTCGTGCACGAGGTGACCAGCCCGCAGGCCTTCGACGGCCTCCGGATGGCCGGCCGGCAGCTGCGCCGCCCCGACCTGACCATCGCCACCGAGGACCACAACGTGCCCACCGTGGACATCTTCAGCCCGATCGCCGACCAGGTGTCGGCGCTGCAGGTGGAGACGCTGCGGCGCAACTGCGAGGAGTTCGGCGTCCGGCTGTACCCGATGGGCGACGACGAGCAGGGCATCGTGCACGTGGTGGGTCCGCAGCTCGGCCTCACCCAGCCGGGTATGACCGTGGTGTGCGGCGACAGCCACACGTCCACGCACGGCGCCTTCGGTGCCATCGCGATGGGTATCGGCACCTCCGAGGTGGAGCACGTGATGGCCACCCAGACGCTGTCGCTGCGGCCCTTCAAGACGATGGCCATCAACGTCGACGGCGAACTGCCGCCCGGGGTCACCGGCAAGGACCTGATTCTGGCGATCATCGCCGAGATCGGCACCGGCGGCGGTCAGGGGCACGTGCTCGAGTACCGCGGCCCGGCCATCGAGAAGCTGTCGATGGAGTCGCGGATGACCATCTGCAACATGTCCATCGAGGCAGGGGCCCGGGCCGGGATGATCGCCCCGGACCAGATCACCTACGACTACCTGAAGGGCCGCCCGCACGCCCCGCAGGGGGCCGACTGGGATGCGGCGGTGGCCTACTGGGACAGCCTGCGCACCGACGAGGACGCCGTCTTCGACCGCGAGGTGCACATCAACGCCGCGGAACTGACCCCGTTCGTCACCTGGGGCACCAACCCGGGGCAGGGGCTGCCGCTGGGGGCGCGGGTGCCCGATCCGGAGCAGATCGCCGACGAGACCGAGTCGCTGGCGGCGGCCCGGGCCCTGGAGTACATGGATCTGACCCCGGGCACCCCGCTGCGCGAGGTGAAGGTGGACACCGTCTTCGTCGGATCCTGCACCAACGGCCGGATCGAGGATCTGCGGGCGGTGGCCGACATCCTCAAGGGCCGCACGGTGGCCGACGGCATGCGGATGCTGATCGTGCCCGGCTCGATGAAGGTCCGGGCGCAGGCCGACGAGGAGGGGCTCGGCGACATCTTCACCGCCGCCGGCGCGGAGTGGCGGATGGCCGGGTGCTCGATGTGTCTGGGCATGAACCCGGACCAGCTCTCCCCCGGGGAGCGCTGCGCGTCGACCTCCAACCGCAACTTCGAAGGACGGCAGGGCAAGGGCGGCCGGACCCATCTGGTCTCCCCGGCGGTCGCGGCCGCGACCGCGGTGCGCGGCACCCTCGCTTCCCCGGCTGACCTGGACTGATCCGGCCCGCGCCGACGACGACTTCACGGAGAACTCTCATGGAACCTTTCATCACTCACACCGGCGTCGGAGTTCCGTTGCAGCGCAGCAACGTTGACACCGACCAGATCATCCCGGCCGTCTACCTCAAGCGCGTGACCCGCACGGGCTTCGAGGACGGGCTGTTCGCGGCCTGGCGCGGCGACCCCGATTTCATCCTGAACAACGAGCCCTGGAAGCACGGTTCGGTGCTGGTGGCCGGCCCGGACTTCGGTACCGGATCGTCGCGCGAGCACGCGGTCTGGGCGCTGATGGACTTCGGCTTCCGGGTGGTGATCTCGTCTCGGTTCGCCGACATCTTCCGCGGCAACTCCGGCAAGGCCGGACTGGTCGCCGCTCAGGTGGATCAGAGCGATGTGGAACTGCTCTGGAAGCGGCTCGACGCCGAGCCGGGGCTGGAACTGACGGTGGACCTCGAGGCCAAGACGGTCACCGCGGGCGACCTGGTGGTGCCCCTGCAGATCGACGACTACACCCGGTGGCGGTTGATGGAGGGGCTCGACGACATCGGCCTGACTCTGCGCGAGACCGATGCGATCTCGGCCTACGAGGCGCGCCGGCCGGCGTTCAAACCGACGACTCTTCCCTGAGAATTTCTCCGGCGCCGACGACGCCGGAGACGGTAGTGTAAGGACTCCGACCCTGGGTCGGATTCTCTTGTGTCCGAAGAGAATCCGCCCTTCTGTCTGCGTGTGACGGGGCCGCGCAGGCGGCCTGAGAGGCCGTCAGGCCCGCTGCCTGGGAAAACGACACGCGGGGGCCGAAATGCTTGTTGCGGAGACTTATTCGCTCTTCGGCGTTTACCGTGAGAAATTAGCTGGCCGGTCCGTCAGCTCAACCCACGCGGAGGAACGCATGAACAAGGCAGAACTCATCGAGGAACTGACCAAACGCATCGACGCCGATCGCAAGACCGCCGCCGAAGCGGTCGAGGCCGTGGTCGACACCATCGTGCGCGCGGTCAACAAGGGCGAGAGCGTCACCATCACCGGATTCGGGGTCTTCGAGAAGCGCCGCCGGGCACCGCGTGTGGCGCGCAATCCGCGGACCGGTGACACCGTCAAGGTGCGCGCGACCTCGGTGCCCGCATTCCGGCCGGGCGCCCAGTTCAAGGCCATCGTCGCCGGAAAGCAGAAACTCAAGGCCGGGCAGCCCGCGGTCAAGCGGGTGAGCGCCGAATCGGCCGCTCCGGCCAAGGCTTCGACAAGCGCAACCCAGCGGAAGACCGCCGCGGCGAAGAAGACCACCGCGGCGAAGAAGGCCACGCCGGCGAAGAAGACCACCGCGGCGAAGAAGACGACCGCAGCGAAGGCTTCGACAAGCTCAACCCAGCGGAAGACGACGCCGGCGAAGAAGACCACGGCGGCCAAGGCTTCGACAAGCTCAACCCAGCGGAAGACGACCGCGGCGAAGAAGACCACGCCGGCGAAGAAGACCACGGCGGCGAAGAAGACGACGCCGGCGAAGAAGACCACGGCGGCCAAGGCTTCGACAAGCTCAACCCAGCGGAAGACGACCGCGGCCAAGAAGACGACCGCGGCCAAGAAGACCACCGCGGCAAAGAAGACCACCGCGGCGAAGAAGACCACGCCGGCCAAGAAGACCACGCCGGCGAAGAAGACCACGCCGGCGAAGGCTTCGACAAGCTCAACCCAGCGGAAGACGACGGCGGCGAAGAAGACCACCGCCGCAAAGAAGACCACCGCGGCGAAGCGGAAGAAGTAACCGCAGCACCACCGACCTGTGGGCCCGCACCGACCATCGGTGCGGGCCTCCGGTCGTCAGGACCGGATCTGCGGTCGGGGCCGGGCCTGTGGTCGGGACCGGGTCAGTCGTCCTCGCCCGCAATGGGGCTGGGCAGATGGTCGAGGGCCACGAGCTGGTCGCCGCGCATGGTGAGGATCCAGACGCTGCCCTTGCGGTTGTGCGATGCCGGCAGCTCCAGCAGCGATTCGCGGCTCCACTGTTCGAGCAGCGGCGCGATCGCCTTGCCCTGGCTGCACACCGCGCGCACCGGCAGGCCGGCCGCGGCCAGGGTGCGCAGCCGGGCGAACGCGGCCACCGGGTCGGCGGCGTAGGCCTCTTCGGTGAGACTCGGCTCAACGGCGATCTCGGTGCGCAGCGCCTCGGCCGCGGGCTCGAGGGTCTGCACGCAGCGCAACCGGTCGGCCGCATGCAGACTGTGGGCGCCGTACAGGCCCAGGACGTCCACGAGCGCAAGCGCCTGCCGCCGGCCGTGCTTGTCCAGCGGGCGCTGCCGGTCGGGACCGTCGAAACGACTGCGGCTGCCCGCCTTGGCGTGCCGGATCAGCAGACAGGTGTGCAGTTCGCGTACCGGTTCGGCGGTGAAGTCCGCCAGCACCTTCCGGTCCGCCGAATAGCTCAGCAGGGCCGCGGCGTCGGGTATCGACAGCCAGCGCAGTTCGTCGGTCTCGTGGTTCGCGGTGAACGCGCCGTGCAGCGCCTCCATCGACCAGTAGGTGACCTTCTTGTCCACCCCCGGCTTGAGCGGATAGCCCACCGTGCGCAGCCGCTGACCCACCCGCGCCTCGAAACCGGTCTCCTCGGCGATCTCCCGGGCAGCGGTCTGCACCAGCAGCTCGCCGTCCTCGGCCTTGCCCTTGGGCAGCGACCAGTCGTCGTAACGGGGCCGATGCACCAGGGCAACCTGTACCTCGCGGTCGCCGACGGGACGCCACAGCACCCCGCCGCCGGCCCACACCGTGCGCGAGCCCGAACTCACAGTCCGCCCCCCGCGGGCTCGGAGTATCGGCGGGATCGGGTCATCATCTGCCGCTGATGATCACGCACCTGTTCGCCCTCGGCCGGGGACGCCGTCCACGAGCCGTCGGACTGCAGGACCCAGCAGCGGGTGCGCGGATCGAGCGCCGAATCGAAGATGTCCTGCAGGTCGGCCGCCAGCCGGCGATCACGGACCTGCACCATCACCTCGACCCGGCGGTCGAGGTTGCGGTGCATCATGTCGGCGCTGCCGATCCAGTACTCGCCGGCGCTGCCGAAGGTGAAGATCCGCGAATGCTCCAGGAACTGGCCCAGGATCGAGCGCACCTCGATGTTCTCGCTCAGCCCGGGGACTCCCGGCCGCAGCGCGCAGATACCGCGGACGACGATGTCCACCGGCACCCCGGCCTGCGAGGCCCGGTACAGCGCGTCGATCACCTGCTCGTCGACGAGCGCATTGGCCTTGACCTGCACGCGTGCCCGTTCGTCGCCGGCCCGATGGGCGGCCACCTCGGCCTGGATGCGTTCGATGATCCCGGTGCGGATGCCGTGCGGGGCCACCAGCAGGTTCCGGTATTCGGTCTTGCGGGAGTAGCCGGTCAGGGTGTTGAACAGATCCGTCAGATCCGCGCCGATCTCCGGCGCGGCCGTGAGCAGGCCCACGTCCTCGTAGAGGCGGGCGGTCTTCGGATTGTAGTTGCCGGTGCCGATGTGGCAGTAGCGCCGGATGGTCGAGCCCTCGCGGCGCACCACCAGACAGGTCTTGCAGTGCGTCTTCAGACCCACCAGGCCGTACACCACGTGCACGCCGGACTGTTCGAGCTTGCGCGCCCACTTGATGTTGGCCTGCTCGTCGAAGCGCGCCTTGAGCTCGACCAGCGCCACCACCTGCTTGCCGGCGGCCGCCGCATCGATCAGGGCGTCGACGATGGGGGAGTCGCCGGAAGTGCGGTAGAGGGTCTGCTTGATGGCCAGCACGTGCGGGTCGGCGGCGGCCTGCTCGATGAAGCGCTGCACACTCGTCGAGAACGAGTCGTAGGGGTGGTGCACCAGCACGTCGCCCTCGCGCAGCGTGGTGAAGATGCTCTTGGGCGTCTCCCGTTCGGCGAACGCCGGATGCGTCTTGGGCACGAAGGGCCGTTCCTTCAGGGACGGCCGGTCCACCCCGTACACCTCGAACAGCGAGGTCAGGTCCAGCAGTCCGGGCAGGGCGACGACGTCGGCGCGGTCCACGTCCAGTTCGCGCAGCAGCAGCTCGAGCATGTGCTCGGTCATGTCCTCGCCCACTTCCAGGCGTACCGGCGAACCGAACCGGCGCCGGGCCAGCTCCCGTTCGAGGGCCTGCAGCAGATCCTCGTCGCGGTCCTCGTCGACCTCGAAATCGGCGTTGCGGGTGATCCGGAAGACGTGGTGTTCCACCACCTCCATCCCCGGGAAGAGGAATTCCAGGTTGGCGGCGATCAGGTTCTCCAGCGGGAGGAAGAGCGCCGGCGGTGTCTCGTCGTCGTCGTAGTCGGCGGGAATGAGCTTGTCCACCCGGATGAACCGGCTGATGTTGTTGGGCACCTTGACCCGGGCGAAGTGCTCGCCGCCCTCGGCGGCATCGCGGACGGTCACCGCCAGGTTCAGGCTCAGCCCGCTGATGTAGGGGAACGGGTGCGCCGGATCCACCGCGAGCGGCGTCAGGATGGGGAAGAGCTCATTGTGGAAGAACTCGCGCAGCCGGACCTGCTGGGTGTGGGTGAGGTCCTCCCAGCCGATGATCGAGATGCCCTCGGCGGCCAGCTCGGGCAGGACCGCGTCACCGAAGACCCGGGCGTGCCGGACGGCGATCTTGCGGCCGCGGGTGGCGATCATGTGCAGCTGTTCGCGCGGCGACCGGCCGTCGGCCGAGCGCACCGAGAGTCCGGTCTCGTCGCGGCGTTTGAGGCCGGCCACCCGGACCATGAAGAACTCGTCGAGGTTCGACGCGAAGATCGCCAGGAACTTGGCCCGTTCGAGCAGCGGCAGCGAGGTGTCCTCGGCCAGGGCGAGCACTCGCGAATTGAAGTCGAGCCAGCTCAGCTCCCGGTTGAAATAGCGCTGCGCCGGCAGGTCGGCACCCTCGTCGGGATCGATCGTCTCGGCCGGCAGGGCGCTGGGCAGGGTGGTGGTCTCCTCGGGGTCGTCCTCGGTCGCGGTCACCGTTGCATCAGTCACCGCTCCATTCTGTCCCATCGCCGGACTTCGTGTGCAGTGTGCTGCCCGAGTCCGAGCCGGCGGGCCTGCGCGAGATCGGCGACGGTGTCGACGTCGGTCCGCAGATCCGGCCAGCGCCGTGCCGCGCGATCGAGTTCCACCGCACCGGAATCCCGGTGCGCGGTGGCCGAACCGGCACCGAAGGCCGGTGTGAGCCCCGGCGCGCCGGTCAGCAGCACGGTGCCGGTGCCGTCCCGGTCGGCGACGAAGGCGGCCCGGTGCGGTGCCGCGGCGCTCAGGGCGCCGACCAGCGAATCGGTGCGCAGTGCGGGCAGATCCGCCTGCAGGAAGGCGACGCGGGCGATCGGGAGGCGCGCGTAGGCGGCGGCCGCACCGGCGACCAGCGCGGGGTTGAGGCCGTCACCCGGATCGTCGACGATCAGCGCGCCCAGTTCCGCCGCACGTGAACGCAGTGCCGGGTCCGGACTCACCACCGCGATCACCGCGGGTCCGGCGGCGCGCACCGCCTCGACGGTGTCGGCGAACATCGCCGCGACCAGCGCCGGCCGCTCGTGCGGGGGCACGTCCCGGCCGGTGAGCCGGGACTTCGCGTGAGCCAGTTCCTTGACCGCCAGCACCACGGCGAGCGGTTCGGTGCGCGGCGGCGCGGACTCGGCCATGGCACCTATCGTGCACCACCGGCACGGACCGGTATTTCACTGACCCCGGTGCGTGCGGCGACTAGGCTGGAGCGACGAACGACGGTCGCCATCGGGCGAGCGTGGCGGGAGGAGCAGGACAGTGCGTGCAACGGTGATGGGATCGGGCTCGTGGGGTACGGCGGTGGCCAAGATCCTCGTCGACGCCGGCAACGACGTCACCATCTGGGCGCGCCGGCCCGAGCTGGCCGAGCAGATCAACAGCGGACACGAGAACCGCGACTATCTGCCCGGCATCACTCTGCCCGAGGGGCTGCGTGCGGTGTCCTCGGTGCCGGAGGCGCTGGCCGACGCCGAACTGGTGGTGTGCGCGGTGCCCTCGCAGAGCCTGCGCGAGAACCTGGCGACCTGGCGTGAGGACCTGCCCGGCACGGCGGTGCTGCTGTCGCTGGCCAAAGGCGTGGAGGTGACCTCCGGCAAGCGGATGAGCCAGGTGATCAAGGAGGTCACCGGGGTTCCCGACGAGCGGGTCGCCGTGCTCTCCGGACCCAATCTGGCACGAGAGATCGCCGAGGAGCAGCCCGCGGCCACCGTCATCGCCTGCACCGACGAATCCGTCGCCACTGCGCTGCAGCAGGCGTTCGCGGCCCCGTACTTCCGGCCGTACACCAACACCGACGTGGTGGGCTGTGAGATCGGCGGTGCCGCCAAGAATGTGATCGCGCTGGCCTGCGGCATGGCCTCGGGCATGGGCTTCGGCGAGAACACCCTGGCCACCCTGATCACCCGGGGCCTGGCCGAGACCATCCGCCTGGGCATGGCGCTCGGCGCCGACATCACCACCCTGGCGGGGCTGGCCGGCATCGGCGACCTGGTGGCGACCTGCTCGTCGCCGCTCTCACGGAACCGGACCTTCGGTCATCGGCTCGGTGAGGGCGCCACCCTCGAGGAGGCGCAGGCGGCCACCAACGGCCAGGTGGCCGAGGGCGTCAAGTCGTGCCGGTCGGTGCGTGCGCTGGCCGCCGAGAGCGGGGTGGAGATGCCGCTCACCGAGGCCGTCTACCGGGTGTGCCACGAGGGGCTGCCGGTGGCCGAGATGGTGGATCTGCTGCTCGGCCGCACCCCCAAACCCGAGGTGTACGGCGCCCGGCCGGAGCCTGCCGGGAACTGAGCGCGGCGGCCGCCCGCGGCGTCAGCCGAAGTCGAGCGGGGCGGCCGGCAACTGCTCGTCGATCGCCGCGGAGATGTCGGTGATGGCGCCGCTGCCCGCCCCGGCCGGCAGCCACACCGCGATGTACGGCCGGTGATCGACCGCCACATAGGCCTGGCCGACGCCCTCCTGGGTGTCGGTGATGAACCACTGCACGGGGTGGATCACCTGCAGCGCACTGGTGGGGGCCAGCGCCGTCGGGCGGGCCACTCCGCAGCGCAGCACCACCTGGCGGTTCTCGTCGTCGGTCCACCGGACGGTGTCGCCGTCGCGCTTCTTGTCGGTGAACTCGTCGTACGAGCGGGGCAGCGAGTCCAGGAAGTCCCCGCACTTGTCGGCATCCTGGGCGATGGTGGCGTACGAGTCGATCGGCACCTCGGTGTCGGCGTTCGAGTTGAGGACGGCGACCGTGATGAAACCGGCGATCACCATCACCGGGATGGCCACCAGGGTGGCGATCAGGGCGGGGGAGAGCCGTCCCTGGTCGTCGCGGCCGCGGCGGGTGGGGGACGGCTGGGGGTCGGACTCGCTCATGATTCTCTGATTTTAGGCGGCGGCCGGCGCCGGCGGCCCACCGCCCGCCGGTGCGGCACCTGTGTAGTGTCGGCGCCGTGACGACGGTAGGCGAGATCGGGGAGCGGGCCCTCATCGCGCGGATGACGGCCGCGGCCGGCCGCGGCGGCGGCGACGTGGTGATCGGCGCCGGCGACGATGCCGCCGTTCTGCGCGCCGCCGGACCGGTGGTGGTGAGCACCGACACCGCGGTGGCCGGACGGCATTTCCGCTTCGACTGGTCGACCCCCGAGCAGATCGGCGCCCGGGCGGTGGTGGCCGCCGCCGCCGACATCTCGGCGATGGGCGGGGTGCTGACCGGGGTGGTGGTCTCGCTCGGCTGCCCGGCGCACACCCCGGTCGATCAGCTGCTGGCGGTCAACGCCGGTCTGGTCGGGCAGACGCACCGGTACGGCGCCCGGGTGCTCGGCGGGGATCTGGTGTCGGCGCCGGCGATGATCCTGACCGTCACCGCGATCGGGATGCTCGACGGCGACGAGGCGGTGACCCTGTCCGGGGCCCGGCCCGGCGACGTCCTGGCCGTGAGCGGACCGCTCGGCGGCGCGGCGGCCGGTCTGGCGCTGCTCTCGGCGGCCGCGACCGGCGCCGATCCGGTGCTGACGCAACGCTATTCGTCGCTGGTGACCCGGTTCGCCCTGCCGCAGCCGGATCCGCAGCAGGGACCGCTGGCCGCGCGCGCGGGCGCCCACGCCATGACCGACGTCTCCGACGCGCTCATCGAGGAACTGATCACCATGTCCACCGCCGGCGGTGCGGTGCTCGACGTGGATGTGGCGGCGGTGCCCCGGCCGGCCGGACTCGCGGCGGCGGCCGCCGCCCTGGGCGTCGACCCGGATCGCTGGGTGCTCACCGGCGGTGAGGACCACGAACTGCTCGCCGCGCTCGATCCGGCGGCCGTCCCCGACGGCTGGACCGTGATCGGCCGGGTGCGCGCCGGCGGCCCCGCGGTCCTGGCCGACGGCCGGCCGATCGGAGATCTGCACGGCTGGCAGTCGTTCACCCCCACCGACTTTGCTTAAATCGACGCATGGCTGTTTATGCGCTCGGTGAGCGGGAACCCGTTCTGGGGAAGGACGTCTACGTCCACCCGGACGCCACGGTGATCGGCGCGGTCACCCTCGCCGACGGGGTGTCGGTGTGGCCCGGGGCGGTGTTGCGCGGCGACTACGGCACCATCTCGGTGGGCGAGCGCAGCAATATCCAGGACGGCACCGTCATCCACTGCACGGTGGTCGATGCGACGGTGATCGGCGCCCGCTGCGTGGTGGGCCACAATGCGCACATCGAAGGCGCCACGATCGGCGACGACGTGCTGGTGGCCTCCGGCTCGGTGGTGCTCAACGGTTCGGTGATCGGCTCCGGCTCGGTGATCGGCGCCGGTGCGGTGGTGCCCTACGGGGCGCAGATCCCGGAGCGGTCGATGGCGCTCGGCGTCCCGGCCAAGGTGCGCGAGGGGCACGTGGTGAAGGAGGGGCACCTCGACCTGAACGTGGACCTGTACGCGGAGAACGCCAGGTACTACGCGCAGAACCTGCGGCGGCTGGACTGATGGCGGCTCCGCTGGCGGATCTGATCGATCCGGGCTGGGCGCGGGCGCTGGCCCCGGTGGAGGCGCAGATCGCCGCGATGGGCGACTTCCTGCGTGCCGAACTGGCGGCCGGCCGCCGCTATCTGCCGGCCGGGCAGCATGTGCTGCGCGCCTTCACCCGGCCCTTCGATCAGGTGCGGGTGCTGATCGTCGGCCAGGATCCGTATCCCACCCCCGGCCATGCGGTGGGTCTGAGTTTTTCGGTGGCGCCCGAGGTGACGCCGGTGCCGCGTTCGCTGCAGAACATCTACACCGAGTACTCCGAGGATCTGGGACTGCCGCGGCCGCGCACCGGCGATCTGACGCCGTGGGCCGACCAGGGGGTGCTGCTGCTCAACCGGGTGCTCACGGTGGCGCCCGGGGAGGCCGGCTCGCACCGCGGCAAGGGCTGGGAGGCGGTCACCGAATGCGCCATCAAAGCCCTCGCCGCCCGGGACGAGCCGTTGGTGGCGATCCTGTGGGGCAACGACGCCCGGCGACTGCAGCAGTGGCTGCCGGACGTGCCGGTGATCGCCTCGCCGCATCCGTCGCCGCTGTCGGCCTCGCGCGGCTTCTTCGGGTCCAAGCCGTTCAGCCGGGCCAACGAGGAACTCGCCGATCTCGGCTGCGAGCCGGTGGACTGGCGCCTGCCCTGAGCCCCGCCGGCTCCCCGGCCGGGAACCGGCGTCAGCGCACGCCGCGGAAGTCCGGGGCGCGTTTGGCGACGAAGGCGTCCACGCCTTCGCGGCCCTCGGCGCTGATGCCCAGCTGCGAGATCGACTCGGCCTCCGCGTCGAGCTGGTCGCGCAGGGTGGCGGTCGCGGAGTCGAAGAGCAGCGAGCGGATGGCCGAGATCGATCCGCGCGGCCCGTCGGCCAGCTGCCGGGCGGCCTCCCGGGCGGCCGCCTCGACGTCGGCGTCGTCGTCGGTGACCTGCGCCAGGATGCCCAGGTCGAGCGCGGTCTGAGCGTCCAGGGTCTGGTCGGTCATGATGATGGTGCGGGCCCTGCCCAGGCCCACGATCCGGGGCAGCATCCACGACATCCCGCCGTCGGGCGAGAGGCCGATACCCGGATACGCCGGCCGCATCTTGGTCGACGGTCCGCCGATCGCCAGGTCGGCGTGCAGCACCAGGCTCATGCCGGCGCCGGCCGCCCAGCCCTTGGCCTCGACGACCACCGGCAGCCGGGTGTCGTACAGGGTGCCGAGCAGGGCGTGCAGATCATCGGCGAGCCCACGCAGATAGGCGCGGCGGTCCGGTGCCCCGGCGAACTTCGCGACGTTCCCGCCGGCGCAGAAGTTCTTGCCGGCACCGCGCAGCAGCACCGCACCCACGTCGTCGCCGCCGCGCATCACCGCCTGCAGCCGCTCCTGTGCGGCGAGCACCGCCTCGTGGTCGAGGGCGGTGCCGTTCTCGGCGGTGGAGATGGCGATGGACAGCACGCCGTCCGGGTGCAGGGTGATCAGCTCGTCGGTCATGTACGCGAGTCTAGAAGGCGCCCTGGATGCGCCGATCGCCGCCCGGTGAGAACCGGACGGCGATCGGTGAAGTACTGCTGGTGCGGCGGTTCAGACCAGGGCGGTCTTGCCGGCCTTGAGGCACGAGGTGCACACGTTCTTGCGCTTGCGGTTACCCGGTGCCACCTCGACGCGCACGGACTGGATGTTCGGGTTCCAGCGGCGGTTGGTGCGCCGGTGCGAGTGCGAGACCGACTTGCCGAAACCGGGGCCCTTGCCGCAGATGTCACAAACGGCAGCCATGTCGAACTCCCTTGGTTGAAGTGTTGGTCGTCTGTCCTGCCGGTCCCCGGCGCGCAACGATGCCACCCGGGACAGGCAACCTGACAAGGGTAACCGCCGCGCACGCGCCGCGCCAAATCGTCCCGTCGACCGTGGTGGGTGCGTCGGGCCCGCCGGGTAGTCTGCAGACTAGTCGACGGTGAGTCACAGGCGATGGACGTCAGTCACAGGCGACGGATGAGCATCGGCGAGACACCGACAGGGCGAACGGGCAGAGAGGGGCGCCGGAGTGACACGGACGGGTGGCGCGGGTACCGCGGTCAATCCGGCGCTGATCCGTGACTGGGCGGGCGCCTGCTCGACCGGCCTGGCCGAGATGCGCGGCGAGATCAACGACCTCAACGTCTTCCCGATCCCGGACGCCGACACCGGCTCCAATATGGCGTTCACCATGGCCGGGGCCGCCGCGGCGCTCGACGAGCTGCCGCCGGACGCGACGCTGCCGGTGCTGATGCGGGCGATGGCCGACGGTGCGGTGGCCAGCGCCCGCGGGAACTCCGGCATCATCGTCTCGCAGATCCTGATCGGCTTTGCCGACGCGGTCGACCTGGCCGTGGCCGACGGCGACGGCAGCTTCAACCGGATGTACGCGAGCGGACTGCGGCTGGCCGCACTCGGCGCCCGGCGGGCGGTGAGCCAGCCCCGCGAGGGCACGGTGCTGACGCTGCTGACCGTGGCCGCAGACACCGCCGCCGCGCAGGTCTCCGGTTCGGCGGCCGATCTGGTGCGCGCCGTGGCCGACGACTGCGCCGAAGCCCTCGAGCGCACCCCCGAGCAGATGATCGAGCTGGCCAACGCCGGTGTGGTCGATGCCGGGGCGCGGGGATTCCTGGTGATGGCCGACGCGCTGGTGCTGGTACTCACCGGGGTGGCCAACCGCCGCCGCATCTACCGCGGCACCCTCACCGATTCGGTGGCCGACGCGCACGGCGAGTGCTCGGGGGCCGGCGACACCGACTTCGAGGTGATGTACCAGCTGTCGGCGGCCGACGGCACCCGCATCGGCGAGCTGCGCGAGCGACTCACCGGACTGGGCGATTCGGTGGTGATCGTCGGCGACAGCTCCACCGACTCCGAACGGTTCTCGGTGCACGTGCACACCGACGTTCCCGGGGAGGCGGTTGAGGCCGGGCTCGAACTCGGCCGGCTCAGCGACATCCGCATCAGCTGCTTCCTGCTCGACGAGATGCGCTCGGCGCCCGGCGCCAACGAGCCGCCGCCCCGCTTCAAGCGTTCGGTCCTGGTACTGGCGCAGGGAGAGGGCGCCGAGGAGATCTTCACCGAGGCCGGCGCGGTGGTGGTGCGCGCCGATCACGGTCTGCACCCGGCCACCCTGGCCAAGGCGGTGCGCGGCACCGACAGTGCGCACACCGTGGTGATGGGCAACGGCATGGTGTCCTCGCAGGATCTGGTGTCGGTGGGGGCCGAGGCGCGGTCGGCGCAGCGCTCGCTGGTCTTCCTGCCCACGCTGTCGATGGCGCAGTGCCTGGCGGCGATGGCCGTGCACGATCCGGGGGCCTCCGCCGACGTGGACGCCTTCGCGATGGCTGCGGCGGCGGCCGCCACCCGCTGGGGTTCGCTGCAGCGGTCGATGAGCAAGATGATGACGCTGGCCGGGACCTGCGAGATCGGCGACACCCTGGGGCTGGTGGGTTCGGATGTGCTGGTGATCGCGCCGCAGCAGGCCGGGGCGGCCACGGCACTGATCGACCTTCTGCTGGCCACCGGCGGCGAGATGGTGACCATCCTGGCCGGGGCCGGACTCGACGACCAGGCGCGCGAGGCGATCGCCCAACATCTGCGTTCGAGCTATCCGGGTATCGAGCTGGCGATGTACGAGGGCGGACAGTCCTGCGATCTGCTGCAGATCGGCGTCGAATAGTCATGGCCCGCGACGACGATCAGCGCATCGCGGTGATCACCTACGGGACCGAGCTGAGCCAGACCCGGATCGAACCGGCGCTGGTCGGCAAGCTGGCCGGGCTGGAGCTGCGCACCGTCGGAGACCTGCTCCGCTACGTGCCGCGCCGCTATGTGCGTCACGGTCAGAGCGGCGCGGACGAACTGCCGGCCGAGGGCGACTACTTGACGGTGGTCGGTCAGGTGATGCGCACCGAGGTGGTGCCGATGAAGAAGCGCAGCGGCCGGTTCCTCAAGGTCCAGGTGTCCGACGGACAGCGCACCTACTCGGCCAGCTTCTTCAACTCCGCCAAGTGGATGGCCGGCAAGTTCCCGGCCGGGACCCGGGTGGTGCTGGCCGGCACCGTCAAGATCTTCCGCGGCCAGATCCAGCTGTCCCATCCGGACTGGCTGATCCTGCCCGACAACGGCGGGGACCGGGTGGTGGGCAGCGGCATGCTCACCGACATGTACGACGAGGAGGGGTTCACCGGCGGCGACGAGTCCGCCGAGGACGCCAACAGCTATCTGCGCGAGATCGTGCCGATGTACCCGGCCACCAAGGATGTGCAGACCTGGCAGATCTGGCGAGCGGTGCGCACCGTGCTCAAAGACCTCGCCCCGATCCCCGATGCGCTCAGCGAACAGCAGCGCCGCGACCGCGGCCTGATCACCAGCGACGAGGCGATCACGCGCATCCATCTGCCCGAGAGCCAGCAGGACATCGACGATGCCGCGGCCCGGCTGAAGTTCGACGAGGCGCTGGCGGTGCAGACCGCGCTCGCCCAGAACCGGGTGGCGGCCGGCACCGAGTCGGCGCACGCCTGCCCGCATGTGCCCGGTGGGCTCGAGGACCAGCTGGCGGCCGCGCTGCCCTTCGAACTGACCGCGGGCCAGCGGCGGGTGATCGACGAGATCGGCGCGGACATCGGCACCGAGCACCCGATGAACCGGCTGCTGCAGGGCGAGGTGGGTTCGGGTAAGACGCTGGTCTCGCTGCTGGCCATGCTGCGGGTGGTCGACAACGGGCACCAGTGCGCCATTCTGGCGCCCACCGAGGTGCTCGCCGCCCAGCACTACCGCACCGTGATGACCATGCTCGGCGACCTGGCCCGCGGCGGGGAGCTCGGCGCCCCGGACGGGGCCACCTCGGCGGTGCTGCTGACCGGCTCGATGAAGACCGCGGGCAAGAAGCAGACGCTGCTCGACATCGTCACCGGCCAGGCCGGCATCGTCGTCGGCACGCACGCCCTGCTCGAGGACAACGTGGACTTCTTCGATCTGGGCATGGTGGTCGTCGACGAGCAGCACCGGTTCGGCGTGGAGCAACGGGATGTGTTGCGCGCCAAGGGAAGGCTCAACCGGCCGCACTTCCTGGTGATGACCGCCACGCCCATCCCGCGGACCGTCGCGATGATCACCTTCGGCGACCTGGAGACCTCCGCGCTCACCGAGCTGCCGCGCGGCCGGCAGCCCATCGCCACCAGCGTGGTGCCGATGGGCAAGCAGGCCTGGATGCGCCGGGTGTGGGAGCGCTCCCGCGAGGAGATCGACGCCGGCCGGCAGGTGTACGTGGTGTGCCCGCGGATCGGCGACGAGAAGAACGAGCCGGAGCAGGAGATGGCTGCGGTCCTCGACACCTGGCAGGAACTGTCCACCGGCGAGCTCGCCGACTACCGGGTGGACTACCTGCACGGCCGGCTTCCCGCCGACGAGAAGAACGAGGTGATGGACCGGTTCTCCGCCGGGGAGCTGGACGTACTGGTGGCCACCACCGTCATCGAGGTGGGCGTGGACGTGCCCAACGCCACCACCATGGTGATCATGAACGCCGAACGTTTCGGCGTGAGTCAGCTGCACCAGCTGCGCGGCCGCGTGGGCCGCGGTGCACACGCCGGGCTGTGCCTGCTGGTCACCGCCGCGGGGGAGGGGTCGAATGCGCGGGCCCGCCTGGATGCGGTGGCCGCCACCAACGACGGTTTCGAACTGGCCAGGGTCGACCTGATGCAGCGACGGGAGGGCGACGTGCTCGGCGCCGCGCAGTCCGGCGGCGCCTCGTCGCTGCACTTCCTGTCCCTGCTCGACGACGCCGACGTGATCGCCGACGCCCGTGAGCTGGCCACCGCGATCGTCACCGACGACCTGACGCTGATCAGCCATCCCGCGCTGGCCGATCTGGTGGACTCGATCCTGCTGCCCTCCAAGGTGGGCTATCTGGAGAAGTCCTGACCGCTGCTCCGAAGTGCACCGGGACGACGGCACGGTCGAGACCGGCACCGGCAGCACACCCTGCACGAGCTGGTCGCGCTGAGCTGACCGTCCCTCAGATCCAGCCGCGTTCGCGGGCCAGCCGGGCGGCCTCGGCGCGGGTGCCGGCCCCGGTCTTGCCGATCGCCGACGAGAGATGGTTGCGCACCGTGCCCGGCGACAGATGCACCTGCGCGGCGACGGCGGCCACCGTCGCACCGGACAGCGCGGCGCGCAGGACCTCGGATTCGCGTGGGGTGAGCGGTGATTCGCCGGTCGCCAGGCTCTCGGTGGCCAGCGTCGGATCGATCACCCGCAGCCCGGCGTGCACCCGGCGCACCGCTTCGGCGAGCTCGTCGGCCGGGGTGTCCTTGACCACGAAGCCCGAGGCGCCGGCCTCGATCGCGCGGCGCAGATAGCCGGGCCGGCCGAAGGTGGTGACGATCAGGCTGCGCACCTCGGGCAGCGCCGCGTGCAGCGCGGCCGCGGCGTCGATGCCGTCGGCGCCGGGCATCTCGATGTCGAGCAGGCACACCTGGGCGCCGGCGGTGCGGGCCGCGTCGACCACCTCGTCGCCGCGGCCCACCTGCGCCACGACGCTCAGATCGTTCTCCAGATCCAGCAGAGCGGCCAGGGCGCCGCGCACCAGGGCCTGATCGTCGGCCAGCAGCAGCCGGATGGGTTCGCTCACGCGTCGTCTCCCGTCTCGTCCGGGGCGGTGGCGGTGATCGTCGTTCCGCCTGCGCCGGAGGCGATCTCCAGCCGGCCGCCGGCGTCGCCGACGCGCTCGCGCAGCCCCTGGAGGCCGTTGCCGGTCCGTTCCGGGTCCATGCCGCGGCCGTCGTCGGCGATCCGGATGCGTCCGGCCGTCACGGTCACCGTGCACCGGCTCGCACCGGAGTGGCGGACTACATTGGTGACCGCTTCGCGCAGGACCCAGGCGAACAGGTCGTCGTGGGGTCCGCCGGGGGCGGCGGGCGGAAGGTCGGCGGTGACACCGGCGGCGCGCAGGGCGCTTTCGGCGGCGGCGAGCCCGCTGGGCAGGTCGGGGCTGCGCAGCTGGCCGACGGTGGCGCGGACCTGGGCGAGGGATTCGCGGGCGAGCTGATTCACCTCCGCCAGTTCGGTGCGGGCGCGCTGCGGGTCGCGGTCGAGGAGCTTCCCGGCGAGCTCGCTCTTGACGCTGATCACGGTGAGCGAGTGCCCCAGGATGTCGTGCACGTCGCGGGCCACCCGCTCGCGTTCGGCGACCACCGCGAGCCGGGCGTTCAACTCGCGCTGCCGCTGCTCGGCGTACTCCCGGTCCTGTTCGCGCTGCGCCATCGCGCGGAAGCCCAGCAGGGTGAAGCCCACGCACACCAGGATCACCAGCACCGACAGGTCCAGCTCCCAGTCGCTGACGGCGGGCAGCAGCACCGAGAGCACGATGATCGCCGCGACGGTCACCGCCGCCCACAGCGTCGGAAAGGTGAAGGCGGCCACCGCCATCAGGAACGGTCCCAGGCCGAAGGCGTTCTCGCCGATGATCGGCAGCATGGCCCCGGTCAGCACCACCAGCGGCAGGATCACCCAGGCGTTGCGGCCGGTGATCTCCGCCCGCGGATTGATCACGTAGACGCTGAGCAGCAGGTAGACGACGGCGAAGACGGCGAGAATCAGAAAGCCGAGCGCCTTGACCTCAGGCGGCCGGTCGGCGGTGGCCACCGAGCTGATCGGATATGCCAGGAACAGCAGCCAGATGGCCGAGTACAGCCAGCGCAGGTCGCGCCACTGCGCCCACCGCACCTCGGGGGCGGTGGGCGACGGCGGGGCGGGCTGCGGGTCGATGACGGGATCCTCCGGAATCGTCGGGGCGCGGTGGGCCGGTGCGGTCACTGCCGGCTCGTACTGCGACGGTAGGCGATCGCGGCGCCGGCCACGAACAGGCCGGCCCAGACGATCAGATTCAGGATCGGGACCCACAGGGCGACGTGCTCGTCGTAGGCGGTGTCGCCGTGGTCGAGCGGGTACCGGGCCAGGGTCACCACCCCGAACATCGGGGTGAACTGGGCGAAGACCAGCATGGCGCCGCGCACCGGGACGAAGACGTTGCCGGCGAAGGCCAGCAGGGTGAGGATGCCGCCCATCGCCTGCAGGGCGCCGTCCGAGCGCAGCAGCGAGCCGACCAGCAGACCGAACGCGGCGAAGATGCTCGAGGCCAGCCAGCCGATCAGCAGGCAGCCCACCCAGACGGCGAGCGGCGCGTGCGCCCCCGTCGCGGCGCCCACGGCGGTGAGCACCAGCATCGGCAGCAGACTCACCGTCAGTGCCACCGCCAGCTTGGTGAGCACGTATCCGGTGGGGGAGAGCGGGGTCATCAGCAGGGTGCGGGTCCAGCCGGCCTGCTGTTCGATGGCCACCGAGGCGGCGTTGGACGCGGCGGCCATCACGGTGCCGTAGACGGCCATGCCGACGAGCACGTAGAAGGCGACGTTGCCCTCGCCGGCCCGGTCGTCGGTGTTCTGGGTGGCCCCGAAGATCAGGTACATCACGCCGGGCATGATCACGGTGAACAGCAGCGCCCGGCGGTTGCGCAGTACGCGCCGGACGTCCAGGCGCAGATAGGTGCGCGCGGGCAGGGCGGCCGTGGGCCGGGCGGCCTGGGCGAGCGGGGCGGTGGGGGAGGCGGTCATGACGGTCCTTTCCAGGGATACGGTTCGCGGTGGGTCAGGCGGGGTGCCGGTCGGGCAGGTGCTGGTCGGGCAGGTGCTGGTCGGGCGAGGTGTCAGACCGAGGTGAGGGCGACGAAGGCGTCCTCGAGGTCGGGTGCGGCGATCTCCACCTCGCGGGCGGCGGTGGCGGTCAGCAGGGTGCGGGCGAGCGCGTCGGAGTCGTCGGCCATCAGGTAGCTGCGGCCGCCGCGCCGTTCCAGGACCCGGGTGCCGGGCAGTGCCGCGCAGACCGCGGTGAGGCCGTCGTCGTCGACGATCGCCGAGACCACGCGGGCGCCGGCGAGGGTGCGGATCTGGGCGGTGGGTCCGTCGGCGACGATCCGGCCGCCGGCGATCATCACGATGCGGTCGGCGAAGGCGTCGGCCTCTTCGAGGTAGTGGGTGGCGAACAGGACGGTGCGGCCGGCGTCGGCGTCGGCGCGCATGGCGTGCCAGAAGGAGCGCCGCGATTCGACGTCCATGCCGGCGGTGGGCTCGTCGAGGATGATCAGATCCGGGTCGGAGAGGGTGGCGATCGCGAACTTGAGGCGCTGCTGTTCACCGCCCGAGCAGCGGGAGACGCGGCGGCCGGCCAGGTCGGCGATCCCGGCCCGCTGCAGCACCGGGCCGGTCCGCTCGGGGCAGCCGTGCAGTGAGGCGACGATCTGCACGGACTCTTCGACGGTGAAGTCCGGCAGCAGCCCGCCGGTCTGCGCGATGAGCGCCATGCTGCCCGACGCGGCGGCGGCCCGGGGCTCGCGGCCGTAGACCTCGACCCGCCCGGAGTCGGGGCGGGTGAAGCCGGCGATCATGTCGATGGTGGTGGTCTTGCCGGCCCCGTTCGGGCCGAGGAAGGCGACGACCTCACCGGGCTGGACGCTCAGCGACAGACCGTCGACGGCGGTGACCCGGCCTCCGCCGGAGTCGCGGAAGGATTTGACGAGATTCTCGGCGTGCAGGGCGGCGGTGGGCGCGGTGTTCGTGGTCATGCTTCGACGATCCCGTGATCGGCGGCGGCGGACCCAGCGCAGATGTCATCGATTGCCCATGACCTTTGTCATGGGTCCAGGGCGTGCGGGCCGTCGTTCGGGCGTCGTCACCTCCCCGAGCGCACCGAACCTCCCCGAGCTCACCCATGTCGTCGACAGCACCGGGCCATCGTTCTGACGTTCTAATCCATGCGTGCGCCGGATGTTCGCACGAGCGTTCGGGTAAACGTGCCTCTGGTGCGCGCGCGAGCGAAGGACACGCAGGTCACAGCGGTATGGAACCCGATCGTGAGCGGCTGCGTCTAATAGGGTGGAGGAGAACGAATGAGGATCAGGACGCGCCTGCTGCTCCGGTGGCGGGAGTGGGAGCTGCGCCGACGCCCGGGCCGGAGCCGGCTCACCGGAACGCACTGGGCGGTGCTCGCCGGGTTCGCCGCCACCGCGGTCTTCGTGGCATCGGCCCTCGGCCCGCCCGAGCCGCCGTCGCCGGTCGATCCGGGGCTGGTGAGCACCGCCCGGCAACGGCTGTCGGTGGTGCCGGTGCTGCCGAGCCGGCCGGCGCACCGCAGCGATTACCGGCGTGAGGCCTTCGGGCCGGCCTGGACCGACGACGCGGGGATCGGCGGCTCGGGCAACGGCTGCGACACCCGCAACGACGTCCTCGCCCGGGACCTGCAGGTCACGGCCCGCACGCCGACGTCCTCGTGTCCGACCGCGGTGGCCGCAGGCCGGCTGCGCAGCCCGTACACCGGCGCCGACCTGGTCTTCCGGCGCGGACGCGGCTCGGCGGCGGTCCAGATCGATCATGTGGTGCCGCTGTCCTACGCCTGGGACATGGGCGCCTGGTCGTGGACCGCGGCCACCCGCACCGCGCTGGCCAACGATCCGGCCAATCTGCTCGCCGTGGACGCGGCCAGCAACCAGGCCAAATCCGATGCCGAACCCGCACGCTGGATGCCTGCGCTGCGCGGTTTCCGCTGTCCGTACGCCGTGCAGTTCGTCGCCGTCCTCAGCGCTTACCGGCTGCCCGTCGACGAACCCTCGCGGCGGGTGCTGGCCTCGGCGCTCGAACGCTGCTGAGTCCGCGCGGGACGGTCGGGGCCGTTGGGTGACCGCGCCGCATCCCGGCGTGAGTAACCTGGAGGCCATGAGTGCTCCCACCACCCAGGCGCCGGTGACTGCGACGGACGACGCCGCCATCACCGCCACCGTCACCGAGCAGGCCCGCGCCGGTAAGCGGGCGGCCCGCCGGCTGGCCACCCTGACCACCGATCAGAAGAACACGGTGCTGCTGGCCGCGGCCGACGCGATCGACGCCGCCGCCGACACCGTGCTGGCCGCCAACGCCGAGGACGTGGCCCGCGCCGAGGACGCCGGCACCGAGGCCAGCCTCGTCGACCGGCTGCGGCTCACCGGAGCCCGGATCGCCGGCATCACCGGGGGACTGCGCCAGGTCGCCGCACTCCCGGATCCGATCGGGGAGGTCGTCCAGGGCAAGACCCTGCCGAACGGCCTGGAGCTGCGGCAGTTGCGGGTGCCGCTGGGCGTGGTGGGCTTCGTCTACGAGGCCCGGCCCAATGTGACGGTCGACGGCTTCGGCATCTCCTTCAAGTCCGGCAACGCGGTGCTGCTGCGCGGTTCGTCGTCGGCGGCCGCATCCAACGCCGCCCTGGTGGAGATCCTGCGCTCGGTGCTCAGCAAGCACGGGCTGGACCCGGACGTGGTCAACCTGCTGCCCAGCGAATCCCGGACCAGCGTCACCGCGCTCATTCAGGCCCGCGGGCTGGTGGACGTGGTGATCCCGCGCGGCGGCGCCGGCCTGATCGCCACCGTCGTGGAGAACGCCACCGTGCCCACCATCGAGACCGGCACCGGCAACTGCCACATCTACGTGCACTCCGCCGCCGACGTCGACACCGCCACCCGGGTGATCGTCAACGCCAAGACCCGCCGGCCCAGCGTCTGCAACACCGTCGAGACGGTGCTCGTCGACCGGGCCGTCGCCGGCGCCGCACTCGAGCCGATCACCTCGGCCCTGCAGGCCGAGGGCGTGGTGCTGCACGGCGAGGAGGCGGGCATGCTGCCGGCCACCGAGGACGACTGGCATGCGGAGTACCTGTCGCTGGACCTCGCGGTGAAGGTGGTCGACGGACTCGACGCCGCGATCGACCACATCGACACCTACGGCACCGGACACACCGAGGCCATCATCACCGGCGACCTGGCGGCCGCCCGCGAGTTCACCACCCGGGTCGACGCCGCGGCCGTGATGGTCAACGCCTCCACCGCTTTCACCGACGGCGAGCAGTTCGGTTTCGGCGCGGAGATCGGCATCTCCACCCAGAAGCTGCACGCCCGTGGGCCGATGGGACTGCCCGAACTCACCTCCACCAAATGGGTGGCGTGGGGCGACGGACAGGTGCGTCCCCGGTGACCGCGCCCGTCGAGCCGAGCTTCAGCTCCGCCGCCGACGTCACCGAGAAGCTCGCCACCACCGGCTATCTGGCCGACGAGGCGACCGCCACGGCCACCTTCCTCGCCGACCGCCTCGGCAAGCCGATGCTGGTGGAGGGCCCGGCCGGGGTCGGCAAGACCGAACTGGCCCGGGCCGTGGCCGGCGCCACCGGCGCCGAGCTGGTCCGGCTCCAGTGCTACGAGGGCATCGACGAGGCCCGAGCCCTGTACGAGTGGAACCACGCCAAGCAGATCCTGGCCATTCAGGCCGGGCGGCAACAGGATTGGGACGCCACCAAGCAGAACATCTTCTCCGAGGAGTTCCTGCTGGCCCGGCCGCTGCTCACCGCCATCTCCCGCACCGAACCCACGGTGCTGCTGATCGACGAGATCGACAAGGCCGACGTCGACATCGAAGGCCTGCTGCTCGAGGTGCTCAGCGACTTCGCCATCACCATCCCGGAGATGGGCACCGTCGTCGCTCAGCGCCGCCCCATCGTGGTGCTCACCTCCAACGCGAATCGTGAACTCTCCGAGGCGCTCAAACGTCGCTGCCTCTACCTGTACATCGACTTCCCGGACGCGACCCTCGAACGCGAGATCCTCGGATCCCGGGTGCCGGAGCTGCCGCAGTCGCTGGCCACCGAGCTGGTGCGGATCGTCGGCGTGCTGCGCGGTCTGGACGTGCGCAAGAAGCCGTCGGTCGCCGAGACCATCGACTGGGGCAATACGCTGCTGGCGATGACCGGCGGCGACGCCGCCCAGGCGCTCACTCGCGGCAAACTCGACGAGGACCTCATCGCCCGCACCCTCGGTGTGGTCCTCAAGCATCGTCCCGACGTGAAAACCGCTCTGCGCGAACTGAAACTGGGCTGAGCCGTGGCCGCGGACCAGTTGGTGGACAACCTCACCGGCTTCGTCGAGGACCTGCGGTCGCGCGGCATCACCGTGGGGCCGTCCCAGCTGATCGACGCCGGGCAGGCGATGACGGTGCTCGATCTGCTCGACCGCACCAGTCTGCGTGAGGGACTGGCCGCGACCCTGCTGTCCGACCATCTGCACCGGGACACCTTCGACCTGTGCTTCGAACTCTGGTTCCCGCTGGGCGGCACCGCCCGCCGGGAGGCCTTCGAGGTGCCGCGCACCCCCGACGGGAAGGTGGACGTCCCGGCGCTGCGCGAGCTGGCCGCCGACATCCTCGCCGACCCGGAGTCGCAGACCGACGGCCGCTTCGAGCAGCTGGTCGCCTCCATCGTGCAGGAGGTGGGCCGCTACGAGGGCGCTCGCGGTGAGGCCTTCTCGATGTATCAGGCCACCACCGCGGTGTCCCCGCAGACGCTGATCGCCCGGATCGCCGCCGGGATGGCGGCCGGAGTGGACAGCGGCGACCAGCGGCCCGGCACCGACGCACTCACCCGGCGTGCCGCAGGCGAGGCCGCCGAGCGGCTGCGCTCGGCGATCGAGACCGAGGTGCAGCGCCGGATGGCGGCGCTGCGCGGTCGGGAGGAGGTGGGTGCCTACGCGGTGCCGAAGCTGCCCGAGCAGATCGACTTCTTCTCCGCCAACCCACAGGACCTGGCCAAGATGCGCCGCACCATCGACCCGATCGCCCGGCTGCTCGCCGCCAAACTCGAATTCCGCCGGCGCCGCAACAACCACGGTGCGGTCGATGTGCGGTCGACGCTGCGGGCGTCGATGTCCACCGGCGGCGTGCCGATCGACCTGCGCTACCGCAAGCCGCGGCCCGGCAAACCGGAACTCGTGGTGATCTGCGATGTCTCCGGCTCGGTCGCCGGCTTCTCCAGCTTCACCCTGCAGCTGGTGTACGCCCTGCGCCAACAGTTCTCCAACGTCCGGGTGTTCGCCTTCGTCGACACCGTCGACGAGGTGACCGACTACTTCGACCGGTCCAGCGCCGACGACCAGTTCGGCGAGCGCATGCGCACCATGCTGACCCAGGCCCGGATCAGCACCCGCGACGGGCATTCGGACTACGGCCACATGCTGCGGGGCTTCGCCGAGAACTATCTCGATTCGCTCACCCACCGCGGGGCGCTGCTGATCCTCGGCGACGCCCGCAACAACTACGCGCGCGCCAGCACCGACGCACTCGCCAGCCTGCGCGACCGGGTGCGCAACGCCTACTGGCTCAACCCGGAGCGGCGCGAGCACTGGGACACCGGCGACTCGATCGCCGGCCGCTACGCCGACGTGATCGAGATGTTCGAGTGCCGCAACGCCGACCAGCTGGCCTCGGTGATCTCTGAGCTGCTGCCGGTCTGAGACCGTCCGGGCCGGAGCGCCGAAGCGGCCGGGTACCGGCCGGGTAGAGTCAGACGACATGTCCGGAGAAGGTGTCCCCACCGCAGACCGGTCGACGTCGCCGCGCCGCAGACGCCGACTCGGCATCATGGGCGGCACCTTCGATCCCATTCACAACGGGCACCTGGTGGCCGCCAGCGAGGTGGCCGACCAGCTGCGCCTCGACGAGGTCATCTTCGTGCCCACCGGACGGCCCTGGCAGAAGGAGGGCGGCGCGGACGGCAGCCGCACGGTGAGCCCGGCCGAGCATCGCTACCTGATGACGGTCATCGCCACCGCCTCCAACCCGCAGTTCACCGTCAGCCGGGTCGACATCGACCGCGAGGGCGTCACCTACACCGTCGACACCCTGCGCGACATGCGCACCGTCTTCCCCGACGACGAACTGTTCTTCATCACCGGCGCCGATGCGCTCGAAACCATCCTCTCCTGGCAGGATTGGCAGGAACTGTTCGAGCTCGCGAACTTCGTCGGCGTCACCCGGCCCGGCTACGAGCTCGACGCCACCCATCTGGCCGGGGTGCTGGCCACCAAACCGCCCGAGGCGCTGCAGATGCTCGAGATCCCGGCCCTGGCGATCTCGTCGACGGACTGCCGCCGCCGTGCCCGCGCGGGCCGGCCGGTCTGGTATCTGGTGCCCGAAGGGGTGGTGCAGTACATCAGCAAACACGGGCTGTACCGGACCGAACCCGAACGCCGGGATCCCGTGTCGAGAAAGGACCCTCAAGAGTGACCGCAACCGACGAGGCGGCCGCCGCAGCGGCCGTCGCCGCCCACGCCGCCGCCGACCTGAAGGCCACCGACGTGGTGGCCATCGACGTCTCCGAACCGCTGGCGATCACCGACGTCTTCGTCATCGCCTCGGCCGACAACGAGCGTCAGGTCAACGCCATCACCGAAGAGGTCGAAGACAAGATGCGCGAGGCCGGTCATCAGCCGCTGCGCCGCGAGGGCGTCCGCGACGGCCGCTGGGCGCTGCTGGACTACGGCGACGTGGTGGTGCACGTGCAGCACGACGAGGACCGCGGCTTCTACGGCCTCGAACGGCTCTGGAAGGACTGCCCGCAGCTCGAGATCGACGGGCTGCCGAATGCGGATCGTCCGGCCGGCGACGACGAGTCGGACGGAACCGGCGCCGGCCCGGCATGACCTTCGAACCGGATCAGGGCGACACCAGCGTCGAACGGCTCACACCGGTCGTGCGCCGTCTGGTGCTGCTGCGGCACGGTCAGACCGGCTACAACGCCGCCCGCCGGATGCAGGGCCAGCTCGACACCGAACTCTCCGAACTGGGCCGCAGTCAGGCGCAGGTGGCGGGCCGGGCACTGGCCACCCGGGCCCCGCGGCTGATCGTCTCGTCGGATCTTCAACGGGCCCACCACACCGCGCTGGCGCTCGGCGAGGCCGCCGGGCTGCCGGTGGGCGTCGACGAGCGGCTGCGCGAGACCCATCTCGGGCAGTGGCAGGGGATGACCCATCTCGAGGTCGATCAGGCCGCGCCCGGCGCCCGCCGGCACTGGCGCGACGACGCGGGCTGGGCGCCGCCCGGCGGCGAGAGCCGCGTCGAGGTGGCGGCCCGCACCGTGCCGGTGGTCACCGAACTCGTCGAGCAGCAGGACGACTGGGGCCAGGGCGAGCATCCGGAGGCCCCGGTGGTGCTGGTCTCGCACGGCGGTGCCATCGCCGCCCTCACCGCGGGCCTGCTCGGCCTGCCGGTGGCCAACTGGCCGATCTTCGGCGGGCTGGCCAACACCAGCTGGGTCCAGCTGTCCGGGCACAGCCTGCCCGGTGAGCAGCCGGTGTGGCGGCTCGACGTGTGGAACGCCTCCGCCGAATCCGCCGACGAAGGAGTCCAGTAGTGAGCGTGCAGCCCGCGGCGGACGGCCGCGGCACCGGCACGGTGCTGGTGCTCGCCGACTCGCTGTCGTTCTACGGGCCGCGCGGCGGACTGCCCGCCGACGACCCGCAGATCTGGCCCAACCGGGTCGGCGCGGCCGTGGGCCGGCCCGTCGACATGTTCGCCCGCATCGGCTGGACCAGCCGGGACATCTGGTGGGCGGTCACCCAGGATCCGCGGATCTGGGCGGCGCTGCCGCACGCCGACGTGGTGGTGCTGGCCTACGGCGGCATGGATTCGCTGCCCTCGCCGCTGCCGACCGCGCTGCGCGAACAGATCCGCTACCTGCGGCCGTCCGGACTGCGCCGGCGGGTCCGCGGGGTCTACGGCTGGCTGCAGCCGCGGCTGTCGCCGCTGGGCTGGCCGCTGGCGCTGCCGCCGCAGGTGAGCGTGCGGTACTACGAGAAGGTGCGCAGCGCGATCGCCCAGCTGCGGCCCGGGCTGCCGATCGTGGTGGCGCTGCCGCCCACCCACGCCAGCCCGTACTACGGTTTCGCCCACCCGGGCCGGATCCCCACCACCGCGGCGATCGCCGAATGGGCCGCCGCACATGGGCTCCCGACCGTCGACTTCTATCCGATCACCGCCGAGCACTTCAGCGATCCCGGCACCGAGATGAACCCGGACGGCATCCACTGGGGGCTGCGGACGCATGCCGCCATCGCCGACGCGGTGGCGCCGGTCGTCGGCGATCAGCTGCGCTGACCGCGGAGCGGTCGGTCCGGTTCAGACATCCCTGGACGTTTGATGTCAAGCCGCGGCCGTGGTGTGGTGTGCCCAGGCTGTGTCTTGGTGGTAGGTGCTCTGGTGGGTTAGGCAGCCGTGGAGGATGCCGACCAGGCGGTTGGCGAGTTGGCGGAGGGCGGCGTTGTGTTTGACGCCGCGGGCGCGTTGCTGGTCGTAGTATGCGCGGGCGTATTCGTCGTGGAGTAGGGCACAGGAGGCCTGTGAGTGAAGAGCGTCGACGAGCCGGTCGTTGTGCACGAAGCGTGCGGCGACCACCCGTGTTTTGCCTGACTGGCGGGTGATGGGACTGGTCCCGGCGTAGTTCTTGCGGGCTTTGGAGCTGCGGTAGCGTCCGGGGGCGTCCCCGAATTCGGCGAGCACCCGTGCGCCGGTGATCACGCCGAGGCCGGGTTGGCTGGCGATGATCTCAGCGTCCGGGTGCTGGCCAAAATGTGCCTTCACCTCCTGTTCCAGGGCGGAGATCTCCTCGTTGATCACGCTGATCACGGCCACGGTCGAGCGAACCGATGCCGCGTACGCGCTGGTGAGGATCTCCGGTTGCCCGAGGTGCTCGCCGTGGAGGATCTGCTGGATCCGGGCGGCTTTGTCTTCCTTGCGGTGGTATCCCTTGAGCATTGGGAGGATCTGCCGGGCAGTGAGTTTCGCGGCCTTCTGCGGTGTTGCCGCCTTGGCCAGAAGGGCCAGGATCGGGCGGCTGGTCAATGCGAGGTCGAGCTCGGCGCAGACCAGCAGGATCGCCGGGAAGTACTCGCGCAGAGCCGCTCGCAGCCTCAGCATGTGCCGGGTGCGGTCCCAGATCATGCTTTGATGAGCTCGGCTGACCACCTTGATCGCTGCGGCGATCTCGGAGTCACCGCCGGCTTCGCGGAGCTGATGGCGGCGGGTGCGGATCATGTCCGCCAGTGCGTGCGCATCACCCTTATCGCTTTTCGCCCCGGAACTGGAAAGGATCTCGCGGTGGCGATGCGCCTGCCGCGGATCGACGCCGAACACCCGATACCCGGCTGCCAGCAGCGCGTTGACCCACGTGCCGCGATCGACCTCGATGCACACCAGCACATCGCAGGCCTGACCGTCTTCTGGCAGGAACTGGCCGACGAGTTCGCCGAACCCGGCGATCCCAGCGATACCTTCCGGCAATCGCGCCCGCCGCAGGATGCGGCCCTGCTCGTTCTGAACCTCCACGTCGTGGTGGTCTTCTGCCCAATCGTCACCGACGAACAACAGCATCGTCACCGACTCCCTTCCCGATCGCTACCGATGGCAGCCACGCCGAGAAGGCGAGCCGCGAACTAATGGACCAGTGCTCACACCCCGAACTCAGGCCGGGCACGACATCCCATCAGCGATCAACCTCCTGGCCGACTACCAGGGACACGATCTGACCCTAGGGCTCGCGAGCCCAGTCGAGGAGAGTGTTCACCCAGTAGCGGCTACCAGTACCAACTCTGCCGGATCCAATCCGGTGGACTTGGTACTTCCCATTAGTCGAGGGGTTCGAGGCCGCGGCCCACGGTCACACCCACCGCGCCCGGGCCCACGTGCACGCCGAGCACCGGCCCCAGATCCACGATCAGCGACGAGGTGACGTGGGGGAGCCGTTCGAGCGCACCGGCGTGCACCTCGGCCGCCAGCTCCAGAGCCTGGCAGTGCTGCACGGCCAGGGTCACCTCGTCGTCGCCGACGTGCTCGGCGAGCGTGTCGAGCATCCGGTTCACGGCCCGGGTCATGGTGCGCTGACGTTCCTGCAGCGCGAGCACGCCGTCGGCGATGTTGAGGATCGGTTTGATCGCCAGTGCGGAGCCGAGCAGCCGGCTGGCCGCCGAGATGCGGCCGCTGGTGCGCAGATTCTCCAGGGTCTGAACGCAGAGCATCGATTCGGCGGTGGCCGCGGCCCGGATGGCGGCCTCGTAGACGTCGTCGCGGCTCGCACCGGCGTCGGCGGCCTGGGCGGCGGCCAGTGCGGTGAGCCCCACCGAGATTCCGGCCGCACGCGAATCGACCACGCGCAGCTTCTCGCCGAGCTCCTCGGCGACGAGCCGGGCGGCGGCCCAGGTGCCCGAGAGGCGGCGTGACATGTGCACGGCCACCACGCCGTCGCCCTCGCTGCGCTCGATGGCCTCCTGGTACACCTCGATCAGGTCCTGCGGGTTGGCGCCGGAGGTGGTGATGTCCGGCTCCGAGATCACCTGCGGCGGGATGTCGTCGACGCCCTCGAGATACTCGGTGCCGTCCGGCAGCGAGAGGTGCAGCGGAACTTGCACGATGGAGTACCGGTCGGCGACGGTGGCGGGCAGCCGTGCAGACGAATCGGTGACGACGATGACAGGCACCCCTACAACTTAGCTAACACCACACTCGGCCAGTGCAGGGCCGTCGGTCGTCTGATCTCTGCGATTCGGCACCATCTGTGGACAACTCCGGATCATCCACAGCGCGGCCGCGGTCGGGGTGGTGCCGGACGTGCCGCCTTCCTAACGTCACAGACATGGCCAGGAGATCGAGTCACCGCAGTTCAGAGGCCGGACCGGCCGATCCGCTCCAGCGTCTCGCCGCGCCGGCCGAGTCCGGCGACGGCTGGGGCGGCGTCGCCATTCCGGACTGGCTGCGGACCGACGCCGGCCGGGCCGCCTGGACCCGGCACACCGACGACGACGGCGAGGCCGGGTTCGCCGAGGTGCTCGAGCAGGATCGGCCGACCGCCGACGACTGGGACCGGACACTCGACCGCGGGCCCGACTGGGCGCAGGAGCATCACCGGGCCGGGGAACAGCACTGGAACGACGAGCCGGAGGGGGAGGACGGAAGCGACTGGAGCGAGGAGACCGGCTGGGATGAGGAGAGTGGCTGGGACGAGGACGATCCGGAAGCCGCGGACGAGTCCGGCGACGGCTGGCCGGGACCGCGCCGCCGACTGGCCATGCTGCCGCCGGCCGCGATCGGGCTGATCGTGATCGGCGTGCTGGCCTGTGTCTTCGCCGGATACACACTGCTCAAACGCGGTGAACCGGCGGCCCCGGCGGTCGCCTTCCCGGCGTCGGCGGGCATGCCGGCCACAGCGAGTCCGGGGGCGCTGCCGGAGAGTTCGGCGGCACCGGCGCAGATCGTGGTGAGCGTGGCCGGACTGGTGCACACGCCCGGACTGGTGAGGCTCGCACCCGATGCGCGGGTGGCCGATGCGCTCGAACGGGCGGGCGGGGCCGTCGACGGCGCCGACGTGCTCAGCCTGAACCTGGCGCAGCCGCTGCACGACGGCGATCAGGTGCTGGTGGGCAAGGCGGGAAAGGACTCGGTGCGCAGCGCCGTGGTGCCGGCCGGAGAGTCGGCGGGCGGTGCGGGCGGGGCGACGACCGCCGGTGGCGGGGGCGGCGGGTCGTCGCCGGCGGGCAAACCGGATCTGAACACCGCGAGCTCCGCCGAACTCGAGGCGCTGCCCGGGGTGGGGCCGGTGACCGCGCAGAGCATCATCGCGTGGCGGGAGGCGCACGGCCGGTTCACATCGGTGGATCAGCTCGGCGAGGTGGACGGGATCGGGCCGGCGAAGCTGGCCAGGCTGCGCGATCTGGTGACCGTCGGCTGACCGGGCCGGCCGGAGGCGACGGTGACGGGGGAACGGTGACGGGGGATCTGCGGCTGCTGATGCCGGCAGCCGCCAGCTGGCTGACGGTGACGCTGGTGCTGATCACACCGACGGCGCTCGGCGTATCGCTGACCGGGGCGCTGGCGGCGGGGGCCGCGGTGGGGCTGGCGGTGATGACGCGTCCGGGCCGGCGGACGGTGGCGGCGACTCTGGCCGCGGCGTGCGGGTTGTGCGCGGCGGCCGGGGCGGTCACCGTGCTGCGGGTCGTGGCGGCCGAGCAGTCACCGGTGCGGGATGTCGCCGGCAAGACGGCGGTCACCGTCCGGGTGACCGGCGATCCGCTGTACTTCGGCGGTCCGGGCGAGTCCGGCGGACGGTTGCGGCTTCCGGTACGCATCGAGTCGATGGCCGGACGGGCGGTGACCGGGGTGCCGGCGAGCTTGCAGGCCGCGGCCGACGAGTTGACCGATCCGCTTCCGGGCCAGCGGCTTTCGGCGGTGGTCCGGATCCGCCCGCCGGACGGTGGGGCGGCGCAGCGGCTGCAGGCGGCCCGGCTGACCGTGGCCGGTCCGGTGCGGGTGTCCGGGGCGGCCCCGGTGTGGCAGCGCGCTGCCGGGGCCGTGCGGGCGCGGCTGGTGCAGACTGCGGCGGTCGCGCTCGGCGAGAGGGAGGCGGGGCTGCTGCCCGGGCTGGTGCTGGGGGACACGTCCGGGCTGGATCCGGTGCTGCGCGAACACTTCCGGGCGGCCGGTCTGACGCATCTGACGGCGGTGTCCGGGGCGAACTTCTCGCTGGTGATCGGGGCGGTGGTGCTGGGGCTGCGGCTGTGCGGGGCGTCGACGCGGGTGACGGTGGTGCTGGGGCTGATCGCGGTGGTCGGGTTCGTGGTGCTGGTGCGGCCGACCGATTCGGTGTTGCGGGCGGCGGTGATGGGGTCGGTGGGGCTGCTCGGTGCGCTGGCGCAGCGCCGGTCTCAGGCGTTGCCGGCGCTCGGGGCGGCGATCGCCGCGATCATGCTGGTGTGGCCGCAGATGGCGTTGACGCCGGGGTTCGCGTTGTCGGTGGTGGCCACGCTCGGATTGGTGCTGTGGGCGGCGCCGATCCGGCGGTGGCTCACACGCCGCCGGGTACTCGAGCCGCTGGCGGTGCTGGTCGCGATGGCCCTGGCCGCGCAGATCCTCACCACTCCGCTGATCATCGCGATCTCTGATCGGGTTTCGCTGGTCTCGCTGCCGGCCAATCTGCTGGTGGCGCCGGTGGTGGGGATCATCGGGTTGCTCGGCACACTGGCGGCGGTGCTCGGGGCACTCGGGCCGCCGACCGGGTTGCCGTCGTTGGTGGCAGAGCTGTTGCTGCGTGCTGCCGGTCCGGAGATGTGGTGGCTGGTCGAGTGCGCGCAGCGGCTCGGCTCACCGGGCTGGGCGGCACCGGAGGTACCGGGCTGGCAGGCGGCCGGTGTGCTGACCCTGGCCGGGCTCGTCGGCTGGGCTGCGTGGCGTTCCTGACCTCGCGCGGCAGAACACCCGGCCGGCGGGGGCGGGCACGGTCACCACCCGAGCGCTGTCATGACCTTCGCGAGTTGCGGCACCACCGCCGTGCATCGATCGGCCTCGTCCTGATCGGCGAGCGCCTCGACTTTGATCGACAGGACGGTTGCGCCGCGGGCCGCCACACACGCGCTAAGCGCCGGCCTTGGTCGCACCGTACTCGGCCTGCTCGGCCGTGAAGCCCTCGAACTGGAGCTGCTCGACCAGACCCGAGTGCGAAAACGGCGACATGTCCAGGTAGTCCTTCCCCTTGCGGGCCGCCTGCTCATTCCAGTCGACGTCCAGGTTGTTCACCGCCTGCGTCGCCTCACCGGTGGAGTACCCCTCGAACTCGAGCTGCTCGATCAAGCCGCTGCGCGAGAAGCCGGACATGTCCAGATAGTTCTCGGCCTGGCGCTGAGCGTTGGACTTCACGAGCGGAGTGGTCCGGGTCGTGGTCCTGCGGGCGGTCGTCGTCGACGTCGTCGTCTCGTCTGCGGCCTCGATGGGCGCCGTGGCGGTGGCCGACGGCCGCGCGGTCACGGTCTCGGTGACCACGCTCGGGGCTGCGGCCCGTGTGTCGGCGCTCTTCTCCGGCTCACCGCTCTCCGTGACGCCTGCGACGATTCCGATGACGACGAATGCCGCGAGCACACCGCCGACGATCCACGGCCACTTCTTCCGGGGCGCCGGGCCGGGAGGAGGAGCAGGGGTCGGCTCCGGCAGGGGTGCGGTGGGGTAGGCCATGGTTGCGGTCTCTCGCTTTCGTCGTGAATGCCGGATGAACGCGAACTGCCGCAGATGGCGTTGTCGCCCGGATCACGAAGAGTTCGGATGTTCGTACCAGCGGGACTCACGCCGGCCCGCGGACCGTCTGTTCCGGCCGGTCCGCGCGGCGCGGCGTCGGCAGGGCGTGGCACGATGGTCGTCGTGAGTGACCGGCTTTATCTCCTGCTCGGCGACGACGACTTCCTGACCGGTCGCGTCATCAAAGAGGTGGCCGCTGCGCGGTCGAAGGAGGCGGGGGAGGACGTGCCGGTCACCCGGGTGCGGGCCGGCGACGTGACGGTGCCCGAACTGGCCGAACTGCTCAGTCCGTCGCTGTTCGCCGAAGAGCGCATCGTGGTCATCGAGTCGGCGGCCGACGCCGGCAAGGAGCCCGCCTCGCTGATCACCGCCACCGCGCGTGCCCTGCCCGAGGGCATCACCATGATGGTGATCCACACCGGCGGCGGCCGCCAGAAGGCGATGGTCGGCGAGCTGAAGAAGGCCGGGGCGCAGGAGTTCGAGACCGCCGCCCCCAAATGGCCGAGCGACCGCGTCGACTTCGTCCGCAAGGAGTTCCGGTCCCTGGGCGTGCGGGTGAGCCCGGCCGTGGTCGAACTCGTCGCCGAACTGGTCGGCTCGGAGCTGCGGGAACTCTCGGCCGCCTGTCATCAGTTGGTCGCCGACACCGGCGGCAAGGTCGACGAGACCGCCGTGCGCACCTATTACGTCGGACGGCCCGAGGTGACGGGCTTCGAAGTGGCCGACCGGGCCGTCACCGGAGACCTGTCCGGGGCCCTCGAATCACTGGCCTGGGCACACCATCACGGCACCGCCCGCGTGCTGCTCGCCGACGCGCTCGCCGAAGCGGTGCATTCGATCGCCCGGGTCCGCACCATGGGTTCGGTCGACAAGTTCACCGCCGCCCGTGAACTGGGCATGCCGCCCGGCCGGGTGAACAAGCTGCAGGGGCAGGCCCGCGGCTGGGACAGCGACTCCATCGCCGAGGCGGTGCTGGTGGTCACCGAACTCAACGGGGCGGTCAAGGGCAGAGCCGCCGACCCCGACTACGCCCTCGAGCACGCCGTCACCCGCGTCGCCCAGCTCCGGCCGCGCCGCGGCCGCTGACCCCGAAAGCCTGACCCCGAAAAACCCTGACCCGAACCGGTGCCGCCGCACCACGACCCGCACACAGATTTCACCCCGACGATGGCGTGGACACCGTCGGGGTGAAACGAAAGAACTATGGTCACACGGGCCGGAGCCCGAGTGGGAGAGTCAGAGCTTGTTGACCGAGAGAGCCATGGCCGACTTCTTGTTGGCGGCCTGGTTCTTGTGGATGACGCCCTTGCTCACGGCCTTGTCCAGCTGACGGCTGGTGCTGTGCAGCAGCTCGCCGGCCTTCTCCTTGTCGCCGGCGGCGACGGTCTCACGGAAGTGCCGCAGCGAGGTACGCAGGGCCGAACGGATCGACTGGTTGCGCTGACGGCGCACCTCATTGGTCTTGTTCCGCTTGATCTGCGACTTGATGTTTGCCACGCGAAGTCCTCTACATCCTCAGTTTGCGGCCGCCCGTGCGGCCAGTGATCGTCTGTGTACTCTTGCGGTTCGCGGTCGCCGAACGACCTGCGTATTCGCAACAGCAGTCAAGATTACCAGTGCCGGGGCATCCGCCCAAATCGCTGCCGGCGCTGCGGTCCGCTGCCCGCTCGCTCGACTAGGGTTGAGACATTATGTCGACCGTTTTCGTTCACGTCGGACTGCCCAAAACCGGGACCACCCACCTGCAGGACCGGCTGTGGCGCAACCGCGACCTCGCCCTCGAACGCTCGAATCTGCTCTACCCGGGTGTGCTGATGGAGGACCACTTCCACGCCGCCGCACATCTGCAGGCCGACCGCTACCTCGACTGGGCCGACCCCGCGCACGCCGACGCCTGGCCCACCATGCTCGCCCAGATGAAGGCCTGGCCGGGCGCCTCGCTGTACTCGCACGAACTCCTCGCCACCGCCCGCCCGGAGCACGTGCGGTCCCTGCTCGACGACCTGTCCTTCGCCGACGAGGTGCACGTCATCCTCACCCTGCGCGACCTGGCCCGCCAGCTCCCGTCGGTGTGGCAAGAGAACGTCAAGAACCAGCGGCCGGCGTCCTTCGACGAGTTCCTCGCCTCGGTGGCCAACTACGCACCCGGCGGGCCGCACGACGAGAGCGTCTCGCGGCAGCCGTTCTGGGAGTTCCAGGACTATCCGCGGGTGCTGCGCACCTGGGCCGAGGAGATCCCCACCGGCCGGATCCACGTGGTGACCGTGCCTGCCAAGGGGACCGCCGCCCCCGGCGACGGACTGTGGGAGCGCTTCCTGTCGGTACTCGGCGCGGACCCGGCGGACCTGCCGATCACCGGCAACCGCGACAACAGCTCACTGACCGCCGCACAGACCGAGTTCTTGCGCCGGCTCAACTCGCGCATCCAGCCCGCCGACATCGAATGGCGGCGCTACGAACGCATCGTCAAGCACCAGTTCATCGGGCAGGCGCTGCGGCACACCGGCGAGGGCAAGCCGCTCGGACTGACCGCCGAGCAACGCACCTGGGCCGCCGAACAGTCCACCGCCCTGGCCGCCGCCGTCGTCGACGGCGGGTACGCCGTGACCGGCACACTCGACGACCTGCAAGTCTCCCTCGACGCCGACGCGACGGAGTCGCGCGTGCCCGGTACCGACGAGACCCTCGACGCCGGACTCGACGCCCTCGCCTACTGGATCAAGAACATGCCGATGCCCGACGACCGGCGCGCGATCACCACCCGCGCCGCCGATCTGGCCCGCCGCGCCAAACGCCGGGCCAAGGGGTTGCTCCGTTGACCGCACGTCGGCCGGCGCTGAGCTGAACCGCACCCCGCCGCTTCACCGCAGGCCGTGTTTTCATGGACGCACTGTACGAGCGGGTCGAGCGATCCGGCGTGACGCGCCGTGCGCGCGACTGACCTGGTGTTCGGCGCGAGCCGGCGGTGACGGAAGGGTGGAAGTGAGCGATTCTCAGCGGCAGGTCCGGCGCGGCCCGGACACGCATCCGACGGGCGACTTCGCGCGGCAGATCGTGTACGCGCCGAACCTGGACGGGGACGCCGACCCGGGCGAGATCGTGTGGACCTGGGTGCCGTTCGAGGACGACCCCGAACAGGGCAAAGACCGGCCGGTGCTGGTGGTGGGCCGGCACTCCCGGCTGCTGCTGGGCCTGATGCTCTCGAGCCAGGACTATCACCGCGACGATCCGGAATGGCTGTCGATCGGCACCGGCACCTGGGACACGAAGAACCGGGAGAGCTTCGTGCGGCTGGACCGGGTGCTGGTGGTGCAGGAGAAGGGGATCCGCCGGGAAGGGGCGATCTTCGACCGGCGCCGCTTCGAGGAGGTCGCCGACCACCTGCGCAGCGGGTACGGCTGGCGCTGACCCTCAGCCCGGCAGCAGATACTGCGCCACGGCGGCGGCGGTCAGTGCGGCGACGCCGCTGCGCTCGGGTCTGAGACTGTGATCGGCCTTGTCCACCTCCACGACATGCACCGGCCCGCCGAACAGGGTTGCGGCCGCGGCCATCTCGTCGGAGGTCCCGAAGGCATCGCTGCGGCCGTGCACGATCACCGTGGGGATCGTGATGCCGGGGAGATGCTCGGTGCGCATCCGCTCGGGTTTGCCCGGCGGGTGCAGCGGGTACGAGGTGAGCAGCAGGCCGTCGGCGAACTCCGGATTCTCGGCGACCAGCATCGACGCCTGCCGACCGCCGTACGAGTGACCGCCGAGGATCAGCGGTCCGGGCACCTGCTCGCGCAGCACAGTGCAGGCGGCGGCGATCCCGTCGCGGTCGACGGCGGCGCGCGACGGACTCGGCGGTCCCTTGGGCCGCTGCTGCCGGTAGGGCAGATCGATCCGGGCCACCGCGAGCCCGATTCCGGTCAGCGACCCGGCCAGTGCGACCAGGATCGGGGCGTTCCGGTCGCCGCCCGCCCCGTGCGCGAGAACCACCAGTCCGGTCGGCCGATCGGGGCCGGTCACGGTGGCGACCACCCCGTCACCGGTGATCTCGCGGGTCTGCATCGCCTGCTCACTCATGGCTTTCACGGTAGCCGGGGAACTTCGGTGCAGAAGTGTGGCTGTGGTGCGTACTCGAGTGCCGAAGTTCTCGGCCGGAGGCGCTAGCTGCGGGTGGCCAGAGCCGAACAGAGTTCGGCGACGGCCTGCTCCGGCTGGTAGCGGATCTTCGACCAGGAGAACGGCAGGATCAGCCAGCCCGCAGCCGCCAGGGCCGCCGCCTTGGCCTGGTCGGCGGCCATCCGTTCGTGCCGGTTGTGCCACTGCCAGCCCTGGATCTCCACGGCCACCCGGTGATCGGGCCAGGCGAAGTCGAGTACCCAGCGCCCGAACCTCAGCTGTTGCACCCACCCGGTGATCCCGTGCTCACGCAGCAGCGCCACCCAGTGCCTCTCGGCCACCGACTGGCTCCCGCCGTCGAGGACTGCGAGCAGCTCGCGGCCCACCTGCAGGCCGTGCATACCGCTGTTGCGCTCGGCGGCCCTGTGCAG
The DNA here is from genome assembly GCF_046098115.1 of Gordonia sp. VNK21. NCBI lineage: Bacteria > Bacillati > Actinomycetota > Actinomycetes > Mycobacteriales > Gordoniaceae > Gordonia > Gordonia sp. VNK21. Next base: position 73,569 of record NZ_JBJURU010000002.1, on the reverse strand, counting down.
GGCGGGGACGGTGACCGCCCCGATCTGCAACTGCCGGTCGAACAGTCCGATGCCGTCCGCCACCTCGGCCGCCGCAGCCAGCACGGTGAGCGGCCGCCGGGTGACCGGCACATCGCGGATCACCTCGACGTCCTCGGCCGGGTAGCTGCGCCGGACCACATCGGTGAGCAGGGCGGACGAGCGGGCACCGTGAGCGGTGCGCGGCACACTCACGGTGATCGCCGGCGGCAGCTCGTCGAGCATGCCGTGCCACCAGGCGGCGCTGGTGCGGTCGGCGACACCGTGATGGAGGGCCACCGCGGCCCGGAATCGAGCAGCCTCGGTGAGGTGATGGTCGGCGCACAGGTACACCCCGCGCCCCACCGCCTGCCAGTGGCCGGAGGTGATCCGGTGCCGGATCTGATCCCGGCTCAGACCGCAGCGTCGGGCCTGCGCCGTGGTGATGATGCCGTCGTGGTCGGCGATGAATGCGTCGAGCGGTTCCATTCCGGTTAGACGCACCCGGCGGTGATCCGGTTCCACCCGGTGCGTCCCGGGCGATCCGTTGACGCGAGAACTTCGGCACAGAAGTGTGGCCGTGGTGCGTACAAGAGTGCCGAAGAATCCGGTCATTCGGACGGCTGAGGAAGCGCCGCCGGTGCCGCCGAGCGGCGTTACGGTGCCTGCATGCAGCAGAGGGACATCGCCGCGGACATCGACCGCGACACCGAGATCGAGCGGTACGTGACGGTCGGCGGTGCGCAGCTGCTGGTCGGCGGTCTGGCGCTGGCGGCGGCGGTCTGGTGGCTGATCTCGGAAACCGAGAAGCCCGAGTACTCGGTGAGCACGGACACCGGCTGGATCCTGCAGCTGATGCTCGGGCTGATCGGTCTGGCGATCTTCACCGCCGGGGTGCAGCGGTTCGGCAGGGGACTGCGCGCCCGCAGCCGGGCGCTCCGGGAGGACTCTGCGCGGCTGTGGCTCGACGACAACGGCCGGCTGATCCGCGGGACCGTGGACTGCGTGGAGCACACCGGTGGGGTGACCGACCTGGTGGTGATCTACGACGACCCGGAGTCCGGCCTGCGCCACCGCTTCCGGCATCGGCTCGGGGCGGAGTCGCCGATGCGTTCGGGTGAATCGGTGGACCTGCTGGTGGACGCGGAGTTCCGCCGCTACCGGGTGTTCGCTCCGTGACCCCGCCCGGCCGGGGCCGGGCCGCAGCCTGCGGACCTCCAGGTGGAAGGCTGCGTGGTCGTCGACCACGGCCGCGGCGGTCCGCCGTCGCAGCCGCTCCAGACGTTCGTGAGAGACTGTAGGGAACCACTCGCGTCAAGGAGCAGTAGAGATTTCCACCTTCGCTGACACCACGTTCACGGATCCCCAGCGGATCCGTAACTTCTGCATCATCGCGCACATCGATCACGGCAAGTCCACTCTGGCCGACCGGATGCTGCAGCTGACCGGTGTGGTCGCCGAACGCGACATGCGGGCGCAGTACCTGGACCGGATGGACATCGAACGCGAGCGCGGCATCACCATCAAGGCGCAGAACGTGCGTCTGCCGTGGAAGGCGGACGGCCCGGACGGTCCGCAGACCGACTACGTGCTGCACCTGATCGATACCCCCGGTCACGTCGACTTCACCTACGAGGTCTCGCGCGCGCTGGAGGCCTGCGAGGGCGCGATCCTGCTGGTCGACGCCGCTCAGGGCATCGAGGCGCAGACGCTGGCCAATCTGTACCTGGCCATGGAGAACGACCTGGTCATCATCCCGGTCCTGAACAAGATCGACCTGCCGGCCGCCGACCCGGACCGGTACGCGGCCGAGCTCGCGCACATCGTCGGCTGCGAACCCGAGGACGTGCTGCGGGTGTCCGGCAAGACCGGCGAGGGCGTCCCGGCCCTGATCGACGAGGTGATCCGTCTGGTCCCGCCCCCGGTCGGCGACCCGGAGGCGCCCGCCCGGGCGATGATCTTCGACTCGGTCTACGACACCTACCGCGGCGTGGTGACCTATGTGCGAGTGGTGGACGGGCGGATCGTGCCGCGCGAGAAGATCGCGATGATGTCCACCGGCACCACGCACGAGCTGCTCGAGGTGGGCATCGTCTCGCCGGAGCCCAAGGCCGCGAAGGGCCTGGGCGTGGGCGAGGTGGGCTACCTGATCACCGGCGTGAAGGACGTCCGGCAGTCCAAGGTCGGTGACACCGTGACCACCGCCAAGGGCGGCGCCGCCGAGGCGCTCACCGGCTACCGGGAGCCGCGGCCGATGGTCTACTCCGGCATGTACCCGGTGGACGGCTCCGACTACCCGGTGCTCCGCGAGGCGCTGGAGAAGCTGCAGCTCAACGATGCGGCGCTGACCTTCGAGCCGGAGACCTCGGTGGCGCTCGGCTTCGGTTTCCGCTGCGGCTTCCTCGGCCTGCTGCATATGGAGATCACCCGCGAGCGTCTCGAGCGCGAGTTCGACCTCAACCTGATCTCCACCGCACCCAACGTGGTCTACCGGGTGGTGATGGACGACGGCACCGAGCATGTGGTGACCAACCCGTCGGACTGGCCGGAGGGCAAGACCCGGCACATCTTCGAGCCGATCGTGAAGACGACGATCATCGCGCCGAGCGAGTTCATCGGCGCCATCATGGAGCTCTGCCAGTCGCGGCGCGGCGAACTCGGCGGCATGGACTACCTGTCCGAGACCCGCGTGGAGCTGCGGTACACCATGCCGATGGCGGAGATCATCTTCGACTTCTTCGACGCCCTCAAATCCCGCACCCGCGGCTACGCGAGCCTCGACTACGAGGAGGCCGGCGAGGCCGAGGCCGAGCTGGTGAAGGTGGACATCCTGCTGCAGGGCGAGGCCGTCGACGCCTTCAGCGCCATCGTGCACAAGGACGCCGCCTACGCCTACGGCAACAAGATGGCTCTCAAGCTCAAGGAGCTCATCCCGCGGCAGCAGTTCGAGGTGCCGATCCAGGCGGCCGTCGGCTCGAAGATCATCGCCCGCGAGAACATCCGGGCGATCCGCAAGGACGTGCTCGCCAAGTGCTACGGCGGTGACATCAGCCGTAAGCGCAAACTGCTGGAGAAGCAGAAGGAGGGCAAGAAGCGGATGAAGACGATCGGCCGCGTCGACGTCCCGCAGGAGGCCTTCGTGGCGGCCCTGAGTACGGAGACGGGCGACAAGCCGAAGGGGAAGTAACCGTGTCGGACAATCCCGTGCTGGCCGAATCCGGCCTGCCGTACGACCTTCCGGACTTCGCCGCGATCAGCGACGACGACTTCCTGCCCGCGTACGACATCGCCCTGCCCGCGCACCGCGCCGAGGTGGCCGCGATCGCCCAGAACCCGGAGCCGCCGACCTTCGAGAACACCGTCGCCGCGCTCGAAGCGTCCGGCCGGCTCCTCGCCCGCGCCAACGGGATCTTCTTCAATCTCGAAGGCGCCGACAGCAATCCGCGCCGCTCGGAGATCGCGACCGAGCTCGCGGTCCGGCTCACCGAACACCAGAACGCGATCCTCATGGATCCGGTGCTGTTCGCCCGGATCGACGAGTTGTACCGGCGCCGCCGCGAGCTGGACCTGACCGGGCCGCAGCTGCGGCTGCTCGAACGTCGGTACCGCGACGCGGTGCGCGCCGGGGCCGGCCTCGACGCCGACGGTCAGCAGCAGATGCGCGAGATCTCGGCCCGGCTGGCCACGTTGACCACCGAGTTCTCCCAGAAGCTGCTCGCCGACACCAACGCCTCGGCGGTGCTGCTGACCGAGCCGGCCGAGCTCGACGGCCTCTCGGACGGCGAGATCGCCGCCGCCGCGCGGGCGGCGTCCGAGGCCGGGCACGAGGCCGGCTGGCTGATCGCCCTGGAGCTGCCGACCAGCCAGTCCACCGTCGCCAAGATCACCGATCCGGTTGTGCGGCAGCGGATCTTCGACGCGTCGATCAACCGCTGCGCCCGCGGCAACGAGTTCGACACCCGGGACATGCTGCGCGAGATCGTCGCCCTGCGGGCCCGCCGGGCCGTGCTGCTGGGCTATGCCGATCACGCCGAGTACGTGATCGACGAGGAGACCGCACCCGATCCCGGGGCGGTGGCCGAGCTGCTCGCCGAACTCGGCGGGGCCGCCATGGCCGCCGCCGACCGGGAGATCGCGAGGCTGTCGGCGGCCACCGGCCTGGAGCCGGGACCGGCGGACGTCACCTACGCACTCGGCATCGAGGAGCGCAGCCCGGCCGGCGAGGACGGGACCGGGGACGCCGGGGCCGTGGACCGGTTCGAGGAGTACTGCGAACTCGACGCCGTCTACCGCGACGGGGTGTTCGCCGCGGCACAGCGGCTGTACGGCCTGCGCTTCGTCGAGCGGCCGGATCTGGCGGGCTATCACCCGGATGTGCGGGTCTGGGAGGTCTTCGCCGGCGCCCAGGACGATCAGGACACCACCGGCACCGCCGGCGGGGACGGTATCGGACTGTTCCTCGGGGACTTCTTCGCCCGCCCGTCCAAGCGCGGCGGGGCGTGGATGAACTCCATCGTGGATCAGTCCGCGCAGCTCGGCACCCGGCCGGTGGTGGTCAACGTGCTCAACCTGACCAAGCCGGCGCCGGGGGAGAAGTGCCTGCTCTCGCTGGACCAGCTGACCACCGCCTTCCACGAGTTCGGGCACGCGCTGCACGGTCTGCTCTCGGAGGTCGACTACGTCTCCCAGTCGGGCACCTCGGTGCCCCGCGACTTCGTGGAGTTCCCGTCACAGGTCAACGAGATGTGGGCGCTGCACCCGCAGGTGGCGCCGGGCTACGCCCGGCACCATCGCACCGGTGAGCCGGCTCCGGAGGAACTGCTCGCCGCGGTGCGCGCGGCCGGCGACACCGAGAGCGCGCACTCGACCGTCGAATACCTGGCGGCCGCCGCCCTCGACCTGGCGTGGCACCGGCTCACCGAGGACCAGATTCCCGAGGACGTCGCGGCCTTCGAGCAGCACGCCCTCGAGCAGGCAGGCCTGGCCCATCCGCTGATCCCGCCGCGCTACCGGAGCAGTTACTTCAACCACATCTTCGGCGGCGGCTACTCGTCGGCGTACTACAGCTACATCTGGTCGGAGATCCTCGACGCGGAGACCGAGCGGTGGTTCCTGCGGTCCGGGGGATTGCGCCGCGACCAGGGCCGGGCCTTCGCCGAGGCGGTGCTCAGCCGCGGCGACAGCGTCGATCCGGTGGCCGCACACCAGAGCATGCTGGGCCGGCCCGCGCAGATCACGCCGCTGCTGCGGCGTCGCGGGCTGCTCCCGGACGGCGGGTAGCCTTGGTTAAAGTCAGCGTGAGAATAACCGGCCGACGGCGAGGAGGTGTCCGGTGAACGGCTTCCTGGCCTGGTGGGATTCGGTGGAGGAATGGCTCACCGGACTGTCCTTCGTGCCGCAGCTGCTGGTGGTCCTCGCCGTGCTGATTCCCCTGGCCACCGGGGTGGCCTGGGTGCTGAACTTCCTGGTCGGCCGACTGTTTTCACTGGTCGGTCGAGGCCGGGTCCGCGACGATCACGGAATGGGGATCTAGGGCAGTGTTCCGCTCTCGTGTCACCTGGGCGCTGATCGCCCTGCTGGTCCTGGTGCTTGTCGCCTGGCTGATCACCCGATAGCACACGGGCGGGCCGTCGGAGAAGTCGTTCGGCGCACCCTGATTCAGTGCGTTGGCGGTCCGCGGCCGGATTGTTAGCGTTTTGTCCGTGCAATCATTCAGCCCTCGTGCCGGCGTCCGGCGACTCGCCGCCGCCGCAGTCGCCGCGCTGGTGGTCGTCTCCACCGCCGCGTGCGGTGGGGGATCCACCGACGAACCCGGTGGCCAGGACATCTCGTCGGGAGACCGGCATGTGAACCTGGTGGCCTATGCGACCCCCAAACCCGGTTTCGACATCGTCATCCCCGCTTTCCGGGACACCCCGGAAGGCCACGGGATCGGCTTCTCCCAGTCGTACGGCGCCTCCGGTGACCAGTCGCGCAAGGTGGCCCGCGGGCTGCCCGCGGACGTCGTCAACTTCTCGGTGGCCCCGGACATCACCCGGCTGGTCAAGGCCGGCGTGGTGGACGAGGACTGGGAGGATCAGGCGCCCAACGACAGCATCCCGTTCGGCTCGGTGGTGGCCCTGGTCGTGCGGCAGGGCAACCCCAAGAACATCCACACCTGGGGCGATCTGCTGCGCCCGGGGGTCTCGGTGATCACGCCCAACCCGGGCAGCTCCGGATCGGCCAAGTGGAATCTGCTGGCGCCGTACGCGGCCGAGAGCCAGGGCGGGAAGAACCCGCAGGCGGGCCTGGACTATGTGCGTGCACTGGTCCGCGACCACGTGCGGGTGCTGCCCAAGTCGGGCCGTGAGGCGACCACGGCCTTCGAGCAGGGCCAGGGCGACGTGCTGATCAGCTATGAGAACGAGGCGATCATGCTGTCCCGGCAGAACGCCGACGTCCCGCAGAATCAGCGCGTGGACTACGTCCTCCCGGAGCAGACCTTCAAGATCGAGAATCCGGTGGCCGTGGTCAACACCAGCAAGGACAAGGCGGCCGCGGAGACCTTTGTGAACTATCTGTTCAGTGCGCCGGCCCAGCGGCTGTGGGCGCAGGCCGGCTTCCGCCCGGTCAACCCCGAGGTGATCGAGGAGACCGCCGCCGACTTCCCCGGCGACATCGCCAAACTGTGGACCGTCGCCGATCTGGGCGGCTGGAAGCAGGTCGACTCCGAGCTGTTCGGCAGCAAGGGCGCCATCAGCAAGATCTATGACGAGGAGGCCGGCCGATGAGCACGACGACCACGACGCCGACGTCGACGCCGCCGGCTCCCGAACCGGTCCGGGGGCGGCGCTGGCGGGCCGACAGCCCGTTGAGCCTGGGCGTCGCCGGACTGTGGCTGAGCCTGATCGTGCTGCTGCCGCTGGCGGCCATCGCCACCGATGCGTTCAAGGACGGCTTCGGCGGCTTCTGGGACGCGATCACCACTGCCGGTGCGCTCGACTCGCTGCGCATCACGGTGCTCTTCTCCCTGGCCGTGGCCCTGATCAACGTGCTCTTCGGCACCATCATCGCCTGGGTGCTGGTGCGCGACGACTTCTGGGGCAAGGGCTTCGTCAACGCGATCATCGACCTCCCGTTCGCGCTGCCGACGATCGTCGCCTCGCTGGTGCTGCTGTCGCTGTACGGCCCCAACAGCCCGATCGGCATCCATCTGGCCGCGACCGAACCGGGCGTCATCATCGCTCTGACCTTCGTCACGCTGCCGTTCGTGGTGCGGCAGGTGCAGCCGGTGCTGATGGAACTCGACACCGACGTAGAGGAGGCGGCCGCAGTCCTCGGGGCCCGCAACGGCCTGATCTTCCTCAAGATCGTGCTGCCCTCCCTGGTTCCGGCGATCCTCACCGGTGCCGGTCTGGCCTTCACCCGCGCCATCGGCGAATTCGGGTCGGTGGTGCTGATCGGCGGCAACATCCCGGACAAGACCCAGGTGGCCTCGCAGTACATCCAGCAGCAGATCGAGGTCGACGCCCCCGTGGACGCCGCCGCGGTCTCGGTGGCGCTGCTGCTGATCGCCTTCGTCGTGCTGCTGGTGCTGCGTGTCGGTTCGGGCCTGAGCCGCCGGCGCGAGGAGGTCTGAGCGCATGCACATCTCCAATCCCACCCGCTACGGCCTGCGCGCCGTCGCCCTGATCTACCTGTTCATCCTGCTGGTCGTTCCGGTGGGGCTGATCTTCTGGCGCTCCTTCGAGCACGGTCTGGGCCAGTTCTGGGACTGGATCACCACCCCGGCCGCCATCTCGGCGCTGCAGCTGTCGCTGATCATCGTGGCCATCGTGGTGCCGCTCAATGTGGTCTTCGGCGTGATCACCGCCCTGGCGCTGGCCCGCGGCCGGTTCCGCGGCAAGGGCCTGCTGCAGGCCGTCGTCGACCTCCCGTTCGCCGTCTCGCCGGTGGTCGCCGGTGTCGCACTGATCGCCCTGTGGGGTACGCACGGTTGGTTCGGCGGCATCGAGTCGCTCGGCTTCCGGGTGATCTTCGGCGTGCCGGGCATGGTGCTGGCGACGATCTTCGTGACCCTGCCCTTCGTGGTGCGCGAGGTGGAGCCGGTGCTCCACGAGATCGGCACCGAGCAGGAGGAGGCCGCGGCCACACTCGGTGCGAGCGGTCTGCAGACCTTCTGGCGCATCACGCTGCCGGCCATCCGCTGGGGCCTGACCTACGGTGTGGTCCTGACCGTGGCGCGCGCACTCGGTGAATACGGCGCGGTCACCATGGTCTCGTCCAACTTCCCGGGCGTCTCGCAGACCCTGACCCTGCTGGTCCATTCGCGCTACACCGACGACTACAACGAGTACGGTGCCTATGCAGCGGCCACGCTGCTCATGCTGGTGGCGATCCTGATGCTGGTGGTGATGTCGCTGATCGAGCGGCGCGCCAAGGGCCGGGTGCGCCAGGCGAGCAGTTCCATCGTCGACGCCGCCGATCCGGTCGAGGAGACCGGTGCGGACCTCGCCGCCGTCGGCGAAGTGCCGGCGGCCTTCGACCCCATCGACACGTCCCGTGTGGCTGAATCCGAGGAGAAGTAGCCGTGTCCATTTCCGTCATCGGAGCCAACAAGCGGTACGGCGAGTTCGCCGCGCTCGACGATGTGTCGATCGAGATCCCGGAGGGCTCGCTCACCTCCCTGCTCGGCCCCTCGGGTTCGGGTAAGTCGACGCTGCTGCGGGCCATCGCCGGTCTGGACACGCTCGACTCGGGCACCGTCAAGATCAACGACCGGGACGTGTCGAAGGCGTCGCCGCAGCAGCGCGACATCGGCTTCGTGTTCCAGCACTATGCGGCGTTCAAGCACATGACCGTGCGCGAGAACATCGCCTTCGGTCTGAAGATCCGCAAGCGGTCCAAGGCCGAGATCAACGCCAAGGTCGACGAGCTGCTCGAGATCGTCGGACTCGAGGTGTTCCAGAAGCGCTATCCGGCGCAGCTGTCCGGTGGTCAGCGGCAGCGTATGGCTTTGGCGCGGGCGCTGGCGGTGGACCCCAAGGTGCTGCTGCTCGACGAGCCGTTCGGCGCCCTGGACGCCAAGGTGCGCGACGATCTGCGGCGCTGGCTGCGCAAGCTGCACGAGGAGGTCCACGTGACCACCGTGCTGGTGACCCACGACCAGGCCGAGGCGCTGGACGTGAGCGACCGGATCGCGGTGCTCAACAAGGGCCGCATCGAGCAGGTGGGCACCCCGGACGATCTCTACGACCGGCCCGACAACGTCTTCGTCGCGTCGTTCCTGGGATCGGTGTCGCGGCTCAACGGCGAGCTGGTCCGCCCGCACGACATCCGCATCGGCCGCACCCCGGAGATGACCTATCCGCCGGCCGACGCCGGTCTGGACACCGGCGTGATCCGGGCGACCGTCGAGCGCGTGGTGAACCTGGGCTTCGAGACCCGGGTGGAGCTGGTCGGGGACGCCACCGGTGAGCAGTTCCTGGCGCAGATCACCCGCGGCGACCAGAACGCCCTGCATCTGGAACCCGGGCAGACGGTGTACGCCCGCGCCACCAAGGTGCCGCAGCTCGACGGGGAGTAGCTCCTCGAAACACCGCAGTTGTGGTCGCTGGGCGACCACAACTGCGGAGGGACGGGCCGGCGGACTACCCGGCCGCCGCGGCACGGTCGCGGCGCAGGGCGTGCAGCAGCGGCAGTCCGAAGCAGACCGAGACGATCATCGCGGCGAAGGAGAACCAGGTCAGCGAGCTGTAGCCGGCCTGCTGAGCCAGAAACGAGGGCACGATCGCACCGATGATCGCGCCGGCGGCGACCCCGGAGTTGAACAGTCCCATCGCGGCCCCCTGACCACCGGGCGCGAGCCGGGCGGCCAGCAGGGTGGCGCCGATGTACTGGAACGGATAGAAGCTCGCGATCACGATCAGGCAGATGCCGCCGAGCGCGGCGCCGAGCGTGCCGTGGTTCAGGGTGGCCAGCGCGAGCACCAGGAAGGCGACGAGGGTGGCGGCGATGCCGACGGCGAGCAGCCGGGCGGGACCGTGCCGCCAGGCCAGTTCACCGCAAGCCGGATAGAGGATCGCGCCGATCGCCGAACCGGCCAGGAAGACGATGGACGTGGTCCGCGGGTCCACGCCGAAACTGTCACGCAGTACCAGCGGCACCACGTTGTAGAAGGTCATCAGGCCGAGCATGGCGAAGAACCAGCAGCCCAGAAAGACGCCGAAGCGGCTGGCGAAGAGCGGTTTGAGGCTGCTGCGCCGCCGGCGTGGTTTCCGGGGCGCGGCGGGCGCCGCGTCCGATCGGGTCCGAGTCAGGTGCGGCAGCTTGATCCAGCCCAGGCCGGTACCGATCACCATGATCACACCCACCACGATCCAGCCGGTCTCCAGCCGGTGCGAGAAGTAGGCCGAGACGGCCAGTCCGAGGACCTGACCGGTGCCGAAGGCCAGCCGCATCCAGCCCATCCGGGTGTCCCACTGGTTGCGCGGACGGCCCTCGACGATGAACATGCTCGCGGTGGTCTGGGCGGCGCCCGCACCGGCGCCGACGACGAAGATACACAGGAACATCTGCCAGGTCTGGTCGGCGAAGCCGAACAGGATCGCACCGGCCGCCGTGACCGGGAAGCTGCCCAGGAACACCCAGCGCTGGGTGCCGGTGCGGTCGGCCAGCGAACCGAAGAGCGGGGCGATCAGCATGCCCAGATAGAAGGCGGCCACCACCAGCCCGACGGCGAACATGCCGTGCGGGTCCGCGCTGAGCGGCAGCAGCACCGGGACGATGCCGCTGACCACCAGACCGACGAGGGCGTACCCGGACAGCCACGGGCCGAGATAGCCGCGCCGGAACGGCGTGATGATGTCGCGCCCGATCCGGTCGTAGAGTCGCACGATCATCGCCCCCCTGACGTCACAGATGCCGCCGCAGCGGCCGTGGCGGCGGGGCGCCCCCACGGTAACCGACGACGCCGCGTGATGCCGGACGGTTCAGACCAGCGCGGGCAGCGACGCGTGGTAGAGCCGGGAGACGGCGGCGATGAGCGACGGATGCGCGCCGATCGGGCCGGCCACCACTGAGCCGGGGGCGCAGCGGTCCAGGACGCGCTCGACGCGTTCGGTGAGCAGTCCGGCCGAGAGGAACAGCGGGCTGGCCGCGATCCGGGAGACGCCTTCGGCGCGCAACTCGTCCACGGCGGCGGTCACTGCCGCGCCGTCGCTGCCGAGCCGGGTGGCGAAGACGGTGCGCACCGGAACCCCCAGTGCCCCGGCCAGTTCCGCCCCGCGCTCACGTACCGACGCATCCGAACCCGGATCGCTGGAGCCGACCGCGTACAGCAGTACCCCGGTGCGGCCGTCGGCGACGAAGCCGGCCTCGGTCAGCCGGTCGGTGAGCGCGGGGACGGGGGAATAGCGGCCGACGATCGGGGTCTGCGTCACCCGCAGTCCCGGGTCGACGGCGCGGGCGGCGGCCAGCATCGCCGGCAGGTCGATCTTGCTGTGGTAGCCGTCACCGAAGAGCAACGGCAGCACCGTGACCCGGCCGGACAGCCCGGCCAGGGCCTCGTCGACCAGCGGTGCGTTCAGATCGAGGAAGCCCAGTTCCACGCGTACCCCTCGCAGTGCTGCCGCGGTGGCGGCGGCGATCCGGCGGGCGGTGGCCTCGAACCGGACGTCGCGGCTGCCGTGTGCGGTCAGCACCAGCGTGGGACGGGGCAGCTCGATCATGGGAGACGCCTCAGACCAGCGCGGCCTGCGCCAGATTCAGGCTCTCGAGCGCGTCCCCGATCAGGCCGGCGCCGAGCGTGTTGCCGCCCTGCGGGTCGATCAGCAGGAAGCTGCCGGTCTCCCGGTTGGTCTGGTAGTCGTCGGCGGCGATCGGCTCGGCCGTGGTCAGCGCGATCCGGCCGATCTGGTTGAGCTCGATGGTGTCCGGGCCCTCGACCAGGGCCAGGTTCTGCTCGTCGAAGAGCGTGTCGAGCCCGCCGATGATCACCGGGGTGGTCTTGGTGCCGTGCTTGAGCAGGAGCCGGGCGCCCGGCCGCAGCGGCTTGTCGGCCAGCCAGCAGACGGTGGCGGTGAACTGCTGCGCCGGCTCCGGAGCATCCTCGACCGCCGCGATCAGATCGCCGCGCGAGATGTCGATGTCGTCGGCCAGCAGCAGGGTGACGCTGCGGCCGGTGTGCGCGGTGGGCAGTTCGCCGTCGGCGGTGTCGATCTTGGCGATCGTCGACCGCTGGCCGGACGGCTGCACCACGATCTCGTCGCCCACGGAGACCCGGCCGGCCGCGACCTGACCGGCGTAGCCGCGGTAGTCGGGGTAGTCGGCCGTGCGCGGGCGGATCACGTACTGCACCGGGAAGCGCAGGCCCACATGCTTGCGGTCCGGCTCGTTCGGCACCGTCTCGAGATGCTCGATGAGGGTGGGGCCGTCGTAGAACGGGGTGGTCTCCGACCGGACGGCGATGTTGTCGCCGTGCAGCGCCGAGACCGGGATCTCCACGACCTGATCCGAGGAGTAGCCCAGCGCCCGGGTGAGCGCGTTGAACTCGGCGGAGATCTCCGCGAAGACGGACGCGGCGTCGTCGACCAGGTCGATCTTGTTGACGGCCAGCACCAGTCGCGGCACCCCGAGCAGGGCCATCACGGCCGCATGCCGGCGGGTCTGGGCGACGACCCCGTTGCGGGCGTCCACCAGCAGGATCACCAGCTGCGCGGTGGACGCGCCGGAGACGGTGTTGCGGGTGTACTGCACATGGCCGGGGGTGTCGGCGAGCACGAACGAGCGCGCCGGGGTGGCGAAGTAGCGGTAGGCCACGTCGATGGTGATGCCCTGCTCGCGCTCGGCGCGCAGACCGTCGACGAGCAGGGACAGGTCGGGGGTGTCCATGCCGCGGTCCACCGAGGCGCGGGTCACCGCGTCGATCTGGTCGGCGAGCACCGACTTGGTGTCGAACAGCAGCCGGCCCACCAGGGTGGACTTACCGTCGTCGACGCTGCCGGCGGTGGCGATCCGCAGCAGGTCGGGGGCGGGCGCGATGCCCGGGGTGGTCTCGCTCATCTCAGAAATATCCTTCGCGCTTGCGGTCTTCCATGGCGGCCTCGGAGACGCGGTCGTCGCCACGGGTGGCGCCGCGCTCGGTGAGCCGGGACGCGGCCACCTCGGCCAGCACGGCCTCGTTGTCGGTGGCATCGGAGAGCACCGCACCGGTGGTGGAGCCGTCGCCGACGGTGCGGTAGCGCACCATCCGGGTCTCGACCACCTCGTCCTCAGCCGGGCCGCCCCACGGACCGGAGGTCATCCACATGCCGTCGCGCGAGTACACCTCGCGCTCGTGCGCGTAGTACAGCGGAGCCAGCAGCACCTGTTCGCGGGCGATGTACCGCCACACGTCCAGCTCGGTCCAGTTGCTCAGCGGGAAGACGCGCACATGCTCACCCGGGGCGTGCCGGCCGTTGTACAGATTCCACAGCTCGGGGCGCTGGCGCTTGGGGTCCCACTGGCCGAAGGCGTTGCGCAGCGAGAAGATCCGCTCCTTGGCGCGGGCCCGCTCCTCGTCGCGGCGGGCGCCGCCGAAGACCGCGTCGAAGCGGTTCTCGGTGATCCCGTCGAGCAGCGGAATGGTCTGCAGCGGATTGCGGATGCCGTCCGGGCGTTCGGTGAGCCGGCCGTCGGCGAGGTAGTCCTCCACCTTGGCCACGTGCAGCCGCAGATTGTGCCGCTCGACGATCTCGTCGCGGAACTGAATGATCTCGGGCAGGTTGTGGCCGGTGTCCACGTGCAGCAGCGAGAACGGCAGCGGCGCCGGCCAGAAGGCCTTGAGCGCCAGGTGCAGCAGCAGCGTGGAGTCCTTGCCGCCGGAGAACAGGATCACCGGCCGCTCGAACTCGCCGGCCACCTCGCGGAAGATGTGGATCGACTCGGACTCGAGCGCGTCGAGCGTCGAGAAGTCGTCGGCCGCAAGGTTTTCGATGGGGGACTCAGTGATGCTCATGAGACGTGCAACCCGCATTCTGTCTTGGCGCTGCCGGCCCAGCGGCCGCTGCGCGGATCGGATCCCGGTGCCGGTTTGGCGGTGCACGGTTGGCACCCGATCGAGGGATACCCCTCGTCGACCAGCGGATTCACCAGGACGCCATTGGTGTCGATGTACTCCTGGAATTCCTCATCGGTCCAGGCGGCGAGGGGATTGATCTTCACCAGACCGAATCCCTCGTCGAAGGAGATGAGCGGCGCGTTGGCCCGGGTGGGGGCCTCCACACGTCGGATTCCCGTCACCCACGCCCGGTACGGCGCGAGTGAAGCCTTGAGCGGGACCACTTTCCGGAGCCGGCAGCATTCTGCGGCGTTCCGGGCGAAGAGGTCCTTGCCGAGCAGCCGGTCCTGCTCCTCGACGGTGTGCTCGGGGGTCACGTTGATCAGCTCGAGGTCGTAGACGTCGACCACCGCGTCCCGGGTGCCGAGGGTCTCCACGAAGTGGTAGCCGGTGTCGAGGAACAGGGCTTTGAGCTTGGCGCCGTGCAGGTCGGCCGGATCGATCGCCTTCTTCGCGACGTCGATCAGCACCGCATCCTGCATGTTGGCCGCGATCACGAAATCGTCGCCGAAGGTGCGGGCAGTCCACTGCAGCAGCTGCTCGGCGGTCGCCTCCGGACCGAGCTCGGCGGCACCGGCCTCGGCGATCTCCCGTAGATGCGCGGTGTTGAGGGTGGTTGTCATGTCGCTCATCGCCTCACTGCAGCTCCGCGTCGTCGGCCCGCATGGCCCATTCGGCGAAACGCTCTTCCGGATTGCGGCCGGCGATGAAGTTGCGGACCAGACGCTCGATGTAGTCGTTCGCCTCGTGGGCGTAGATCTTGTGCTGGCGCAGCTTGCGGCCGAAGCCGACGTCCAGGCCAAGGCTGCCGCCCAGGTGCACCTGGAAGCCCTCGATGGGGTGCCCGTCACCGTCGTCGATCAGCTGTCCCTTGAGGCCGATGTCGGCCACCTGCACGCGGGCGCAGGAGTTGGGGCAGCCGTTGAAGTTGATCGTGATCGGCACGTCGAGCTGATCGTTCAGCTCGGCCAGGCGCGCCTCGAGTTCGGGCACGAGTTGCTGTGAGCGGCTGCGGGTCTCGGTGAACGAGAGCTTGCAGTACTCCAGGCCGGTGCAGGCGATCAGGTTGCGGCGCCAGCGCGACGGCCGGGACTGCAGACCCACCGCGGCCAGGTCCTCGTCGAGTGCGGCGATCTTGTCCTTGGGGACGTCCACCACTACGAGCTTCTGGTACGGGGTGAGCCGGACGCTCTCGGCACCGGCCTTCTCGGCGGCGTCGGCGATGGCGTCGAGCACGGTGTCCGAGAGCCGGCCGGAGACGGCCGAGAAGCCGACGGCGTAGTTGCCGTTCTTCAGCTCGGTGACGCCGACGTGGTCGATCGGGTGCTTGGGCGGCTCGGGGGCCGGGCCGTCGATCAGCTTGCGGTGCAGGTACTCGTCCTCGAGGACCTGGCGGAACTTCTCCGGGCCCCAGTCCTTGAGCAGGAACTTCAGCCGGGCCTTGGAGCGCAGCCGGCGGTAGCCGTAGTCGCGGAAGATGCTGACCACGCCCTCCCAGACGTCGGGCACCTCGTCGAGCGGCACCCACACGCCCAGCCGCTGGGCCAGCATCGGGTTGGTCGACAGGCCGCCGCCCACCCACAGGTCCAGGCCGGGGCCGTGCTCGGGGTGCTCGACGCCGATGAACGAGACGTCGTTGATCTCGTGCACCACGTCCTGCAGACCGGAGATGGCGGTCTTGAACTTGCGCGGCAGGTTGGAGAACTCCGGGTTGCCGATGTAGCGGCGCTTGATCTCGGCGAGCGCCGGGCTGGCGTCGAGGACCTCGTGCACCGACAGGCCGGCCAGCGGGGAGCCGAGCATGCCGCGCGGGCAGTCGCCGCAGGCCTCGGTGGTCTCCATGCCGACCGCTTCGAGGCGGCGCCAGATCTCCGGCACGTTCTCGATCTCGATCCAGTGGTACTGGATGTTCTGCCGGTCGGTGACGTCGGCGGTGCCGCGGGCGAAGTCGCGGGAGATCCCGGCGAGGGTCCGCACCTGCGGGATGGTCAGCGAGCCGCCGTCGGTGCGCACCCGCATCATGAAGTACGGAGCCTCGATGATGTCGATGTTGTCGTCGTGGCTGTAGGTGCCGTCGTAGCCCTCGGCGCGCTGGGTGTACAGGCCCATCCACCGGAAACGGCCGCGCAGGTCGGCCTTGTCGATCCCGTCGAAACCGACCTTCGAGTAGATGTCGAGGATGCGTCGGCGCACGTTGAGCGGGTTGTCGTCCTTCTTGGACTGCTCGTTGGCGTTCAGCGGTTCCCGGTAGCCCAGGGCCCACTGGCCTTCGGAGCGGCGCTTGGTGGGCCGGGTCTTCTTACGCGGTGCGGCACCGTCGCGGGCCGGACGTTCGGCGCGGGCGGGACGCTCGGTGCGGGTGGGCCGTTCGGCGCGGGCCGGGGTCGTCGTATCGCCGGTCGGAGTGGGCTCGGCGGGCTTGTCGACGGACTCGGGAGTCGTCAGCGTCATCGGTTCTCCTCACGCATCGCGACGCGATGCGTCATGGGGGCTGGGCATGAAAAAGTGACGAGAATTCGGTATCCGGATCCGGCGCGGGCTGATGCGACCGGAGAGAACGGACTACTCGGGACCGAACCGTCGGTCAGCGCAGACAGTTCGCGCTGTCGCAGCGCATGAGGTCGATGTGTCGCCGCGAGATGAGGCGCACGCCTGGAGTGGTCACGCTGCCAATAGTGCCACGGATGACCGTCCGCGTCTAACCGTGACGCGTCTACGTGCAAAGAATTAAAACCACTGTGAGGTTAATAAACGGCCGTGGTCCTGCTCGGTGCTGCCGCGAGCGGCCGATCCGGGCGTGGTGAGAGATGAGCCACATGTGCGCGGCGGTGTGTACGCAGCGCCTGCCCGACCGCGTGATCCGCCCCGGGGCGGGCGCCGGGCCGCAGTGCGGCATCATGGTGTGGTGAGTACCCGCACCGCACCGACACCGCTCGACGAGGCGGCACTGCGTCGGCTGCGCGAGGTGGACGCCGGCCGGCCGTTCGGGCTGTATCTGCACGTCCCGTTCTGCGCGAGCCGCTGCGGGTACTGCGACTTCAACACCTACACCGCCGGCGAGCTGGGCTCGTCGAGCTCGCCGGAGTCGTGGTTCGAGGCGGTCCGGATCGAGCTGGCGCAGGCGGCGCGGCTGCTGTCCCCGGCCCGGCCGGTGTCGACGATCTTCGTCGGCGGCGGCACCCCGTCGCTGCTCGGCGCCGACGGTCTGGCCCATCTGCTGGCCGCGGTGCGCGCCGAATTCGACCTCGCGCCCGGGGCGGAGGTGACCACCGAATCGAATCCGGAGTCCACCTCGCCGGAGTTCTTCGAGCGGCTGCGCGGCGCCGGCTACACCAGGATCTCGCTGGGCATGCAGTCCGCGGCCGAGCACGTCCTGGCCGTCCTCGAGCGCCGGCACACCCCGGGCCGGGCGCTCGCCGCCGCCCGGGAGGCCGCCGCGGCCGGCTTCGAGCACCTGAACCTGGATCTAATCTACGGCACGCCGGGGGAGAGCGACGACGATCTGGCGCGTTCGCTGGACGCGGTCCTCTCGGTGCCCGTCGACCACGTCTCCGCCTATGCGCTGATCGTCGAGGACGGCACCGCCTTCGCCCGCAAGGTGCGCCGCGGGGAGGTCCCGATGCCCGACGACGACGTCCTCGCCGCCCGGTACGAGATGCTCGACGCACGGCTCAGCGCGGCCGGTCTGACCTGGTACGAGGTGTCGAACTGGGCGGCCGCCGATGCCGCCGGACTGCCGCGGGCCGAGGCCGCGTGCCGGCACAACGAGGCCTACTGGCGCAGCGACGACTGGTGGGGGATCGGCCCCGGCGCGCATTCGCATGTGGGCGGGGTGCGCTGGTGGAACCAGAAGCATCCGGCCACCTACGCCGCCTCGCTGGCCGACGGCGCACTGCCGATCGGCGGCAGCGAGATCCTCAGCGACGACGACCGGCACACCGAGACCGTGATGCTGGCGCTGCGGATGCGCGATGGGCTGCCCGCGGCGGCCCTGACCGCCGCCGAACGGGCGCGGGCCGAGCTGGTGATCGCCGACGGGCTGCTCACCCGGGCCGGGCAGCGCTACGTGCTCACCGACCGCGGCCGGCTGCTGGCCGACGGGGTGATCCGCGACATCCTCGTCGACTGACGATCGGAGAACACCGTCGACTGACGATCGGAGAACGCCGTCGACTGACGATCGGAGAACGCCGTCGACTGACGATCGGGAGAGCCCGCAGCTCAGCCGTCGGCGCGGTGGGCGCCGGAACTCCGGGCGATCCGCCGGGGATCGGCGGTGCGCATGGCGATCGGCGGCAGCTGATCGGTCACGTCCACCCCGCCTGCGACGCCGTCGCGGTCCTCCTGCGCCGCATCCAGATCCAGCAGCCGGGCGTGGATGACGGTGCGGTTGCGCAGGGCCGACCGGACCGCCCGGTGGAGCCCGTCCTCGAGGTACAGCTCGCCCTGAAAGCGCACCACATGTGCGAAGAGGTCGCCGTAGAAGGTGGAGTCCTCGGAGAGCAGCTTGTCCAGGGCCAGCACCGTCGTCACCGTCGTCAACTGGTCCAGCCGGAACTGCCGGGGCGGGATCTTGGCCCAGTCGCGGGCGGCGAGACCGTGGTCGGCGTACGGCTTGCCCTCCGTCACGCCCTTGAAGATCATCTGTCCGGTCTTCCCATCGCTTCACCTAGAATGGTCTTCACCCACTGTAAGGCGCTGCGATCGAGGGAGGTGACGATGTCGACCACTGATGACCGCAGATTCGAGATCCTGCGGGCCATTGTGACCGACTTCGTCGCCACGCAGGAGCCCATCGGGTCCAAGGCCCTCGTCGAACGGCACCACCTGGGCGTGTCGAGTGCCACCGTCCGCAACGACATGGCGGTTCTGGAGGCCGAGGGTTACATCGCGCAGCCGCACACCAGCTCGGGGCGGGTGCCCACCGACAAGGGTTACCGGCTCTTCGTCGACCGCATCAGCGAGGTCAAGCCGCTGTCGTCGGCCGAACGCAAAGCCATCCTGAGTTTCCTCGACAACGCCGTCGATCTCGACGACGTGCTGCGCCGGTCGGTCAAGCTGCTCGCGCAGCTCACCCGGCAGGTAGCGGTGATCCAGTACCCGGTGCTCTCCACAGCCCGGGTGCGCCACCTCGAGGTGGTCTCGCTCAGCCCGGAACGGTTGTTGCTGGTGGTGATCACCGACACCGGCCGGGTGGAGCAGCGGATGGTCTCGCTGCGCTCGGCGCTCGACGACGACACGCTGGCCCGGGTGCGCAGCCTGTTCGGCGCCGCGCTCGACGGCCAGCGGCTCGAGGAGGCCTCGTATGCGGTGGCCGAACTCGCCAACAACGCGCCGGCCGAACTGCAGGAGCCGATCCTGGAGATCGCGAGTGTGCTGGTGCAGACCCTCGTCGAACGCGACGAGGACCGGCTGGTGCTCGGCGGCACCTCCAACCTGGCCCGGTCGCTGAGCGATTTTCCCGCGGGCGGGGGAATGGACAACGTCCTCGAGGCGCTGGAAGAACAGGTGGTGATCCTCAAACTGCTCGCACATGCGCGGCAGAGCGATTCGGTCACCGTGCAGATCGGCGAGGAGACGCTCGCCGAGAACCTGCGCAGTACCGCCGTCGTCTCCACCGGGTACGGTGCTTCGGGCACCGTGTTCGGCGGACTGGGTGTGGTGGGCCCCACCCGGATGGACTATCCGGGGACCATCGCGTCGGTGGCGGCCGTGGCGCGGTATGTCGGCGAAGTGCTCGCCGACCGATAGAACATTTCGAGAAGGACGCATTGCACTGTGGCTCGTGACTATTACGGCAGCCTGGGGATCTCCCGGGGTGCGACCGACCAGGAGATCAAGCGTGCCTACCGCAAGCTGGCGCGTAGCCCCGTAAGCGCGTGGCTGTACTGGACCGGCTCCTTCCTGGCGACGTGCCAGACCTAGAGCGGGACGGGGACTGTCCACCCTGTCCACTGGCCGAACCTCAACAGCGCCCACGGGCTTGGGACCGTCGACAGCGTGTCCTACCGCCACAGCTGCCACTAGAGGAACAACCGGGGCCGGCGGCGGAGGAGCTCCCAGTCCGAGTCCGGGTGGTCGCGCCCGAGTGGCCCTGCGTGGGCCGGCGCGCCCGGCGCCGGCGGCGGCTTTGGCGGTGGCGGCGGGGGCGGCTTCTTGACCAACTTCTACAGCGGGTCCGGCGGCGGCTTCAGCGGCTTCGGGGGCCGGGGCGGCCGCGGCCGGTCGCCTAGGGGCGGCCGCAGCTGCTACGCCGCGAACAGGCCCAGCCTCTCGTGGAGCATCCGGCACCACTGGAGAAACTTCGCGAGGAGGAGCGGGCCTAAGTGTAGGCCTACGTCAAGTGCGCGGTCGAACGCCATCCGTGCGAACTAGAGGACCAGCCAGCGTGGGGCCCTCTAGGGGTCCTACGGCATTATCAGTGCTCGGTGTCACGTTACGCAGGAAGAGCTTTACAAGATAGCCAGCCGCTCGTGAAGCGGCTGTATGGCG
>NZ_JBJURU010000002.1:0-52993 GCF_046098115.1 Gordonia sp. VNK21 | reverse complement strand
CGTCGACCGCATCAGCGAGGTCAAGCCGCTGTCGTCGGCCGAACGCAAAGCCATCCTGAGTTTCCTCGACAACGCCGTCGATCTCGACGACGTGCTGCGCCGGTCGGTCAAGCTGCTCGCGCAGCTCACCCGGCAGGTAGCGGTGATCCAGTACCCGGTGCTCTCCACAGCCCGGGTGCGCCACCTCGAGGTGGTCTCGCTCAGCCCGGAACGGTTGTTGCTGGTGGTGATCACCGACACCGGCCGGGTGGAGCAGCGGATGGTCTCGCTGCGCTCGGCGCTCGACGACGACACGCTGGCCCGGGTGCGCAGCCTGTTCGGCGCCGCGCTCGACGGCCAGCGGCTCGAGGAGGCCTCGTATGCGGTGGCCGAACTCGCCAACAACGCGCCGGCCGAACTGCAGGAGCCGATCCTGGAGATCGCGAGTGTGCTGGTGCAGACCCTCGTCGAACGCGACGAGGACCGGCTGGTGCTCGGCGGCACCTCCAACCTGGCCCGGTCGCTGAGCGATTTTCCCGCGGGCGGGGGAATGGACAACGTCCTCGAGGCGCTGGAAGAACAGGTGGTGATCCTCAAACTGCTCGCACATGCGCGGCAGAGCGATTCGGTCACCGTGCAGATCGGCGAGGAGACGCTCGCCGAGAACCTGCGCAGTACCGCCGTCGTCTCCACCGGGTACGGTGCTTCGGGCACCGTGTTCGGCGGACTGGGTGTGGTGGGCCCCACCCGGATGGACTATCCGGGGACCATCGCGTCGGTGGCGGCCGTGGCGCGGTATGTCGGCGAAGTGCTCGCCGACCGATAGAACATTTCGAGAAGGACGCATTGCACTGTGGCTCGTGACTATTACGGCATCCTGGGGATCTCCCGGGGTGCGACCGACCAGGAGATCAAGCGTGCCTACCGCAAGCTGGCGCGTGAACTGCATCCGGATGTGAATCCGGGCGAGGAGGAGCGCTTCAAAGAGGTCACCACGGCCTACGAGGTGCTCTCCGACCCGGACAAGCGCCGCATCGTCGACGCCGGCGGGGATCCGCTGGCCGGCGCCGGCGGGGCCGGGGGCTTCGGCGACTTCGGCGGCGGCCTGGGCGACATCTTCAACCAGTTCTTCGGCGGGGGCGGCGGTGGCGGTTTCGGCGGCGGCCGCGGCCCGCGCGGCCGGGTGCGTCCCGGTGAGCCCGCGCTGGTGGGCCTGAGCCTGACCCTCGAGGAGGCGGCGGCCGGGGCCAACAAGGAGATCACCGTCGACACCGCCATCCTGTGCGACAGCTGCCAGGGTTCGGGCACCCGCGACAACTCCAAGCCGGTCACCTGTCCCACCTGTCAGGGGCAGGGCGAGATCCAGACCGTGCAGCGGTCCTTCCTCGGCCAGGTCATGTCGGTGCGCGAATGCCCCGAATGCCGCGGCGCCGGCGAAGTGATCCCCGATCCGTGCATCAAATGCGGCGGCGACGGCCGGGTCCGCTCGCGGCGCACCATGACCGTCAAGATCCCGGCCGGCGTCGAGGACGGCATGCGGGTGCGGCTGTCCGGGCAGGGCGAGGTGGGTCCGGGCGGCGGACCGGCCGGCGACCTGTACGTGGAGATCAGCGTCGCCGAGGACGAGGTCTTCGTCCGCGACCGCGACGACCTGCACTGCACGCTGCGGGTGCCGATGGTCGACGCGGCGCTCGGCACCGAGCTGGAGGTCCCGTCGGTGCTCGACACCGTCGCCACCGTGGTGATCGAGCCGGGTACGCAGCCGGGCACCGTCGTCAAGGTCAAGGGCCACGGCATGCCGCACCTGAACACCGGGATGCGCGGCGACCTGCTGGCGCACCTGGACGTGGTGGTGCCCGAGCGGGTCACCGGCGCCCAGCGCGACCTGCTCGATCAGCTGCGCGCCGCCGGCGACGATCAGGTCGAACTGGTCACCGCCTCCTCCAAGTCCGGTTCGGGCGGGCTGTTCTCCAAACTCCGCAACGCCTTCGCCGGTCGATGACGCCGCCGCTCTTCTGGGTCGACCAGGTTCCGCGTGCCGGTGAACAGGCGCAGCTGACCGGCCCGGAAGGACGGCATGCGGTCACCGTCACCCGCATCAAAGCCGGTGAACCGGTGATTCTCGGCGACGGCCGCGGCAACCGCGCCGAGTGCACGGTCACCGAGGTGACCGGCAAGGACCGGCTCTCTGTGCGGGCCGGGCGCACCGAGTTCACTCCGCGGCCGGCCCCGCTGGCCACGGTGGTGCAGGCGCTGCCCAAGGCCGAGCGCGCCGATCTGGCGGTCGATCTGATGACCGAGGCCGGGGTGGATGTGATCGTGCCGTGGCAGGCCGCCCGATCCATCGCGCGCTGGTCGGGCAGCAGGGCGGTCAAAGGCGTGGACAAGTGGCGGGCGACGGCGGCGACCGCCGCCAAGCAGGCGCGGCGCCCGTGGATCCCCGAGGTCACCGACCTGGCCACCACCATCGACGTGCGCGAACGCTGCGCCGCGGTGACCGCCGGCGGCGGGATCGTCGCGCTGCTGCACGAGGAGGCCGGCACCGCGTTCGGCTCACTGGCGCTGGCCGAGGCCACCGAGGTGATGCTGGTGATCGGTCCGGAGGGCGGGCTCACCGAGGAGGAGGTCGGCGACCTGACCGCGCTCGGCGGACAGTCGGTGGTGCTGGGGCCGGAGGTCCTGCGCACCGCGGCGGCCGGGGCGGTGGCCCTGGGTGCGCTGGGGGCGCTGACCCGCCGCTGGGGACGCCGGTGAGCCGCCCGACCCGGCGCAAGCTCGCCTACGGTTCCGCGCCGAGCCAGTACGGGCACCTGTACCTGCCGGCCGTCGCTCCCGGTGCCGGCCGCGCACCGCTGGTGGTGCTGATCCACGGCGGCTCCTGGTCCACCGAGTTCGCGCTGGTCGTCTACAGCGCCGTCGCCCGCGACCTGGCCGCCCGCGGCGCCGTGGTCTGGAACATCGAGTACCGGCGCGTCGAGGAGGACGGCGGCGGCTGGCCGGGCACCGGCCGCGACGTGCTGGCCGCACTGGCGGCGCTCGACGGTCCGGTGGCCCAGCAGCTGGCCGTGGCCGGGATCGCCGTCGACCGCCGCGCGGTGGCGGTGGTGGGCCATTCAGCCGGTGGTCAGCTGGCGGCGTGGGCGGTGGCCGAACTCGGCGCGCAGACCCGTGAGCACACCGTCTCCCTGGTGATCCCGCAGTCCGCCGTGCTCGACTTCACCGTGCCGGAGGTGCGGACGAAAGACTCGGTGGTGGCCCTGATGGGCGCTCCGTACGAGCAGATCCCCGAACGCTATGCGCAGGCGTCCCCGGCGCACGCCCCGGTCACCGCGGCCACGGTGGCGGTGGTGCACACCGTCGACGATCAGGCCGTGCCGATCGAGCTGAGCCGGCACTACGTGGCGCAGCAGTCGGCGCGCGGGCAGGCGACGGCGCTCTACGAGGTGCCCGGCGGCCACCCCGACTTCGTCGACCCGGCCTCGCCCGGCCACCGTCAGACCCTGCGCCTTCTCGGTCTGTAGCGCGATACACTGGGGTTTCACCCGCACTCGAGATCCAGGAGTTGAACAACGTAGTGAGTGACAACGACCCCGCCGGCCGCGCGGTGACCTCCAGTATGGAGATCCCCCAGGAGCTGGTGGTCGGGCTGCTGGGAGCGGCCGACGTCAATCTGCGAACCCTGGAGTCTCAACTCCCCGCCGACATCCACGTGCGCGGCAACCGGCTCACCCTCACCGGCCGGCCCGCCGACGTCGCCGCCTCCGAGCGGGTCATCGCCGAACTGGTGGCGCTGGTGCGCACCGGCACCCCGCTCAGCCCCGACCTGGTGCGCGAATCGATGTCCATCCTGGCCGACGACGAGCAGCGGGAGAGTCCGGCCGCCGTGCTGAGCCTGGACATCCTGTCCCGGCGCGGCAAGGTGATCCGGCCCAAGACGCTGGGGCAGAAGCACTACGTCGACGCGATCGACCAGAACACCATCGTCTTCGGACTCGGCCCGGCCGGCACCGGCAAGACCTATCTGGCGATGGCCAAGGCGGTGCAGGCGCTGCACCGCAAGGAGATCAGCCGCATCATCTTGACCCGGCCCGCCGTGGAGGCGGGGGAGCGGCTCGGCTTTCTGCCCGGCTCGCTCAGCGACAAGATCGACCCCTATCTGCGGCCGCTGTACGACGCCCTGCACGACATGATGGATCCCGAGACCATCCCCAAGCTGATGGAGTCCGGGGTCATCGAGGTGGCGCCGCTGGCGTACATGCGTGGGCGCACGCTCAACGATGCATTCGTGGTGCTCGACGAGGCGCAGAACACCACCGGCGAGCAGATGAAGATGTTCCTCACCCGGCTCGGCTTCGGCGCCAAGATGGTGGTCACCGGGGACACCACCCAGGTGGACCTGCCCGGCGGAGCGCAGAGCGGATTGCGTTCGGCGGCAAGGATTCTGCAGGGCATCGACGACATCCACTTCGCCGAGCTGACCAGTGCGGACGTGGTGCGGCACAAGCTGGTCGCCGATATCGTCGACGCCTACGGGCGGGCCGAGGCCACCGGCACGGCCGGCGGAAACCGGGCGCAGCGCCGATCGCAGCTGCCGGGACGGACACAAGCACACGGGAGCGGGCGCCGCCGATGAGCATCGAGCTGTTCAACGAGTCGGGGGCCGAGGCTCCCGAGGATCTGATCATCGAGATCGCACGGTTCGCGATGGGCCGGATGGACGTGCATCCGGCCGCCGAACTGTCCATCCAGCTCGTCGACCTGGACACCATGGCCGAACTGCACATGCAGTGGATGGACCTGCCGGGACCCACCGATGTGATGAGCTTCCCGATGGACGAGCTCACCCCGGGCGGGCGGCCGGACGCCGACGAGCCGGGTCCGTCGATGCTCGGCGACATCGTGATCTGCCCGCAGTTCGCCGCCGATCAGGCCGCGCAGCAGCGGCACAGCTATCAGCACGAGCTGGCGGTGCTCACCACGCACGGCGTGCTGCATCTGCTGGGCTTCGACCACGCCGAACCCGAGGAGGAGCGGGAGATGTTCGGCCTGCAGAACCAGATCATCGCCGACTGGTACGACGCCCGCGACCAGCGCTCCCGGGCCCAGCGGCAGGACGCGAAGGACGCGCGGCTGCTGCGGAACCTGGGCTTCGACTCCGGCCCGTCGTCGACCTCACGGGAGAGCTGATCGATGGTGCGCGACATCGTCTTTCTGGGTGTCGCGGTGGTGTTCACGGTGATCGCCGGAATGTTCACCGCCGCCGACACCGCCCTGACCACGGTCTCCCCGGCCCGGGTGGACGACCTGGTCAAGGATGAGCGGCTCGGCGCCAAACGTCTGGCCGCGGCCATCGAGCGCCGCGCCTCCTATGTGGGGCTGACGGTGCTGCTGCGGGCCGTCTTCGAAACCGCGGCAATCGCTTTCGTGGCGGTGGTGGCCGTCGACGAGCTCGGCAGCGGGTGGGGTCTGACGGTGACGATCGCGGCCATGGCGGTCATCTCGTTCATCGCGATCGCCGTCGGCCCGCGCACCCTGGGCCAGCAGCACGCCTATTCGATCGCGCTGGTCGCGGCGCCGGTGCTGACCGCGTTCGGCGTCCTGCTGCGGCCGGTCACGCGTGCGCTGATCGTGCTGGGCAATGCGCTCACCCCCGGCCGCGGCTACCGCAACGGGCCGTTCGCCACCGAGGTGGAGGTCCGTGAGGTGGTGGACCTGGCACGGGCGCAGGGTGTGGTCGACGACGACGAGAGCCGGATGATCCAGTCGGTGTTCGACCTGGACCAGACCAACGCCCGCGAGGTGATGGTGCCGCGTCCGGAGATGGTGTGGATCGAGGCCGACAAGTCCGCCACCCAGGCGCTGAGCCTGTCGGTCAAGTCCGGGCATTCGCGGATCCCGGTGATCGGCGAGAACCCCGACGATGTGATCGGCGTGGTGTACGTCAAGGACCTCGTCGAACGCATGCTGCCGGCACTGGCCGCGTCGCATTCGAGCGGAGACGAGTCCCGGCGCGAGCTGTCGGATCTGCCGGTGGCCGAGGTGATGCGCGAGGCGGTGTTCGTGCCGGACTCGAAGCCGCTCGACGACGTGCTCTCGGACATGCAGGCGCGGCGCAACCACATGGCGCTGCTGGTGGACGAATACGGCGGCATCGCGGGCCTGGTGACCATCGAGGACGTGCTCGAGGAGATCGTCGGCGAGATCACCGACGAATACGACACCGACGAGGTGGCGCCCGTCGAAGAGCTGTCGGAGGGGCACTACCGGGTGTCCTCGCGACTGCCGGTCGAAGACCTCGGCGAGCTGTACGGCGACGTCGAGATCGACGACGACGAGGTGGAGACGGTCGGCGGACTGCTGGCACTGCGGCTGGGCCGGGTGCCGCTGCCCGGGACGCGGGTGCGCACCCACGGTCTGCTGCTCACCGCCGAGGGCGGCGCCGACCGGTCGGGCCGGCAGCGCATCACCTCGGTGCTGGTGCGCCGCGACCACGAACACGACGCGGGCCGCGAGCACGACAAGAACCGCGAGCACGACACGAACCGCAAGAACGAGACGAGCAGCGGCGCCGAGAAGGCGTCGAAGCCGGGCCGGGATCATCCGATCGGAGAGAATGCGTGAACACCCCCGAGACCGGATTCCGCTCCGGCTTCATCTGTTTCGTCGGCCGGCCCAACACCGGTAAGTCGACGCTCACCAACGCCCTGGTGGGTGACAAGATCGCGATCACCTCCAACCGGCCGCAGACCACCCGGCACGCCATCCGCGGCATCGTGAACCGGCCCGACGCGCAGCTGGTGCTGGTGGACACCCCCGGCCTGCACCGGCCGCGCACCCTGCTCGGCAAGCGGCTCAACGATCTGGTCCGCGACACCTACTCCGAGGTCGACATCGTCTGCATCTGCGTTCCGGCCGACGAGGCCATCGGCCCCGGCGACCGGTGGATCATCGAGCAGATCAGTGAGCTGCCGGCGAGCACCCGGCTGGTCGGGATCGTCACCAAGATCGACAAGGTGAACCCGGACAAGGTCGGCGAGCAGTTGATCACCCTCTCGCAGTTGCTCGGTGACCGTGCCGAAGTGGTGCCCTGCTCGGCGCAGTCCGGTCAGCAGCTCGACGTGCTCGTCGACGTGCTGGTCTCGCTGTGCGAGGAGGGGCCGGCGTTCTATCCCGACGGCGAGCTCACCGACGAACCCGAGCAGGTGCTGATGGCCGAGTTCATCCGCGAGGCCGCGCTCGAGGGGGTGCGCGACGAGCTGCCGCATTCGCTGGCGGTGACCATCGAGGAGGTGATCCCGCGGGAGGACTCCGATCCGCCGATGGTGGACGTGCACGCCCTGCTGTACGTCGAGCGCGACTCCCAGAAGGGCATCGTCATCGGCCGCAAGGGTGCCCGCCTCAAGGAGGTCGGCACCGTGGCCCGCGGCCAGATCGAACGCCTCCTGGGCTGCCGCGTCTACCTCGACCTGCACGTCAAGGTGGCCAAGGACTGGCAGCGCGACCCCAAACAGCTCGGCCGCCTCGGCTTCTGACCCCGCCGGACCTCCCTTCGTCGGCCGGCCTATCGGCCTCCCGCCCCGTGTGGGACACCCACCCTGTCACCCCGGAGTGAGATAATGCCCCAGTGAGGAATTACCAGGACGAGGGTGTGGTCCTTCGCCAGCACAAGCTGGGCGAAGCCGACCGCATCATCACCCTCCTCACCGCCGAGCACGGTCTGGTGCGCGCCGTCGCCAAGGGCATCCGGCGCACCCGCTCCAAGTTCGGCGCCCGCCTCGAACCGTTCGCGCATGTGCACGTGAACTTCTATCCGGGCCGCAATCTGGACATCGTCACCCAGGTGCACACCCTCGACGCCTTCAGCGAGGCGATGGCCGGCGACTACGGCCGCTACACCACCGCCTGTGCGGTCCTCGAGACCGCCGAACGCCTCGCCGGTGAGGAACGCGCCCCGGCCCGCCAGCTCTACCGGCTCACCGTGGGAGCGTTGTCGGCGATCGCGCAGGACCGCCGGGACCGCCAGCTGATCCTCGACGCCTTCCTGCTGCGTGCCATGGGCGCGGCCGGCTGGGCGCCGGCACTGGACGTGTGCGCCCGCTGCGCCGGCCCCGGACCGCACAAGGCCTTCCACGTCGCCGCCGGCGGTGCGGTGTGCGTGTACTGCCGTCCGGCCGGTGCGGCGACCCCGTCGGTGGGTGTGCTGGACTTGATGGACGCTCTGGTGCGCGGGCAGTGGGAGCACGTGGCCGCGGCCACCGATTCGCAGCGCCGGCAGGCCACCGGACTGACCGCCGCGCACCTGCAGTGGCATCTGGAACGACAGCTGCGGACGTTGCCGCTGATCGAACGGCAGGCGCCGCACCGGATCGCCGACGAGATCGCCGCCGGGCGACGGCCCGCGGTGCAGGCGCCCACCGCATGACCGACCACCCCGACCCGAGGAGTGACGCATGGCCCGCATGAGCCGCCGCCGGCCCGTCCAGGCCGTCGACCGGCCGATCCGGCCGCCCGACCCGCACCCGTCCGGGGCCGTTCCGCCGGAGATTCCACCGGAGTTCGTGCCCGATCACGTGGCGCTGGTGATGGACGGCAACGGCCGGTGGGCGCAGGAGCGCGGTCTGCCGCGCACCGAGGGCCACAAGCGCGGGGAGGCCGTGCTGATGGACGCGGTCTGCGGGTCCATCGAGATCGGCGTCAAGTGGTTGTCGGCGTACGCGTTCTCCACCGAGAACTGGTCGCGCAGCCCCGAAGAGGTGAAGTTCCTGATGGGCTTCAACCGGGACGTGATCCGCCGACGGCGTGACGAGATGAACGAGATGGGGGTGCGGGTGCGCTGGGCGGGCCGCCGGCCGCGGCTGTGGCGCAGCGTCATCACCGAGCTCGAGACCGCCGAGGAACTGACCAAGAACAACGACGTCCTGACCCTGGTGATGTGCGTCAACTACGGCGGCCGCGCCGAGATCGCCGACGCCGCACGGGAGATCGCGCGCCGGGCCGCGCGCGGCGAGATCGACCCGGAGCGCATCACCGAGTCGAGTTTCGGCAAGTACCTCGACGAGCCCGACATGCCCGACGTCGACCTGTTCCTGCGCCCGTCGGGGGAGCAGCGCCTGTCCAACTTCCTGCTCTGGCAGAGCGCCTACGCCGAGATGGTCTACCAGGAGAAGCTCTTCCCCGACTTCGACCGCCGCGACCTGTGGAATGCGTGCCTGGAGTACGCCCGCCGCGACCGCCGCTTCGGCGGCGCCACCTAGACCGTGTCACCGCTGCCGGGCACCGCTCTGTCAGTGCCCGGGACCTTTCGTTGGTGGTCGAGTGCCCTTTCGTCAGTGCCCGGGGCCCTTTCGTTGGTGGTCGAGTGCCGCCCGAGGTACGAGGGCGGTGTATCGAGGCCCCACCCGCCCGGCCGATTCCCCCACAACCGACCGTCGACGGGCCCGCCGGAACTACGGTGAGACCATGACGCTTTCGCTCGGGATGATCACCGTGGACACGCAGGACGCCGAGAGCCTCGGCGGCTGGTGGGCACAGCAGCTCGGCGGGGAGGTCCTGGAGACCAACGACGGCTGGTTCGTCCGGATCTCGATCGGTGAGGGTCGTCCGTTCCTGGCGTTCCAGAAGGTCGACGATCCGACGCCCGGTAAGAACCGCCTGCACCTGGATCGCCACCGACGACCGCGCTGCCGAGGTCGCCCGGTTGACGGCAGCCGGCGCCACCGTCGTGGCCGAGGAACAGATGCCGGGGTTCGCCTGGACGGTCCTCGCCGACCCCGACGGCAACCAGTTCTGCGTCGCCCAGCACGACGGTTCGTAGCCCAGCCGCGGCCCGCTCCTCCGGCGCGTGGTCGAGCGCGTTCCCGAGGGTACTGCTCTCCTGGGGGCACTGGTTTTGGTGGCCGAGTGCCGCCCGAGGGACGAGGGCGGTGTATCGAGGCCCCGGCAGGCGAGAAGTCAGTCCTCGGCGGCGGCGGTGCAGTCGCGACAGGTGCCGAAGATCTCGACGGTGTGACTGATGGCGCTGAACCCGTGGTGGCGGGCCACCTGCTCGGCCCAGGTCTCCACCGGCTCGGCCTGCACCTCGACCGTCGACCCGCATTCTCGGCACACCAGATGGTGGTGGTGCCCGTCGGAGCAGTGCCGGTACCGGGTCTCGCCGGTGCCGTCCCAGATCGCGTCCACCTGGCCGGTGCGGGTGAGTGCCTGCAGGTTGCGGTAGACGGTGGTCAGCCCGATCTTCTCGCCGCGTGCGGTGAGTTCGTCGTGGAGTTGCTGCGCGGAGAGGAAGTCGTCGGTGGTGGCCAGCACCGAGGCGATGGCCTCGCGCTGGCGGGTGGTGCGCTGGCCGGTGAGCGGCGGGGTGGTCACGGCTCCACCTCGCGGCCCTCGGTGGCGTGACTGAGGGCATCGCAGACGATGTGCGCGATGTGCTCGTCGGTCAGCACGTATTCCACCTCGCGCCCGCGCCGATGGCCCTCCACCACGCCCGAGGTCTTGAGCACCTTCAGATGCTGGCTCACCTGGGGCTGGTTCAGATGCAGGGCGTCGACCAGCTCGTGCACGCACATGGCACGTTCGCGCAAGGCCAGCACGATCGCCACGCGGGCCGGAGCCGCGAGTGCCCGCAGCAGATCGCTGGTCGCCTGGTGGTCCTGGGCGGTCAGCGCCGCGGCGGGCAGCCGACCGTCGTCGGCCAGGGCCGGTGCGAGCGGCGGGGTGGCGAGCGGCGCAGTGGCGAGCGGGCTGGGGTGACTCACGGTGGGATCCTTCGGTGATGCGGGCAGGAATCAAGTCTAGCTGAAAACGGTTGCCAACTGGGCGGCCCGCCGTGTGGGCCGTGTCCGGCCGGCCCGCCGGGAGTGACTACCCTGTATAGGAAACGTGCGGCGCTTCCGCGGCCGCTCGCGCAACACCCCTACGTCCTGGAGATGCGTTAACCGTGGCTGTGCAGTCCAAAGTCGATGCCGTCGTCAATCTCGCCAAGCGGCGGGGCCTGGTGTACCCGTGCGGTGAGATCTACGGCGGTACCCGCTCCGCCTGGGACTACGGCCCGCTGGGAGTGGAGCTCAAGAACAACATCAAGGACCAGTGGTGGCGTGCGATGGTCACCTCCCGCGACGACGTCGTGGGCCTGGACTCGTCGGTGATCCTGCCCCGCCCGGTGTGGGTGGCCTCCGGCCACGTCTCGGTGTTCAACGACCCGCTCGTCGAATGTCTCAACTGCCACAAGCGGCACCGCCAGGACCACCTGCAGGAGGCCTACGCCGCCAAGAAGGGCATCGACGATCCGGACACGGTGTCGATGGACCTGATCGCCTGCCCCGACTGCGGCACCAAGGGGCAGTGGACCGAGCCCCGCGACTTCAACATGATGCTCAAGACCTACCTCGGCCCGATCGAGTCCGACGAGGGTCTGCACTATCTGCGTCCGGAGACCGCGCAGGGCATCTTCATCAACTTCAAGAACGTGATGACCACCGCCCGCAAGAAGCCGCCGTTCGGCATCGCGCAGATCGGCAAGAGCTTCCGCAACGAGATCACGCCGGGCAACTTCATCTTCCGCACCCGCGAGTTCGAGCAGATGGAGATGGAGTTCTTCGTCAAGCCGGGCGAGGACGACCACTGGCACAAGTACTGGATCGAGACCCGCAAGAACTGGTACGTCGACCTGGGCATCCAGGAGGACAACCTGCGGCTGTACGAGCACCCGCTCGAGAAGCTCTCGCACTACTCCAAGGGCACCATCGACATCGAGTACAAGTTCGACTTCGCCGGCAGCCCGTGGGGTGAGCTCGAGGGCATCGCCAACCGCACCGACTTCGACCTGTCCACGCACAGCGAGCACTCCGGCGAGGACCTGGTCTACTTCGACCAGGCCAGCGGCGAGAAGTACACCCCGTACGTGATCGAGCCGGCGGCCGGCCTGGGCCGCTCGCTGATGGCCTTCCTGTGCGACGCCTACACCGAGGAGGAGGTGCCCAACGCCAAGGGCGGCACCGACTCGCGCACCGTCCTCAAGCTCGACCGGCGCCTGGCCCCGGTCAAGGCCGCGGTGCTCCCGCTCTCGCGCAACGAGCAGCTCTCGCCCAAGGCGCGCGACCTGGCCGCCGAACTGCGCAAGCACTGGAACATCGATTTCGACGACGCGCAGGGCATCGGCAAGCGGTACCGCCGCCAGGACGAGATCGGCACCCCGTTCTGCGTCACCGTCGACTTCGACACCCTCGACGACCAGGCCGTCACCATCCGCGAACGCGACACCATGACGCAGGAGCGCGTCGCCCTGGACAAGGTGTCCGAGTACCTGGGCGGCAAACTCCTCGGCGCCTGATCCGGCGCGCTGCGGGACCGGCCGATCAGCCGGCCCGCGGCCAGCCCGTCTCCGGCTGGTCCTCGTCGAGCACGTCCGCGCAGCAGTCGCAGTCGTACGGCGCAGCCCAGTGGTCCAGCCACGGGTCGTAGCCGTCGGGCAGCTGTGCCCGGAGCTCGGCGATCATCCGCCGCAGATCCCCGGTGGTCAGTCGGCGATGCAGGCTCATCTCGAATCCCCCGATCGAAGCGATGCCGCGGCCGGCGCGCAACGGCACGTGTTCAGTAGAGCAGCAGCCACCGACAGCGCGATGCGCCCGACCGCCCCGCCTGCCCCGATCCGGCTGTCGGCCCCGCCGCTCAAGGGTTAGTGTTCGGAGAAGCACAGGGAAACCGCCGGAGAAGTGGAAGTGAACACATGCGTGCAGGTCGCCGAACTCGAGCCCTGATCCTTGCCGTCAGCGCGGCGCTGTCGGTCTCGCTGCTCTCCGGCGGTGCCGGAGCACCGGCGCAGGCCGAGGAGACCGGGAAGTTCGGAAGCGTGATCGGGCAGACCGTCCGGCCCGACGGCTGGCGCGGCCTGAACAACGGGCGTGCGATCTACTACTGGACGCAGAACTCCGACGGCCGGCCGGTCAAGGCCAGCGGCGCCCTCTTCCTGCCCGACGGCCCGGCGCCCGCCGGCGGCTGGCCGGTGGTGGCCTACGACCACGGGACCTCAGGCTACGGAACGGGCTGCGGCGGACAGAGTTTCGCCGATGCGCAGGAGAACCGCTACATCACCCGGCTGGTGCGGTCCGGGTACGCGGTGATCGCACCGGACTATGTGGGCCTCGGGCCGTACGACACCGGCGTGCACCCGTATCTCGACGGCCGCAGCGAATCCGCCGCCACCATCGACCTGTTCACGGCCGCCCGCAGCCTCGAGCCGACTCTCTCGCGGACCTGGGCGGTCACCGGTGATTCGCAGGGCGGTCAGGCCGCGCTGGTCACCGCGCACCGGCAGCAGACCTACGGTCCCAAGACCGATTTCCGCGGCGTGGTGGCCATCGACCCCGAGTCGGACGTGGAGAAGGTGATGCCGCTGCTGGGACCGTACGTCCCGCCTGTGCCGCCGCTCGGCGGCAGCTACGGCTTCCTAGGCGCCATCCTCGCCGGCCTGCGGGACGCCGACCCGTCGGCGCGGGTGAACAGCTATCTGACCCCGGCGGGCCGGAAGTTCGTCGACTCGATTGACGACCAGTGCCGCCCGGAATGGGACGAGGGCATGGCCTTCGGCTCGCTGCTGAGCCGGCCGCTCGGTCAGGGGCCGCTGCCGGCGGCGCTGCACCGCTACATGGCGGTGCCGGTCAGCGGCTACGACGCGCCGATCCTGCTGGTGCTCAACACCCTCGATCTGACGGTGCCGTCGCCGCTGCACGCCAAACTGGCCGCCGACCTGACCCTGAACGGGGTGCCGTATCGGGCGGCGGTGGCGGGCGGTGAGCACACCGACCTCGACGCCGCGCAGTGGGCGGCGTTCGACGGTTTCTTCGCCCGCGTCTTGGAGTAGCGCTGCAAAGATCGTCCGCTCAGCGCCGCTCCGAGGGCTATTTGCCCTCGGAGGCGCTCTCAGCGGACGATCTTTGCGGTCAGATCAGTCGGAACCCGGCTCCGGTGCCGCCGCGCCGGTTCAACTCGGCCAGTACCGAGGTGATGGAGGTGGCGACGGTGGGGGTGAAGATCGGGACGTTCGGGTTGTAACAGTGCACGGCCACATCGGTACCGGGGATCTTCTGCCGGCCGTTGAGCATCGCCACCAGGCGTCGGCCCTGCAGGATCGGGGCGCCGGAGTCGCCGGAGTTGCCGCACACATAACTGCTCGACCGGTTCCCGGCGCCGTACAGCACAGGGCCGCAGGTGAATCCGGTGGTCCGGCCCTGCTTGCAGACGGTGGTGCCCGGACCCGGGAACGTGCCGATACCGGTGACGGTGGCGCGGCCGACCGTGCGCGTCGGGCGCACCCGCTCGGGGTAGAGGGCGATCACGGCCACGTCGCTGCGCGTCGAGGTGAGCGCCACCTGCCCGATCACGCCCGCCCGCGAATGCCGTTCGGCGCCGACCCAGGCGCCGACCTTCCCGCAGTGCCCGGCGGTCAGACCCACCAGACGCCCGCTGCGGTCACGGCCCACGGCGGTCATCGTGCAGGTCGCCTTGCCGTCGACGACGATCGCGGTGCCGCCGCCGACCGGGGCGGTGACGGCGGCGCCGGCGAGTCCGCTGACTGCGGTGAGTGGGGCGGAGAGGCCGATCAGGGCGGCGCTGGCGGCTACGGCGCCACGTCGGAGCGAAGTCACCGCCTCACCCTAAAGGTAGGACGGTGCGGCACGGCCGTCGGGCCGGGCCCGGCGGATCAGGCGGAGAGAACGACGACGGCCACCGCGTCCCCGCACCGGGTGAAGCCGGCCGGGCGCGGCTGCACCTGTGCGCCGCCGGGCACCGCGTCGGCCACCTGCTGGGCTTCGGCGCGCTGGCCGGCCCGGTAGAAGACGGTGTTCTCCACGACCGCGGAGGTGACCAGGTTGGTGGGTTCCTCGGCGATGGTGAAGCCGGCACGGGTCATCGCCGCGTTAACGGTGGCGCCGAGTCCGGTGGTGCCGCCGGCGTTGAGCACGCAGACGGTGGGGGTGCCGGAGAAGGTGGCCGGCTCGTCGACCGACGATGTTGCGGCAG
Organism: Gordonia sp. VNK21; assembly: GCF_046098115.1. Lineage (NCBI taxonomy): Bacteria > Bacillati > Actinomycetota > Actinomycetes > Mycobacteriales > Gordoniaceae > Gordonia > Gordonia sp. VNK21. The sequence continues at coordinate 37,996 of NZ_JBJURU010000002.1, read as the reverse complement.
CGGCGGTTCCGGCGCTGCCGTCGGGCACCGGGCCGTCGTTGACGCAGGCGGTCAGCAGCGCGGCCGAGGCGGCGAGGCTGAGCGCGCCCAGGGCGCGGTGAGGCAGGCGGAGCGCTGTCGGCGGGTGGGGAGCGTCGATCAGCGGAGAACGTCGTCCGGTCACCGGGGGAGCGGCAATCATGCAAGAAACCCTAGAGTGCGCCTTCAGTGTTTCCGTCGCTCACCCCGCAGTTACGGCGTGTCGGGTGTTCGGCGGACACCCGGCGGGCACCCGGCCGGCGGGGCCGTGCCGATCAGCGCTTGAGGCGACTGAACAGGTTGGTCTCGGCCAGGTCGAGCAGTTCGTCGCCGCGCCCGGACAGCACGGTGCGCAGTGCCCACAGGGTGAAGCCCTTGGCCTGGGCGGCGGAGATCGCCGGCGGGATCGACAGCTCCTGCCGGGCGGTGATCACGTCGAGCAGTGCGGGGCCGTCGTGCGCCAGGAACTCGGCCACCGCGTCCTCCACCTCGCTCGCCGCGCTCACCCGGCGGCCGTAGATGCCGGTCGCCTCGGCAACTTTCGCGAAGTCCGGGTTGTGCAGGTCGGTACCGAAGGTGACGAAGCCTGCGGCCTTCATCTCCAGCTCCACGAAGTTCAGCGACGAGTTGTTGAACACGACGATCTTCACCGGCAGATCGTTCTGCACCAGGGTGAGCAGTTCGCCCAGGAGCATGGCCAGCCCGCCGTCGCCGGCCAGCGCGATCACCTGCCGGCCGGGTGCGGCCGACGAGGCGCCGACGGCCTGGGAGAGCGCATTGGCCATGGAGCCGTGGTTGAACGAGCCGATCAGCCGGCGGGCGCCGTTCATCGTCAGGTAGCGGGCGGCCCACACCACCGGTGAGCCCACGTCGGCGGTGAAGACCGTGTCGTGGGCGGCGAGCCGGTCGATCACCCGGGTGAGGTATTCGGGCCGGATCGGCAGCTCGTCGTCTGGGGCGGCGAGCTCGTCGAGGAAGCCGCGGTTCTGCGCGTAATGCTCACGGGCGGTGCGCAGATGCTCGTCGTCGCGCCCGTCCTTGATCAGCTCGGTGAGCGCCGGCAGGGTGTCGGCGGCGGCGCCGACCAGCGGCAGATCCACCCGGGTGCGCCGGCCGATCTGCTCGCCGCGCACGTCGAGCTGGATGGTGTAGGCGTCGTCGGGCAGGAACTGGCTGTACGGGAAGTCGGTGCCGATCAGCAGCAGGGTGTCGCACTTCTCGATCGCGTGATAGCCGGAGGAGAAGCCGAGCAGTCCGGTCATCCCCACATCGCACGGATTGTCGTACTCGACGGCGTCTTTGCCGCGCAGCGCATGCACCACCGGTGCCTGCAGTTTCTGGGCGAGGGCGACGAGCTGATCGTGCGCGCCGGCCGCGCCGGCACCGGCCAGAACGGTCACCCGCTCCGAGGAGTTGAGCCGGACCGCGGCCAGGTGCAGCTCCTCGTCGGACGGCCGGATCACCGGATGGGTGGGCCGGATCCGGCCCGGGCGCTTGGGCCGGTCGATCTTCGCCAGGAACAGTTCCCCCGGGATCACCAGCACCGCCACGGTGCGCTTCTCCACGGCCGTGCGCACGGCGATGTCGAGGACGCGGGGGAGCTGGTCGACGCTGCGCACCAGCTCGCAGTAGTCGCTGCATTCGTCGAAGAGCTTCTCCGGGTGGGTCTCCTGGAAGTAGCCGGTGCCGATCTCGCTGCCCGGGATGTGCGCGGCGATCGCCAGCACCGGCACCCGTGACCGGTGAGCGTCGTACAGGCCGTTCACCAGGTGCAGGTTGCCCGGCCCGCAGCTGCCGGCGCAGACGGCGAGTTCACCGGTCAGCCCGGCCTCGCCGGCCGCGGCGAAGGCCGCCGCCTCCTCGTGCCGGACGTGCTGCCAGGAGACGTCGTCGCTGGTCCGCAAGGCGTCGGTGAAGCCGTTGAGGGAGTCTCCGGGAATGCCGTAGATGCGGTGGACACCGGCGGCGTGCACGGTGTCGAGGATGAGGTCGGAGACGGTGTAGGCCATGGTGTGCTCCCTGCTGCGCGGCGGATGGAACTGGCATCCACGCTAGCGCCGCGCGGGCCGCGGGTGGGGCCGCTCGCGTGCCGCCCGCCACAGAACCGGGGCGGACCTGCGATTTCGGTGCGAGATCTGGTTGCCGATGAGGCATAGTGGTGGAAGGCGATCGACAAGCGGGCAAGGGGCCCGGAATCAGGGGCCGCAGAGAGTGAGTTCAGTGGTGGCTGTCAGTGGCAAGGTCGTGCATTTCGACACGAACCGGGGTTTCGGTTTCCTCTCGCCCGAGGAGGGCGGGGACGACGTTTTCCTGCACATCAACGACGTGGACATCGATGAGAACCTGCTGCGGCCCGGTGCCGTCGTGGAGTTCGAGGTCGAGGACACCGAGCGTGGATCCAAGGCGACCAATGTGAAGGTCACCCAGGAGGCGCCGGAGGGGGATCCGGCGGCCGAGCGCGCGCAGCGCCGCGACGACTTCCGCGGCCGCGGCGACCGGCACGACCGCGGGGATCGCCGGGACCGCGGTGATCGCGGCGACCGGTTCGACCGGGGTCCGCGCCGCCAGCAGCACCGCGGCGGCGGCTCGCTGTTCAACGAGTTCACCGAACTGCTGCTCGACGCCTCGCCGGACCTGACCGCACGGCAGATCCAGGCGATCCGCTCGCGGCTGATGGACCTCGCGGGTTCGCGCAACTGGTCCAACGACTGAGCTGACGACGACGAGATTGTCTGTCCCAGCCGACGATCGGTCCGCCGGTCCGGCGATGGCCGTCTACACCGCGCACGATGTGGCGCGGGTGGTGAGCGAGGCTCCCAAGGTGGCGGCCATCGCGCAGCCGGCGACCGATCACCGCAGCGACTTCGCGCGGGACCGGGCACGCGTGCTGCACTGTGCGGCACTGCGGCGCCTGGCCGACAAGACCCAGGTGGTCGGTCCCCGCGAAGGCGACAACCCGCGCACCCGGCTCACCCACTCCCTGGAGGTGGGACAGATCGGGCGCGGCATCGCCGTCGGCCTCGGCTGCGACCCGGATCTGGTGGAGCTGGCCGGGCTGGCCCACGACATCGGGCATCCGCCGTACGGGCACAACGGTGAACGCGCACTGGAGGAACTGGCGCGCGATCACGGCGGCTTCGAGGGCAATGCGCAGAATCTGCGGATCCTCACCAGCCTCGAACCGAAGGTGCTCGGGCCCAACGGGCGCAGCGCCGGCCTGAATCTGACGCGGGCCTCGCTCGACGCCACCCTCAAGTACCCGTGGAGCCGCAAGGCGCCGGGCACCAAGTACGGCGCCTATGTGGAGGACGAGCCCGCGCTGGCCTGGGTGCGCGAGGGCGCGCCGGAGGGGCGGCGGTGCCTCGAGGCGCAGGTGATGGACTGGTCCGACGACGTCGCCTATTCGGTGCACGACCTCGAGGACGGTGTGATCGGCGGCCGGATCGACTTGCGGCAGTTGGGATCCGCCGACGACCAGAGCGAGCTCGCCGAACTCGGGGTGCGCTACTTCGACGGTCTGGATCCGGAGGCGCTCGTCGACGCGGCGCAGCGGCTGTCGGAGATGGAGATCTTCGCGTCGCTGGGCGCGTACGACGGCTCGCTCGACGCCTCGGTGCGGCTCAAGCGGCTCACCTCGGAGCTGATCGGACGGTTCGCGTCGGCGGCGATCACGGCGACCCGCACGGCCGAAGGCCAGCGGCCGCTGCGCCGGTACGACGCCGACCTGTCGGTGCCGTCGGAGATCGCGGCGGAGGTGGCCACCCTCAAGACGGTGGCGTTGCGGTTCATCTTCTCCGACCGCCGGCATCGGGCCAACCAGGACCGTCAGCGCGAGCGCATCCACCGGGTGGGCACGCTGCTGCTGAACACCGCGCCGGGCAATCTGGACCCGTTCTTCGTGCCGCGCTGGGAGGCGGCGGAGAGTGAGGATCAGCGGGTGCGCGTGGTCGTCGACCAGATCGCGTCGATGACCGAAGGGCGGCTCGAGCGGCTCGACAAGTCGAGTGCCGAGGTGCAGGCGCACCTGGGCTGAGCCGGCAGCGCCGCGGTCCGCTCGGCGAGGGCGTCGCACCTTTTGCCCGAGTTGCCGAATCCGCCGGTGGGGGACGACTATCGGATGCGAACCTGCGGTGGCGGCGCGTGCGGTCGTGGCCGGATTCGTGAGCGGCGAGAGTGAAGAGGTGCGCATGTCGAAGGTGACGACGTGGTGGCGGGAACAGTACGGAAAGCTGCCGCCGGCGGCGCAGATGATCGGCCTCCAGTTGTGGATGCCGCTGTTCTTCATCATCGCGTTCTGCCTGTGCTACATCGGTGCCTTCCATTCGCCGCAGGTGCACCACATCCCGGTGGCCGTGGTGAACTCGCCGGCCGCGGCGGTGACGATGGAGAAGGTGGAGCAGCACGCTCCGGGCACTTTCGATTTCAGCATCTATCCGGACCGGGACAAGGCGATCGATGCGGTGCGCGACGGCAGTGAGGCGGCGGCACTGCAGCTTCCGGCCGACGGGCAGGGCAAGGCGGAGGTCTTCGTCGCGAGCGCCCACCAGTACCAGAGCGCGAGTATGGCGCGGCAGTCGCTGCAGCAGGTCTTCGCTGCGCAGAACGGGATCACCTTCACCGACATCGCACCGCTGCCGGAGTCCGACGCGTTCGGGCAGGGCGCGATGTACATGATGCTGTCGTGGTGCATCGCCGGCTACATGGTGGCGATGTTCATCGGCATGATGGGCGCGCCGCTGGGGCACTGGATGCGGCTGAGCATTCTGGCCGGCGGCGCGGTGGTGCTGTCGCTGGTCGCCAACCTCATCGTGGGCGCCGGCTTCGGCGTGTACGACATGAGCCACTTCTTCCAGCTGGTGGGGCTGGCGTTCCTGTGGATCTTCGCGATCGGCTTGTTCGTGAACGGGGCGTCGTACTTCTTCGGCCGGTTCATCACCGCCCCGGCGATGCTGCTGTTCATCTTCCTGTCGATGCCGGCGTCGGGGGCGGCGTTCGCGACCTGGATGATCCCGGACTTCTTCGGATTCCTGCAGCCGTTCGTGGTGGGCCACGGCATCACCGAGATGGTCAAGCAGATCCTGTACGGGGTGGGCGAGCCGTATTGGCGCGGCTTCCTGCAGATGGGCATCTACGCGCTGATCGGCGTCGCCTGCATGATCGTCGGCAAGCGGTGGCGCGAGTCGAAGGAAGTGGACCGGATCCTGGCCGGCAAGTCCACCATGATGGTGGCCGCGCAGGGGGCCATGATGCGTCAGGGCATGGAGCGCCGTGCGGCGACCCTGCGACGCCACGGGATCGACCCCGACACCGGCAAGCCGCTCACCGCACCGGCGCCGTCGGCCGAGGACGCGACGGAGCAGGAGAACGCCGAACCCGAGCCGTCCGGCGAATCCGCCGACCGGCAGAAATCCGCCGACCGGCAGACCGCCGAGTTCCTGGCGATGGACAACTCCGGGCCGTCGGACATGATGACCAATGCCGGCCACAGTCTGGGTCTCGGCGAGATCGACCGCGAGCACGACGTCCAGCACGCCATGGGCCGCCACGAGGCCGACTGACACACCGAGATCCCACCCCGGATGAGTGCGGGGTGGGATCTCGGGCTCGTCGTGTACCGCGGTCACACCGTGGCGCTGGGGGCTCCTTCCACATCCCGCAGGGCCTTCGCCTCGGCGGTCGCGGCCCGCTGGAACTCCAGATCGTCGGAGGCGCACGCCAGGCAGATGGCCTGATGCGCGGCCGACGGATCACGGTCCATCTCGTAGGCGATGTAGCTGTCACCGCAGCGGTGGCACTCGATCCGGCTGTCCCAGACGTCGTCGACGTCGTGGCGCGGGTCGAACGGCCGGGCCAGGGTGAACCACGACTCCCTGCGTACCGCCAGCGCCGCCGCATAGAGGGCGCCGGCCAGGACGAAGGAGACCACGGGAGCCCAGACGGCGCCGTCCCCGCCGCCGAGTGCCACCATCAGAATGCCGACCACGGCGGAGATCCCCCAGGCGCCGGTGCCGGCGGGATTGACGGCCGGCACCCGTCCGGGCCGGAACTCAAGCGAGTCGGCGTGCCGCCCGGTCAGCCGCATCCAGCCGATGTGCACCAGCGCCACCGCCACCCAGCCGACGATCAGCACGCCCTGGTACTGCAGTGAGGTGGTGATCCAGGTGAGCACGTCGGTGAGCATCATCAGATAGACGATCACCGCGACCACGCCGACCCAGAACGTTCGCGGCAGTTGCAGTTTCACCGTGCGGGCGAAGAAGTTCTGGAAGTTGGTCGACGCCAGATAGAAGTTGCCGGCGTTGACCCGGGTCTGGGATGCGAGCACCCACAGCAGACCCCAGATCCCCATCATCCCGACCACTCCGAGGATGGCGGACTCCTCTGACAGCGGCCCGGCGATGGTGATGGTCTGCGCGAGGAAGATGCCGACCATCGCATTGACCAGGAGGGTCACCACGTAGAACGGTGTGCCGAAGGTGACCCGGCCGTTGAACTTCGCGTCCTCGGGCTTGCCGAAGCGGGCAAAGTCCCACGCCATCATGGTGACCACCCAGACGCCCATGTAGATGACGAACGCGTACCACCAGCCGGGCACCGAGAGGTCCGCGGCCGCTTCGGGCCGGTAGGTGAGCCATTCGTTGTGGTAGCCGTACTCGGCGATCGCCCACACCACGGACCCGATCAGACCGAGCACGTACAGCGGCAGCAGCACGCCGTTGAGTTTGTCGAGCCAGGTCGTCACCCCGCGCCAGGCCAGCGGCGCCTGATAGAGCACGACGACCAGCGACCAGAACGCGATCGGCAGCGAGCCGAAGTAGGCGTGCAGCGCCGACGCGACGATGGCGCCCTCGGCCACCACGTAGTAGGTGATGGTGATGCCGAACAGGGCGGCGGCGAACGCCGACCCGGCCCGGCCGAACAGGACCCGGGAGAACAGCGACACGCTGGTCCCGGACTCCGCGGCGAATCTCGCGGCCACCGCGTTGATCGCACCGTAGGCCAGCACCGACAAGCCGATGCCGATCAGTGAGTCGACGGTGCCGACGACGAGGGCGACGGTGGCCCCGACGACGACGAAGAACATCGCACTCATCAGGCCGGTCCAGGCCATGGCGACCGAGGCCCGGCCGGTCCGCCAGGACAGCGGCACGATGTGCAGCGAGTAGTCCTCGGCGGCGGCTTTGGCCAGCACGCGGGGGTCGTCGTGATGGGTGATGCGCAGCGGCGGGACCGCGGCGCCGCCGCCGGCGGCGGCTTCGGGAGCTTGCACAGTCATGGTGAGCGCCTTCGTTTCTCGGGTGTCCGGGTCAGGCGATCACGGCGTCGTGCGGACGCAGCGTGCCCGGAACGTACGGCTGATCGGGGTCGTCGGTCCAGTGCACGAGCGTGCGGCGGGCCAGCATGTCGCGGAACTGTGCGGTGGACTCTTCGAGTACCTCGCCGGTGCCCCAGTCGAGGATGACACCGAACCGGCGGACGCAGTCCATCTCGTTGATCAGCTTGCGCTGGTACTCCTCCGAGACCTCCTGCGGATCCCGGACCATCCAGTCCTTGCGGTGCGTGCGGATGTACTCGCGGGCCCGGGCGGTGGCCTCCTCGTCGACGGCGTATTCGCAGATCTCCGGGTCGATCTCGGTGATCACCACGCCGTAGTCGGCCTCGGCCCGGGCGATGGTGACGTAGCCGTCGATCACGTCCTCGAGGACCTCGTCGACGCTGCGCTGCAACGGATCCCCGAGCCCGCCGCCGCCGGCCGACGGCCGGGTGAACTCGTCGCCGGACTTGATCGGCACCGCGGCGAAGATCGAGCCCAGGTACTCCTCGTCTTCGGTGCCCTTGTTGAGCCAGACGCCGTGGGGGATCGACGGCAGGCCGCCCCACAGACCCCAGGTGACCGAGCGTTCCCGGTCGCAGCAGTACGACATCACGGTGTTGTCGCTGGCCCACAGGCGCCCGCCCTTTTCGGCGCCCAGCCCGCCGCGGAACTTACCGGGACCACCGGAGTCGGGGACGAGGTCGTGGCAGGAGGTGAGCACCGGGGCCAGGCGCTCCTGGCCTTCGAAGGGCTGGGTGCCGTACTGGACGCCGAAGATCGGGGCGGAGGCGTTGTAGCCGTCGGCGCCGTTGCGGGCGCCCCAGCCGCCCATCATCCAGTCGTACCACATGTAGTTTCCGTTGCCGCCGTTGCGATTGTCCTTGCCGCCGACCAGCAGGTACTCGAGGTTGAACGTGGCGGCCATGGCCCGCTCGGGCTGGATGTCGGACCAGATCTCGAAGACCGAGTTCATGATCTTCTCGAACGGACCGGAGCAGAAACCGGCGCACGGCCGGGGCCATTCGGCGTTGACGACGGTGCCGATCGGACCGAGGTCGGCGGTGACCACACGGTAGAAGCCGGAGTTGAGCGGGATGTCCGGGAACTGCATCTTGGTGCCGGCCACGATGCCGGCGAACGATCCGCCGAAGCCGGCGTTGAGCATCGACGAGATCGAGGCGTGCGAGTCGGACAGGTCGTAGTGCACCGAGTCGCCGGAGATGGTCATCTTCATGGTGACCGGGATCAGGCCCTCGTCGAGCGCCGGATCCTGGTCGATGTAGTCCTCGGTGTACCAGACGCCGTCGGGCAGGTCGGCGATCTTGGCGCGGGTGAGCTCCTCGACGTAGTCCTGCACCTCGACCATCGCGGTCTTGATGGTCTCGACGCCGTACTTGTCGCACAGCCGCACCATCTCCCGTTCGGCCACCTTGGTCGCCTCGGCCTGCGCCTGCATGTCGCCGATGATGTCGCGCGGGTTGCGGGTGTTCTTGGCGATCAGCTGCGCCACGTCGGTGAGGAACTCGCCCTTGCTCCACAGCCGGGTGGCCGGGATGCGCAGGCCCTCACCCATGTGGTCGAGGGCCTTGACGTTGAACGAGCCGGGCGTGGCACCACCGACGTCGGCCCAGTGGCCGTTGGCCTGGGCGTAGCCGAGGAGTTCGCCCCGGTAGTAGATCGGCCGGATGATGCGGGTGTCGTTGAAGTGACTGCCGCCCTCGTACGGGTCGTTGATCACGAAGACGTCGCCGGGATGGATGTCGCCCGCGAAGTCGCGGATCACGGCTTTGGCGGTGTAGTGCAGCGTGCCGACGTGGGCGGCGATGTCACCGGTGCCCTGCATGACGGTGTTGCCCTCGGTGTCGCACAGTGCGGACGAGAAGTCGCGCGAGTAGATGACGAAGGAGTAGCAGGTGCGGAAGATCTGCTCGGCCATCTGGTCGACGGTGTTGACGAAGGCGTTCTTGATCACTTCGAAGGTCACGGGATCGAGGCTGGTAGGCATGACGTTCTCCTGAATTCTTTTGGTGTGTGGCGGTTTTCGGTGCGGACGTTCAGTCGGTGTAGGTGATGATCAGGTTGGAGTACTCGTCGACCTTGACGTGCGTGGCCGGAGGCACGACGGTGGTGGTGTCGAGCTGGTCGACGATGGCCGGACCGGCGAACTCGGCGCCGGGCGGCAGCATGGCGCGGTCGTAGATCGGGGTGAGGATCCGGGCGTCCTCATCGGGGAAGAGGACCTCGCGGCCGTCGATCGCCTCCGGGCTGAACGACGCCGGGTCGATCAGTTCGGCCGGCGCGGCGTCGCCCTTGGCGGTCAAGCCGATCGCGCGCACCGAGATCCGGTAGATCTCCACGGCCTCGTCCTCGGCGGCGAAGTTGTGCTCCTTGTGGTGTGTGGCGTGGAAGGTGGCGACGACGTCGTCGAGACTGGTAAGCGGCATGGTGACCGGAACTTCGATCGCCCGCCACTGGCCGGCGTAACGCATGTCCAGGAAGTACTCGAAGACCATGTCCTCCTCGGCGACGTGTTCGGCGACGAGCCGCTGCTTGCCCTCCTGCTGCAGTTCGACGAAGGAGTCCGCGAGGTGCTTGAGGTCGGCCTCGGCGGTGTCGGCGAGGTACATCTTGGTGATGTCGTGCTGGACGTCGACGAGCATGCAGCCCATCGCCGAGGTGACGCCGGGGTGCGGCGGGATGATGACGGTCGGGATGCCCAGGTCCTTGGCCAGGTAGGCGGCGTGCAGCGGTCCGGCGCCGCCGAAGCCGACGAGAGCGAAGTCGCGAGGGTCGTGACCCTTGCGGATGGAGATGAGCCGGACGGCGTCGGCCATGTTGGCGTTGGCCACCTTGATGATCGACTGTGCCGCGGTCTCCACGTCCAGGCCGAGCGGCTCGGCGACCAGAGCGATGGCCTCCTTGGCGCGCTGCACGTCCAGAGTCTTCACGCCGCCGGCCAGGGTGGTGCCGACGGTGCCGAGTACCAGGTTCGCGTCGGTGTTGGTGGCCAGCAGGCCGTCACCGCCGTAGCAGGCCGGGCCGGGATCGGAGCCGGCCGACTGGGGGCCGTTGCGCAGCGAGCCGGCGTCGTCGAGCCAGGCGATGGAGCCTCCGCCGGCGCCGATGGTGAGTACCTCGATGCTGGGGAAGCAGATCGGGTAGCCGAATTCGACACTCCAGGTGTTGGTGGTGCCCAGGACGCCGTTCTCAGTGAGCGAGACGTCGGTGGAGGTGCCGCCCATGTCGAAGCCGATGGAGTTCTCGTATCCGCACTGGCGGGCGATGTGCCGGGAGGCGATGGCGCCGGCCGCGATACCGGAGGCGGCCAGGCGGGCACCGTACTTCTCCGCCATCGCCGGAGTCATCACGCCGCCGCCCGAATGCAGCAGCAGCACGTCGTGCTGATAGCCGGACTCGGCGAGCCGCTCCTCGAGGGTGTGTGCGTACGGGCCGATGATCGGCACCAGGGCCGCGTTGGCCACAGTGGTGGAGAAGCGCTCGTACTCGAAGATCTCCGGAAGCACATCCGAGGAGGTGGTGATCGCCACGCCCGGCAGTTCTTCGGCGAGGATCTCGGCCATCAGGATCTCGTGGGCCGGGTTGGTGAACGAGTTGACGAAGCAGACGGCGACGGTCTCGATCTCGCGGCGGCGCAGGACACGGGCCACTTCGCGGGCCTTCTCCTCGTCGAGCGGGGTGAGGACGGCGCCGTCGTAGCCGATCCGCTCGGGGACGGTGAGCCGGTTGCGCCGCTGCACGAACGGTGCGGCCACTTCCTGGTAGGGGTCCCACGACTCGCGGTCGCCGCGGCGGATCTCGATGACGTCGCGGAATCCCTCGGTGGTCACCAGTGCGATCTTGGGGAAGGACCGGGTGATCAACGCGTTGGTGGCGATGGTGGTGCCGTGCGAGAAGAACTCGACGTCGGCCCAGTCCACGCCGGCCTGCTGCATCCCGGCCAGGACGCCTTCGATGGGGTCGGTCTGGGTGGGGTATTTGGCGGTGACGATCTGTCCGTCGGCGCGCTGGACGAACACATCGGTGAACGTTCCGCCGATGTCGACGGCGGTCCGGACATTTTGTCCCGCAGTGGTTTCCGGTGCGAGTGCTTCGGTCATGAGTGGTCTCCTTGCCGGTGGTGTCGGTGGTTGGTGCACCGATGAAAGCCGGGTGGGAAGTGGACGGCAATTGGATCTCCGGCCAGGTGGGGGCTTGGAGGAAGCTCCAACAGCGCATCGGCTGCCGGCGCTCTCACCTGCGGGTTTCACGCCCGCGGCCGGAGGTCTGTGAGGTGAGGTGGTCATCGGCCGGAAACACGGGAGACGTGATCGGAACACCGATGTCACAGGTGCGGGGTTCGCCTCGGGCGCCGACGGAGACCGGCGCCGATAGACTCGGATCATGCGGGGGCGGTCCCGGCACAGCAGTGAGGAGGGACAGTGAAACTCGGTGTGCTCTGCTCGCTGACCGGGCGCCGGCAGGAGATCGGACAGTCGATTCTCGACGGTGCGCTGGCCGCGGTGTCCCAGATCAACGCGGCCGGCGGAATCGGCGGGGAGCCGATCGAACCGGTCATCGCCGATACCCGTTCCGACGTGGCCGGGACCATCGAAGGCGCGGTGTCGCTGCGGGCCGGCGGGGTGAAGGTTCTCGTCGGCGGCTACACCTCGGCGGCGCGGGTGGCGGTCCGCCCGGCGTTGCAGACGGTCGACGCGCTGCTGCTCTATCCGACGTACTTCGAGGGCGAGGAGACCGATCCGAACGTCTTCTACTGCGGTGCGTCACCCAACCAGTTCCTGGGCGGCTACCTGGAGTGGATCGCCGGCAATCTCGGCAGCAGAATGTATCTCGTCGGATCGGACTACATCTATCCGCGGGTGCTCGGCGAGGCGATTCAGGTGCTCGGACGGCGGCGCGGGCTGGAGACGGTGGGCGACTGGTTCGCACCGCTGGGAGAGACCGAACTCGATGCGGTCATCGAGGACATCGCCCGAGCCGCCCCCGATGTGATCATCTGCAATCTGGTCGGAGCGGAGTCGACGGCCTCGTTCTACACCGCCCACCGGCGGGCCGGGCTGACCGCCGCCTCGATGCCGATCGCGGCGACGGTGACCACGGAGATCGATCTGGCGCACATGCCGACGGAGGTGAGCGACGGGCACTACATGGCCGCGAGCTACTTCTCGGGACTCACATCGCCGGCCAATGCGCGCTTCCGTGCCGAGCTGGCCGCACGCGGACAGCGCCGCGCGCACGCCGCGCAGGTCGGCGCCTACAACGGGGTGCGGGCGGCGGCGCTCGCCTACGAACTGACCGGCAGCGACGAGGTGGCGGAGATGCGGTCGGCGCTGCGCTCGGTGACCGTCGACGAGAACCCGGAGGGCATCGCGTTCGGGTTCGACGATGAGCACTACAGCACGCATCCGGCGTACATCGGCCGGGCGCGCGGCGGCGACTACGAGGTGATCGCCGGCTTCGATCCGGTGGCGGCTCAGCCGTGGTGGTCGGATCGTTCGGATCGGCGGGGGCTCTCGTACAGGTAGAGCGCCAGGTAGTAGTCGGCGCGGTCGGGGATCCGGGACAGGCCGCGCAGGGTGAGGCGTTCGATCCGGTCGATCCGATAGCGCAGGGTGTTGATGTGGATGCCCAGGTCGTCGGCGGTGGCGCGGATCGCGCCGTCGTGCAGGAGAAAGCAGCGCAGGGTTTTGAGGTAGTCGCTGTCGTGCCGGCTGTCGTAGTCGATGATCGGTTCGAGCAGGGAGCGGACGAGCGTCTGCGTCTGACCGGGATCGTCGGCGAGCAGTGTGCCGGCCAGCGAGGGAGGCAGAGCGTCGTCGTTCTCGGTGGCAGGCACGGCGCGGAGTTGCCGTTCGAGCAGTGACCGGGAGTTGATCAGGCCCTGAGCGAGGTCGCCGGGGCCGGTCATCATCGTGGTTCCGGAGCCGAGGACGAACGGTGCGCCGTGCCGGTGGGTGAAGACCTCCAGCATGGTCTCCACGCTCTCGGCGAAGACGTCCGAGGGGCCGGTCTCGGTCGCGGCCAGCCCGATCATCGCGTAGACCGTGTGGTTGTGCAGGCCTGCCACGGTGGGGCCGGAGTAGACGGATCCGAGATCCCGCAACGCCCGGACGATGGCCTGCTGGTGGGCGTCGCCTGCGTCTTCGGTTGTGCTGCTGCCGGTTTCGGCTCGGGCGGCGATCACTTTGACGCGCTGACCGGGCGCCAGGCCGAAGGACCGGGTCCACGGGTCGAGGGTGGCGCTGTCCCGGGTGGCGGAGATGAGTTCGCTGATCAGGACTGCTTCGAGACCGGCGCGGGATTCGCGGGCGGCGATGACGGGTTCGGCGAGGGCATCGACCTGTTCGGCGAGTTCAGTGAATGCGCGCACCGGCAGCCGGTGCCGGTCGGGATTGGCGATCGCGAGTACGGAACCGGTCTGCGGGACGGGGATCAGCAGGGCTGCGGCGTCGGTGCGGGCGCCGGCGGGGGTGCGGCCGTGCACCATGATCTTGCGCAGCTGGGTGATGTCCGGGTCGGTGGTGTGTGCGAGGGCGAGGCCGTCGAGGACGAGCCAGATCCGTGTGCCGGTGGTGTCGGCGGCGATCTGCAGCTGGTGCCGGACCGGTTCCCAGACAGCGGGTGCGGGGGAATCGTCTACCGCCATGCACCAGCTCCTCAGTCCACGTCTTTCCATCGTGGCGCACGGGTGTGTCCGGCGCGTTGCGGAGCCGTTTCGATGAGCGTCTGGTCAGCCCTGCGCCTGCTCGAAGGTGGTGGTGAGGACCGGCCGCAGGGAGTCGATCAGCTCCCGCCACCCGTCCTCCATGTTCTGCGTCCAGTGATCGCCGACGCCCTCGCGCAGGGTGTCGACGATGGCGCCGAACATGTCGAAGGCGATGGTGAGGTCCACCTCGTAGGCGATGTGGTCCCACACCCAGTAGTCGCATTCGGCGGGGGCGCGATCGCCGTCGGCGAGGTCGGCGAGCATCTGCAGCAGGCTGGCCATCATGCGTTGCTCGAGGATCTCGTCGCCGCCGAACTCTTCCTTCGATTCGGGATGGAGCGCGAAGAAGCGCTGGTAGACGGCGGCGGTGGGTTCGCCGGCGAGTTCGGAGTACAGCTCGAGGGATTCGAGCACAGGACTCGTCGTTGTGGTGTCGGCCATAGCTCCACAGTAAGCCGCAACTTGGGTTATTTAAATACAAATGTGTCACCGAATTCGGAGGGGTGCGCGTTGTTCCAGGTCACGCGTCCGATGGGTGTGGTTCAGCCCTGCCGAGTTGGGTCCGCCCTGCCGAATCGGGTCCGCCCCGCCGAATAGTCGGTGGGGTGGAGCCGAGTTGGTGGGGTGGAGACCGTCGGGAGTCCGGGCCGAGGTGCGCAGAGTGATCGGCGATGATCGGACTGCGCTGATCGGTCGAGCGGGCGTCTCGACGAGCGCGGTAGGCCCGGGCGCCGGCGCCGTCCGGCCCGCGTGTGGGTCGACACCGCCCGCAGCCTCTGGTTGAGTCGTACCGGACCGCGTTCGGCCTGGGGAGCCGGCTGTGAAGAACCCGGAGGGAACCGCATGACTCTGACCGCACATCGTCGTACCGGCGCATTGGTCGCCGGCCTGGCCGCCGCTGCACTCGTCGTGGCCGGGTGCAGCGACTCGGACAGCGACGACGCGACGTCGACCACCGGATCGTCGGTGGCGGCGTCGGATACGTCGACGACGACGGATACCGGATCGGCGTCGACCAGCGGAAGCGCCTCGGCCGCAGGGGCGGCGGCCGGCGATGTGGAGCTGACCGCCGAGGACGGCTTCAAGGTGACGCTGTCGGGGCCGATCGCTAAGAAGTACGCGTCGGCGACCGAGGAGCAGAAGGACGGCCTCGGTAAGCCGCTCAACGGTGATCACAATGCCGGTACACGCGACAGCGGTGTGGTCTTCCAGCAGTTCGAGGGCGGAGTGATCACCGCGAAGAACGATCACGAGGGGACTCCGGCGTACATCACCTGGGGTCGGATCCGGGACGCCTGGAACGTCGAGCGCGACGCGGACGGTCAGCCGTCGCTGTCGGGCAAGAACGGTTCGGCCGGCCCGCTCGGCGCGGTGACCAGCGACGAGGTCGCCAAGGGTGATCTGCGCACCACGACCTTCGAGCACGGGAAGATCACCTACAACGTCAAGACCCGCAAGACGACGGTGACCGTCGACGGCAAGGTCGTGAAGTCGGGCCTGTAGGTGTCCGACGCGAGGCGGCGGACGGGCATCTGGACCAGGCTTCGCCGATCGGCTACGCGCCGATTGCGACTGCCGTACGGTGTGCCTCGATAGCAGTATCCGGCCGAGGTCTTCGGCAGGGGGAAAATTTCATGGATGGTGGTGTGCAATCGCTTCTGGCGGAGCAGGTCTCGGTCAGCGCCGGCGATACGTCCTGGGTGTTGATCTGTGCCGCTCTAGTGTTGTTCATGACACCGGGGCTGGCAGTGTTCTATGCCGGTATGGTCGATCGCCGGAGTGTGCTGGTGATGCTCCAGCAGAACATCCTGCCGATCGCGGTGATCAGCCTGACCTGGATAATCGTCGGCTACAGCCTGGCCTTCGGTAAGGACAACGCCAGCTTCATCGGGAACTTCGAGCTGTTCGGGCTCGGTGACCTGGGGCAGGCTCCGGACAATCCGCGGCACATCGTCGATGCCGCAAGCCATCTGGCGATCCCGACGCTGGCCTTCGTCGCCTATCAGATGATGTTCGCGATCATCACTCCTGCGCTGATCAGCGGCGCGGTGGTCAACCGGCTCAAAGCGTTCGGCTGGATCGTGCTGCTGGCCGCCTGGTCGATCGTGGTGTATCCGCCGATCGCGCACTGGCTGTGGTCCACCGATGGCTGGGCCACCAAAATGGGTGCTCAGGACTGGGCCGGCGGAATGGTCGTTCACACTTCGGCCGGTGCCGCGGTGCTGGCGCTGCTCGTCGTGCTCGGCCGTCGACGGGTGTACCCGGATCGCGCACCGCTGCCGCATTCGGTGCCGCTGGTGATTCTCGGTGCCGGCATCCTGTGGTTCGGCTGGTTCGGCTTCAACGCCGGCGACGGTCTGCGTGCCGACGGTCTGGCCGCACAGGCGATGCTCAACACCCAGGTCGCCGGTGCCGCGGCGATGGCCGTGTGGCTGCTGATCGAATGGCTGACCACCCGGACCATGACAGTGCTCGGCGCGGTGACCGGGGGCGTGGCCGGCCTGGCCACGATCACCCCCGCCGCCGGCTACGTGGGCACGGCGGCCGCCGTGGCCATCGGACTGATCGCCGGTCTGGTCTGCCACCTGGCGCTGCACCTAAAGAACGTCTTCAAGTATGACGACGCGCTCGACGTGGTCGCTGTGCACTTCATCGGCGGTATTCTCGGCTCGCTGCTGGTCGGCTTCTTCGGGGACGCGGCGGTCAATCCGACCGGCAAGGACGGGATCTTCGCCGGCGGCGGCGGTGCGCTGCTCGGCCATCAGGTGGTGGCGCTGCTCGCGGTGATCGGCTACGCGTTCGGCCTGATGCTGGTCCTCGCGTACCTGATCGAGTGGACGATCGGGCTGCGAGTGCGCCCGGAGGACGAAGACCGGATCGATCAGGTGCAGCAGGATTCGAGCGCCTATGTGGTGGCGCCGCCGATCGCGGCGCCCGGCGACGGGGCTCAGCACCCTGCACGGGCGGACGGCCGCAGGGCCGGAGTGGTGCTCACCGCGATCCTCGACCGGGCCGAGCTGGACGACCAGCTGCGGCAGCAGCTGATTTCGGCGGGTGCCGAGACCATCCTGGTCTCGTCGGCGCACAACTACACGGCAGGGCCGGTCACGGCCACCGTGCGTGGACAGACGCGGACGGTGCCGGTCCCGGCGCAGATCCGTGCCGAGGTCGTCGCGCCCGAGGGGCGTGAGGAGACGATCTCGGCGGTGCTGCACGCCTCACCGTCGGTCGCCTGCACGTTCTCGCAGGGTGCTCGCTGCGACAGCTGACTGCTCCCGGCCGAGCGGCGTCTCGGCGACGATCCGCTCCGGCGCTATGTGGACGACGGCGGTGCACAGTGATCGACGGTGGACTTCAACTCCGCATAGGTGCATCGTCGTATTCGGTTGTCCAGCTCGGCGGTATGGCGGAGCCGCGACAGTGTCAGGGTCCTCTGTTCGCCGAATACCTCGTTCACCGTGGGAGTCGAGACGACGTAGAAGCTCCAGTCGTTGACGTTGAGTGGATCCGCCTTGTCATTGTCAGCCGGTTTGTAGACACAGAACACGTACACGTCGGCGTGCCGTTCTCGTTCGACAGCGTAGGTACGTGTCGGTTGGTCCCACTTGCGTGTCTGTCTGATTGTGAAACCGAGGGACTGGGGCGTTGTCGTGCCCCACGACTGCACGTACGCGGTGGACTTCACCTCGATGCCGATGCCGTCACTGGTGAGCAGGTCGACCGTGTCCCATTCGACTCGGGTGTCCTTCGTGTCGATACAGCCGATAGCCGTGCCGACGATGAACTCGGCGAGGACGCCTCGCAGTGAGTTGCCGATCAGGTCGGAGGATGACCATGCCCAGAAGTCGAGGACAGTCGACGGGGACCGGTCGAGCGGTGTGCCGTCTCCGGAATGTAACGGCTCAGATCCGGTGAGGCGGGGCGGGCGAGGAGTGGGCGACGAGTTCGCGTCTGCTTCGGACATGGTCTGAATTGTGGCTCAGTGGCACCGTTGAAGAGGAGATTCGAGTGGGGGAGACGTCCGTCGGCGACGTAGCGCGAGGGACGCAGCGGAGGTGCAGCTCAGTCGCGGAACTCCGGCAGCTCTTCCGGATCCAGATAGGTGACGGTAACATCCCACGGTTCGACGCCCCAGCGCATGACGGCGTCGACGGCGAAGGCCCCGCAGCTGCGGAGAGTGCCGTCGTGAAGCGGCGCGGCGATGCTCGGGCCCTCCGGGTCGTCCGACGGCGGCCAGATGTCGCTGTCGGTCACCGGTGGCTGCGTCTCGATGACGAGACGGGTCTGGCCGTCGATCATCGTCGCACCGATGAGTACGAACGGCGCGGACCGGTCGTGGTGCCATCCGCCGGGTTCGACGGCGATGAGTTCCCCGCGTGTGAACGCCGGTTCGAGGATCCGGGCGATGAACTCGCTCAAGTCCTTCCACGGGTCGCCGATCACCTCGGTGGCCGGTGAGACCTGGTAGGAGCCGTAGCCGGCTGGATAACCGGAATCGGTGCGGCGGTTCGCCCGCCTATCCTCCTGGAGCACCAGCAGTCCGATACTCGGCTGAAGCTGGCAGATCTCGCGGCAGCGGCCGGGGGCCATGAGTGCGCGGGTCAGCGTTCCGGTGCCGATCACGGCGGCGAAGTGATCGTCGTCGGGAATCCGGTACAGGCCGGCGTTGTGATCGTCCATCCACACCTGCACCACGCCGCCGGCGGGAATGCCGAGTACTGCGAGCAGGAGCTCGATAGGACTTCGGTTGGACGTCGGCGTGGATTCGGACATGAGCTTCCCCCTGATCTGAACTGCCCTGTGACCGTACGGCACTGCTCGGACAGTGCTGCGGACTCGCTCCGCATCGCGACATCGCCACGGTCCATACAAGTCACAGGACGACATGATCCGGGTTCGACGCACAGGTGTCTGAACCTTCTGCCACCATCTCCAGCCATGAGTTACGGATTGTTCGGGAGCGTCGGCCTGCCGCTGCTGGGATGGGCGGCGGTGGCGCACTTCGTGCACGAGCATCGCAGTGAGGTCGATTGACATGCCGGGCCCGACGACGACGGCTGGGCGTACGGGCAGTGGATCGACCCGTCGGGCGTGATGATCGCCGCCGCCCTGCACCCGAGCGGACAGGTCCGTGCCGTCCCCGGCTTCCTCGCCGAGGCGTCGACGACGGCGTCCGGGTTCGGTCTGATCGAGGGGGAGAACACCCTGGTGGCGGATCTGGTCGACGACGCCGGTGAGCGCTACGGCAGCTTTTGTGCGGACACGGTGCAGGATCGCGAGATCGGCCTTCTGGGAACGGGATCGGCG
Organism: Gordonia sp. VNK21; assembly: GCF_046098115.1. Lineage (NCBI taxonomy): Bacteria > Bacillati > Actinomycetota > Actinomycetes > Mycobacteriales > Gordoniaceae > Gordonia > Gordonia sp. VNK21. Next base: position 18,632 of record NZ_JBJURU010000002.1, on the reverse strand, counting down.
CAGCTGTCGGTGACCGGGCTGGTGCCGCAGGTGAGGATCTACCCCGATCAGGTGGCGTTCGACGCGTCCGACGACGGTTGGCTGGTCCGGCCGGGCACGCCGATCGAGCTGCCGGACGGACGCACGCTCGACCAGGCCCGTGCGGGCGTGCCGAGTTTCTTCCCGGACGGAGCCGCCGAATACCGTTCATCATCGTGGCACCCATTGTGTGCGTGGAGTTGACGTTGCCGTATTTGTCGGCATGAGCATGCCGTTCATCGCGATCGGACCGGGCCGGCGCACGATCTCCGGATGCTCGGTAAGAAGGCGATTGCGAAGCTTCCGTGGACCTGTCCGACGCCGAAGAAGTCCTGCGTGGGCGGCCCACTCAGCGCACGGACAAGTTTCCCGGCGGGGTTCGGCCTGGGTGGCGTCGAGCTGCATCCAGATGAACGTCGAGGTGGTCACTCAGGCTCCCTGCGTTGCTGGATCTTGCCGGATAGTCACACGGAGGTCGCGCAGGGGCGGGATCTCCGGGGGATAGTCCGCTGGAAGTATCCATTTTGATCCGGTGACCGAGTCTGCAGCGAGAATCAGTGACCGGCTTTCGTGGATCGGAAGCGGGTTGGTGGTGGTCAACTCCAGCCGGGGCCCACTGGACGTTAGGTGAGCGACCGTCGGCTTCCTGGCGCGTGCGTCGAGGCCGTACATGAGGCGCAGCGCCGAATCGCTGTCGATGATCCGCGCCTGGCGGATCACTCCTTTCTCGCACGCCGCGATGAGGTAAATGATTCGGTCGTGGTGCTGCGCTCGAGTGAGAACGCGGCCCATGACCCCCTTGTGGAGGCCACGCCATCGCTGCTGCTGCAGAGTGCTGGCTTTGGCCTTCTCCGGGAGATAGCAGTGCCATGCCGCGGACGTCAGGGTCGACTTGTCGACGCTTTCTAGTCCGCCGGAGTTGAGCGCCGTGGTCGTCCACTCTGCAAGCGGCTGACCTGGTGGGGAAAGCCATCGGTCGGCTGCGACTCGTCTGGCGTTCTTTGCCGGTTTCGGCCCGACTATTCGTACTGGCCCGTCCGAGACTGTGCTGCGGCGGATCTCTTCAGGAAGGCGATATAGCGGAAGCCCGGATACCAGCAGCGTCCGTTTAGGGCGTTCGGTCTCGACCTGGTAGGTCGGCGAGCCGATCCACCGGTCGTCGTCGACGTTGCCGGCATCGCCGATCCGGTGCAGGGCATCGAGAGCCTTAACAGCCTCTGCCCGAACCTGGGAAGCCTTCTGTTTAGCCGCCGGCCGGATCAGCTCGACGGTGCGGTCGATCAGGGTGGTCCCGTCGATCGACGTGCCGTCGATGGACGACGCCGTCAATACGGCGCGGAGCAGCTCGTACATGACCGCGGACAGGTCAGACGTCGGGGCGAGTCCGAGATCGTTCGTCAATTGCCGAAGCTGATCGTCCGTTTCGGCAGCAACGACCTGCAGCGGTGTAATCATCCGAAGGTCCGATTCAGTCGGAGGCTCTGCTTCATGCAGAGATTGCGCCACATCTGGTCCTGTGGTTTCGCCCAACGCGAGATGATCTCACTGGCTTGAATGAGATCGTCACCGTGCAAGGCGGACGCCAGCGCGGGGAGTAGCAACGATTGCGTGACCGCTTGCGTGAGGCGCCACCGGTCGTTCTGCTCAAGCTCGGATCCGAAGCGAAGAGCTTGATTCCAGATCGTGGTGCTGAGTGGCCAGAGGTTGTCGGCGATTCCCTTGCCCTCCGCGATCGTGCTCAGGACCTTGGCGCTGGGCGTACTTGTATCGACGGGACGACCCAGCACGACGCTGACAGGCAGGTCGTCGTCCAGGGCGGCTGGGACCGGGGCCTCAATTGCGACGGAGTGGGTCCAGAGGTCGAGTCCCACTGGCGCGCAGGTGGATCCAGCCACGGCCGTAGCGATGAACTGGAGTTCGGGAGGTGGGCAGAATCTGTCCGTGCCGAGCTCAGTCCGTGCGGACTGCGGCACAAGAATCTCTCGGCCGGGTCGGGACATCCACGGTGAGAGATAGGTCTCTGTCGGGGCGCGGTTGACGCCTTCGAGAACCACCAGACCGGGGGTCTCGGACGAGACTTCACGTGCCGCAGCCACGAGGAGATCACCGAACGGGCGCGAGAGAGAACCATCTGACGAGCGGATGCCGAGAAGGTCGTGCGGCTGAAGAAAATCGTGGGAGATGGGGAGGGTGGCGACTCTCCCTGCAACGGTGACTCGGGCATAGATCTCGGCGACCGCAGTCGCGCCTGGGCCCGTTAGGATCGGTAACATCCCGGCGCCCAGTGCGGCATGAATCCGGGCGAGTGCGGTCCGCAGAGCTTTATCGCCGAAAACATCGCTTGAGCGGCCGAAGACTCGATGAGCGCTCACAGTCCGTACGTCTGCGGGAACAGGCGGCAGAGCAGAATCGACCCGGTATCTGCGGGGTCCAGATGTCGACTCGCCAGCGAGCGTACGCAAGAGCAGCGCGTCCGCAGCAGTCCGGCCGAGAGAGGCCGAGGTACTGGAAAGTGTCTCCGCGACATGGACTTCCATCTGGTCGAGCTGTGCGGTGATCGCATCACGCTGTGTGCGCAGTGCAGTGGTCTGTGCCTCCAGTTCCGCTACGTCGACCAGGGCCTCTTTGTGACGGATCTCGAAGTCATGGGCAGCGGTGGTAAAGCCCGCTTCGTAACCGCGCTCCTTCGCTTCGTCGATGGCCGTGGCGACGTCCGGGGTAGCGAGGGCTACTGTGGCGAGCTTGTCGGCACAAGCGTTCGCCGTCGCCTGATTCTGGGAGAGTTCGAGCGCCCGATTCAGCCGTTCCTGAGCAGCGGAGCTGAGTGATGTGACGTTCTCGCTGGTGATCGCCTCGCTGATGAGCTTGGAGGTTGCGATCCAGTCGGGAGTATCTCGACCGTCATTCTTGAGGACTCGTGCAGCGTCGCCCAAGGCGGATCGGAGAATCTCCACATCTGACCGGCAATCGAGAACTCCGTCGCTCGGTGTGTCGGCGAGCATCCACAGTCCGTATCCTGCGAGATCGGCGAGACGAGTACCCGAGCGGAAGTGAATCGCGGAGAGATTCGAACTCGGTCGCAGCAAAGCCTGGCCGGCGGTGTCCCTGTCGATAGTCATAGGTCCGACGACGATGTCGTCCGCGCACGCGACCCAGGCCTGTTCCTGATTGGGGCCTATGAGAAGCGGCACCCTGTCCGCATGCAGTCTGTTGACCGCTTCGGCGTAGGGGCTGTTGCGCTGATCCATTATGCGAATGATCGGGACTAGATGACGGACCATGAACTTGTCTTTGCCCTTGGAGTTTGGCTCAACTGTGAAGCAGACGACAGTGCCCTCTGCGTAGCGGCCACAGCCGTACCAGTAGACGTAGCCGCTTCCGAATTCGTCGGGGTCGGCGGGCAGCCACTGTTCACCGTTGCTGATCGCTGTTGCTTGGACGCGTCCCCAGTTAGCGGGCGAATCGACGTACTCGAGGTGGCCGATGACGACTGAGCCTGTCCTGATCAACGCTGACGTGTCCTTCCATTGTGGGTGTGCACGTGAGTCCGGATCTGCCAGTGCATCGGCTGATCGTCGGAATCTAGTCGTGCGGCGGCGAAGGCCAGTGGCCATCTCCGCTGCTGATTGGTGGGGCGTGCAGTCTGACTCATCCCGGATAAGGCGCCAGGATGCGCCAATTCGCTCGCTGCCGGTAGATCTGCCCAACTGCCGGACGTTGCTTCGGGCTTGGCTGCCTCATCCGACGTGGGTGATTCCGGAGTCAATACGAGGTCGCGGGCGGTGGCAGCCGCAAGGTTCGGTGAGCTATCGCCGGATTGTGCCGACGGAACGCTAACCAGCCGAACTGTTCCCAGCGCTCCCGCACTGATCCCGATGCTTTGGGTGCGGGAAGCGTTCGACTTCAGCCAGTCGTTTGCTTCAGACGATGATGCGGCCAAGAGCTGGATCGTCTCACCCTCGTCTGAAACGGCGGCCAGTGAGAATCGGACGCCGGTGTTCGGGGCGACGATTTCCGGCGGTGTCTCCGGTGGAAACTGGCCCACGGAGAATGGCCGATACTCGTCGGTCCCGACCTGCACCGTCCACTCTTGGACTTTTGGCCGTCCGGTCTTCCTTCGATAGGTGTGGTAGCTAAGTGTGGTTTGGGCGTCGTCGGGCGTGACGGTGACCTCTCCGTGGCTGGAAGCACTGACGACGATCGACGGTGTCGCCTCGACCCTGCGCCGTGCGACCACGCGGGTCTCGTCGCGAGCAGTGATCTGGACATGGGCGGTGCCGGTCGCCACCGTCACTGGAGTCCGGGCCGGGTACCACCAGTTGCCATTGGAGTCGTACTTGAATGGCGGTGTGACGATCCGCAGCACACCCTGGGGTGAGCAGATACGGATGCTGTGATCGGACAGCCAGCGGCTGATGGTCTTTTCGGGCCCGCGCGGTAGCTGGAACCTCCAGGCGAGCAGGGTTGTGTCACCGAACTTCTGTACCTGGAGCCGTTTGGCTCCAGGTAGCGGCAAGTGCTGGCGCTTCTCGCCGACCAGAATGATCAGCTCGTCGCCCCAGACGAGAGAGTCTCGAGCTGGATCGTGTGCGCGATAAGCGGATCCGTTGTGGCGCACGAAGATGTGAATTCGGCTCCGCGAGAAGACCGGCGCGATCTCGCTTTGTCGCTGTGGTGAAGTGCGGCTTGGTTGCCCACGCGCGGATCTCGGGCGTTCGGGAGGTTGAGTCGCAGGGTTCTTGCCGTCGCCCGCCCAGCGTGTGAATCGGGTGGTGTTGTTGTGTGCGAGACGGGCGGCGACGCCAGAGTCGGCCGAGGCGCCGGTTCGCTGGGGTGACCGCAGTTGCTCGTATTCGTACAATTCCCACTGCCCGTTGTCGAGGACGACCAACTGTAGCGGGAGCACCGATACGCCGACTCCACGTCCGGTAGCGGCACCGGGAACGTACTCGTCGCAGTCAGGTGAACCTAGTCCCGGCTTGTGTGCGAAGTGTTTCGTGCGGCTGCGGCCGCCTCGTGGGAAGACATCGGCGCCGCAGGTCGGGCACACGAGTGCATCGCCGGAGGTAACGTCTCCAGGTTTGACGAGTTGATTGCTCGGAAGCTGCTTGGCGTACTTCATGCTTCTCTGGTTGCGGTTGTGACGCAGGGAAACTCGCGCGCCTGCGGCGTATCGCCGCGGAGGTATTCGCGGCTGAGGCGCAGGGTTTCGATCCTGGACCAGGCGTCGGCGAGATCGGCGAGGTAGTGGGCTGACCGTAGGGCTTCGAGGGCCGCAGGATTGTCGGTGACGACACCGCGGAGTTGGTCCTCGTCGGTGTTTCCGGTTGTGGGCAGTTCCGGGATATCCGGGCGCTGCAGCGGTGCTCGCGGATTGCCCTTCGGGGTTCTCGACGCGCGGTTGAGCTCGACGAGGCGATCCACCTCGTCGACCATCGCCTGGCGGGTGGCCGGCAGGTCGAGGAGGGCACAGTCGAGGTCGGTCGGTGCGTCGGTGCCGGCGGTCAGGTGCAGCGGTTGTGCGCCGATGATCTGGGCGAGCGTGTGATCGTCGGCGTCGATCCAGGCGCCGCAGAGGCGGCCGGGGCCGAAGTCGTGCTGGACGTTGACCGACCAGAGGGCGCGGGTGTCCTCGGCGGTGGCGAGAACCTTGAGGGAGACGACAGTCATCGGTGTGGGTCCTTGTCAGCGGCGGATCAGGGCGAGGCCGTCGGCTTCGCCGAGGACGGTGATGCCGTACTGGCGGGCCTTCTTTGCCTTGGTCGACCGGGTGTAGGTGTCGGCGGCGATGAGCAGTGCGGTCTTCTTGGTCAGCGACTTGCCGACGACGTAGCCGCGGGCGGTGATCTCGGCTTCGACCTCGCTGCGGGCGACGGTCATATCGCCGGTGAGGACAATGATCGAACCGGGAGAGAGGACGATCTGTGGTGCCGGCTCCGGTTGGCACTGGGCCGGTGCGTGGTCGTACTGGCCGCGTAGGGCGGTGCGGACCGAGTCGCCGTCGATGCCGAGGAGCTCGGCGACCCGGATGATGTCGGCGGCCTCATCCGGCGTGAGAATTCCGTCGGCCCAGGCTTGCGTGACGACAGCGTCGAAGTGCCCGCGGTGCAGCGATCCGAGCGTTGCGTGGTCCAATCCGAGGACATGGGCCGTCTCGATCAGGGCGTCGACCTCGTCGACGTCGAGAATCCGGTCGGCGAGAGCATCGCGGAGCAGAGCGGTATAGCGGGCGGTGCTGACCGGCGTTTGTGCCGCGGAGGAGACGGCCCGCAGGACGGCGTGAATCGTCGGTGCCTGCGGCTGCTGCGAGGCAGATTGGCCGCGCAGTTTGACCGGCGTGAACCCGCCGGACGGACGTGACGGCCAGCGGACCTGTTCAGCCAGATCCAGGTGCTGGGCCCAGAAGTCGGAGCCGGAGGACCCGACGATGAACTGGGCGAGAACGTGGGCGGTGACCAGGGCGTCGCCGTAGGCGCTGTGCTCGGTGCGGGCGTCGTCGGTGGCGTGCGCGAAGACGTCGTCGACCGTGAAGCCGAGGTGGGCGGCGACGTCGCGCAGTTTGTAACACGGCGGCGGGTCGGCGTGCAGGAGCCGGCGGGCGAGCGCCATGGTGTCGAGGGCGATCACCTCGGGGCAGGCATGTCCGTGGCGCTGCAGCTCGGCGGCGAGGAAGCGTAGATCGAAGGCGATGTTGTGACCGACGAGGACGCGGCCGTCGAGGGCGTCGAGCAGGGCGGGCGCGACCTGGTCGAAGGTCGGCGCGTCGAAGACGTCACGTGCAGTGACTCCGTGCAGCCTTGTCGGACCGACGTCACGCCGCGGGTTGACCAGGGTTTCCAGGGCTTTGGAGATGGCGAGGTCGTCGTCGAGGTGAACCACGCCGACCTCGACGATGCGGTCCGAGCGGGCGGCATTGAGGCCGGTGGTCTCGAAATCGAGTACGGCGAATCCGCGGCTCATGGATCCTCCTGGTTTCCTGTGGTCGCGTTGTCCCGAGGCATGCCTGGCGCGATCCGATCGTGAGAGCCCGTGGAGGGCTCGGGGGATAGTTCGGACCGTATCCGAGGCTTCGGACATTTCCGGGGTGATGAGTGTCGGATGTTCGGATGAAAAGTGCTCTGCCGCAAGGGATCGAGATGCCGCTGTGAGACATGGGCGTGTGGCTGGATCTGTGCGTCCCGATCACCGAATGGTCACCATCGGGCGGTATCCGAGGAAGCTGGAGAGGTCATGCTTGCGCTCCCGGATGACATCCTGAGTCAGGTACACGAGGCGACCACGCAGGCGAAGGACGAAGCAGTTGCCTACTGCCTGGCGTTAGTTCGGGAGCTGTCCGAGGGCAGCGTTTCGATACCCCTATGAAGGTTGAGCGCGCGCCGTTCTGGCCGGCGAACAGTAGCTCCCTCGCGGTTATGGCACCAGAGGTATGAGGCCGACTGCGCCGTGACCTCCCGGGATCCCGCCGTCCAGACTCCGCGTCAGACCGACCCAGCCGGCGGTCATCTACTCGAGGAGGGCACGCACGTCGTCGGCGGTGATGGCACCGGAGAACTGGGCGCCGTCGTCGATGAGGGCGGCGAAGAGTTCGCGTTTGCGGTTCTGCAGGCCGATCACCTTCTCCTCGATGGTCCCGGCTGAGACCATGCGGTACACGGTCACCGGGCGCTGCTGGCCGATGCGGTGGGCGCGGTCGACGGCCTGGCTTTCAGCGGCCGGATTCCACCATGGGTCGGCCATGAAGCAGTAGTCGGCGGTGGTCAGGTTCAGGCCGAAGCCACCGGCTTTGAGGCTGATCAGGAATACCCCGGTCTGGCCGGCGGTGAATTCCTCGATCTGCGTGGTGCGCTTGGCCGCGGACATCGAGCCGTCGAGGTAGCTGTACGGAATGTCCGCCCCATCCAGCGTGCCGGCGAGTCTGGTGAGGAAACCGGTGAACGAGGAGAAGATCAGCACGCTGTGGCCCTCGTCGATCAGCACCGGCAGCTGTTCGGCCAGGTAGGCGATCTTCGCGGATTTGACCTCGTCGTGCGCCTCGTCCACCAGGCCGGGGTGCAGACTCAGCTGGCGCAGCCGGGTCAGTGCGCGCAGCACCTGGATGCGGTTGTTGTCGAAGTCGTCGAGCAGCCCGAGAAGCTGCTGTCGTTCGTGGGCGAGGAAGGTGTCGTAGATCTTGCGGTGCGTGGGTTCGAGAACCAGGTCCACCACCTGCTCCTGTTTGGCCGGTAGCTCGGTGAGCACCTGGTCTTTGGTGCGCCGCAACATGATCGGTTTGAGCCGACGACGCAGTACGTGGAGACGTTCCGGGGCGTGGCCGCGTTCGATGGGTCCTGCGAAATGCTCCTTGAACCGTTTCGGTGAGCTGAACAGGCCCGGCGCGGTGATCGAGACCAGCGACCACAGCTCCATGATCCGGTTCTCCATCGGCGTACCGGTGATGGCGAGCTTGAACGAAGCGGGCAGCCGCCGCGCGGCCTGATGCACCTGCGAATTGTGGTTCTTGAGGAACTGCCCCTCGTCGAAGATCGCTCCGGCCCAGGCGATTCCGGCGTAGGAGTCGTAGTCGATCCGCAGCAGGGCATAAGAGGTGACGACGATCTGCGCATCGCCGATCACCGTGCCGAGAGACTTCCTGGAGCGTTTGGCGGTGGAGCCGACGGCCACCACATCCAGACCGGGGACGAATCGTGCGGCCTCAGTAGCCCAGTTCCCGACGACGCTGGTCGGCGCCACCACCAGGAACCGCGCCTGCGGATCCTGCTCCACGGCCCGGGCGATGAGGGCGAGGGTCTGCACGGTCTTGCCCAGCCCCATGTCGTCGGCGAGGATTCCGCCGAGCCCGTTGTCCCACAGGAAGCTCAGCCAGTCCAGGCCGTCCTGCTGATACGGCCGGAGCGTGGCCTGGAGCCCGCCCGGCGGCCCGACGGGCTGCGGCGGCCGGGCCTGCGACAGCCGGGTCAGGCGATCCTGCCAGTCGCGCAGCTGATCGTCGACGACGCCCAGCGAGAGCAGTTCCTCCCACAGCGTGACGTTGACGGTGCCTCCGGCCACGCGGTCGCCGACCAGTTCGCCCAACTCGCGGGCCTCGGCGAGCAGCTCGGTCAGTTCGTCGAGCTCGGGAACATCGAGCGGGAAGTAGGTGCCGTCGGGCAGCACCATGTACTCCTGGCCGAGAGTCAGGGCGGCGACGAGATCGGCGAGCGGAATCAGGTGGCCGTCGACGTCGATGCTGACGGTGAGGTCGAACCAGTCGGTGCTGTCGTCGACGCTGCCGGCGAAACGGACGACCGGCGCGGATTCGGCGAGGGTGAACTCGGCGTCGCCGAGGATCCGGACCTCCACGGCGCCACGGGCTCTCACCTCCGGGATCACCAGGTCGATGAGCATGGCGGTGTCGATGGCCGGGAGAGTGAGCGCGATCGCCAGCAGACTGACCGGGCCGGCCTCAACGGTCTCGTTGGGATCCTCGCTCAGGCTGATCCGGTTCAGCGCGCTGATCAGTGCGCCCGTGTCGTCCGAGGGTTCGGGACGGTCGATCCGGTCGCGGAGCAGATCGCGCACGGTCCGCTGCCAGATCGGGAAGACGTCGACCGTCACCACCGTCAGGTCCTCGCGCGCGGCGTCCCAGAGCTCCGCCTCGGCTGCGGCACTGCGGAAGCGGGCCATACCGATCGGATCGGCGACATCGAAGCTCCGGGGCTCACCGTCGACGGTGTACTCGACGAGCCAGCGCAGCGTGCTGGTGAAATCGTCGTCGACGGCGATCTGCAGAACCAGAACGGGTCCGGTGATGACCTGAGGGACGATCGCACCGTCGTCCACAGCCACCCGGCGGGCGGCGGTCAGGGCCGGCAGCGACTGGGAGAAGTCGTCGATCTGGTCGAGCGGGACCACAAGGGTGGTGTTTCCGGCGAGCAGGCGTTCTTCGGTGGGGGAGAGCGGTGCGACGGGGCCGAGGAGCAGTGTGTCGCCGTCCTCACCGGCCTGGACGGTGGTGATACCGGTCGTGCGTGGCCGGCCGGTGCGCCAGAGCCGCTGCGGCGCGATCACCTCGCCGCCGAGCAGAACCTGGACGCCGACGTGCACGCCGGACTCCCCGCGCATGACATGCAGCCCGGTGGAGAAGCCGTCGGTCAGGTCCACCGTGGACGGCTGCCCGCGTCCGGTGGCGGTGACCAGGTCGATGCCGGCCTCGGTCGCCTCGCGCAGCAGCTCCCAGAAGTCGCTCGACGCGGTGGCGAGAGAAAGCGTGTCGACCGTGTACGGGCTGAACCCGGTGGCGTTGCGCAGAGCTGATGCGATGCGGCGCAGCAGCTCCAGGTGGGCGGGATCGTGCACGTCGTCGGGACGGGAGTACAGGAGATGCTGCCAGGTGAGGCGGGAGGTCACCCAGCGCCCGGTCTTGCCGGTGGTGGCCGGCCGCACGGAGACGACGTCACCGCTGTGGCTCGACTCGACGGTGAACATCAGGGCGACCGGACGCGGCGGCGTGACATCCGGCGGAAGCGGCTGTGCCGGCGTGCTCAGCTCGCTGATCAGGGTGCGCCAGTCGTTCATACTGCGCTGGGAGCGCCGCGCCGGAGCCTGGTCGGCGGCGGTGAGCAGCACGGCGACGCAGTGCTTGCAGAAGGCGCCCACCGGGCAACTGCACTGCGCGTACGGTTCTCTGGGATCGAGAATCAGGGTGCAGCTGTAGACCTGTCCGCGGTCGTTGCGGCAGTTGCCGACGAGCTCGGTGCCGTCCGACGAGACGACGGTGGCGAAGCCGCGCCGGAAGTATCCCGCGCCGCGGTTCCGCGCTCCCGAATCGAACTCGTCGAGGACCCTGGTGAGCAGTCGGCGCGAGATCGGTCCGTCGGTCATGGCCCCCAGGGTAGAGGCGTGCGACGACACTGCCAGATCACGATCCACAGGGCCGCCGGACCGGGGCACGGTCCACTCCCGGATTGTGGCCCTGCGACGGGTGAGACGTCGTTATGGTCACAGTCATGATGCTCCGATTCCGGTCCGGCGGGGCCGTCCGAACTGCCACGCGCGCGACGGCCACCGTGGTGGGCGCTCTGCTCACCCTCGGCACGCTGGGCGCCGGCCCCGCCACTGCGGCGCCGTCGCCCACGGTCACCGTGATCGTCGACGCCGCCGCTCCCGGCACGCTCATCCCGGACGACTTCGTGGGACTGTCGTTCGAGGCCGACCAGCTGCACCGCACCTGGACCGACCCCGACCGCGGCAACGTCGCCGCGCTGCTGCGCACTCTGGGAACCGGCAACCTGCGCTTCAGTGCGAACCAGGTCGATAACACCGCCTGGATGCCGGACGCGACCAAGCCGGTACCGTCGTGGACGACGAACGGTCAGCACGTGGTGCCCGAGGATCTCTCCCGGCTGGGACGGCTGGCGCGGGCGACCGGGTGGAGTGTGGACCTCGGCGTCAATCTGGGGCACTTCGATCCGGCGGCCGCCGCCGATCAGGCTGCTGCCGCGCACCGGCGGATCGGCGAGTCACTGCGATCGATCCAGATCGGCAACGAACCCAACGCCTACCTGCTGAATCTGCCCCAGGGCAACCGGCGCAACTACCTTCCGGACAGCTATGTGCGCGATGTGCGGGTCTACCGCGCCGCGATCGCCGCGGCAGCGCCCGGAGTGCGGATCGAGGGACCGGACCTGGCGGCCGGTTCGGTCGGGGTGCCCGCCGTCGATCCCGTCATGTGGTCCCAGGTCGTCGCGCCGTGGCTCGACGCCTACGTCGACGCCTTCGGTGACCGGAGCCGCTACCTCAACCAGCACTACTACCCGTGGGTCAATGTGACCCGGCTGGGGATGCCGGCCGGTGCCGCCGACGCGGCCGGAGCACTGCCGACCGTCGATCGACTGCTGGAACCGGCGACGCGCGCCAAACAGGAACGGTTCCTGCGGCAGTTCGCCGCCGTCGCCCACCGCGCCGGCCTGAAACCACTGCTGTCGGAGACGAACTCAGCGGCGAAGGAGGGCCGCGAAGGCGTCACCAACTCGTTCGGTGCGGCCCTGTGGACGGTCGACTACCTGATGACGGCGGCGCGCGCCGGGGTAGCGGGAGTCAACCTGCACAACCAGGTCGACGACTGCCAGAGCTATCCCGTCTTCTGTTTCCCCACCGCGGCGGCGCGACGGTCGGATACGGCCGTGGTGAACCCGAACTACTATGCGGCGCTGATGGTCTCCCACGTGGCGGGAGGACGGATGCTGCGTACGACCGTCAACGGGCAGGCACAGGTCACTGCGTACGGGGTACGCATGCCCGACGGGCGGATCACCGTGATCGTCAACAACCTGGATCCGCGCTGGCGCGGAGATGTGACCGTGAAGTTCCGGGGCGCGGGCGTCACGTCGGCCACGGTTCAGAAGCTGACCGGACCGTCGATCCACGCCGTCCGTGGGACCCGTCTGGCGGGCTCGGCGGTGAACGCGCAGGGCGGTTTCACCGCGCGGCCTGCCGGCCTGGACGTACGGCGCGGAGCGTCGGTGCAGGTGGGCTTCGCGCGACAGGCGTCTGCGCTGCTGACTGTGAACTAGGTGCTCGGGGAGGGGTCTCGATACACCAGTCCCCTTCGACCGCGCGTCGTCGCGGGCTCCGCCGCGCATGCTCAGGACGGCGGCATCGTCGCCGAGCACTCGACCACCAAGAACGGCGCTCGACCGGCGAAGGGGGAGCGCTCGATTACCGGCTAGCGGCGGGGGACCAGAGGGCGGGGGTGCCGGAGGTCTCGGTGACGAGGCCGCGCTCGCGGAGGACGATGAGGTGGGCGTGGGTCTCCCGCAGGGCCATCATCGACAGGAGCGGGGACAGTTCGGAGAAGGGCCGCGACCAGTGCACGCGCTGGGAGATCTCCCAGGCCGTCGACTGCGGATGCGCATCGATGGCCTCGGCGATCTCGGACAGCCGCTCCTCGTGGTGGCCGAGCAGATCGGTCACCCGGCCGGCGAGGCCGCGGAAGCGGTACTCGTGTGCGGGCAGCGCCTCCAGGTCTCCGATGCGCTCGGTATTGGCCAGCGACACAAGGTATTCGGTGAGCGGACTGTGGCGTCCGAACGGACCCGTCGACACGTTGGGGCTGATCCGCGGCAGCAGATGGTCACCGGTCACGATCACGCCGGCATCGTCGTCGACGAAGCACAGATGGCCCTGCGTGTGACCCGGTGTCCACACCGCCCGCAGATTCCATCCCGGAATGTCGAGCGCCGCGTCGTGCTCGAGTTCGACGTCGGCCCGCCGTCCCTTGGGCAGCCGCACGAAGGTCGGCAGACCGGTGATATCGGGAACGTTGATCGGCATACCGAGCCGCTCCAACTCCAGAGTGTCCTCGGCGTCCATCGCCGCGGTCTCCTCGTCGGTGAAGTACCGCAGGTGCTTCGCATCGTTGCGGTGGATGATCAACTGCGGATCGGCCTTCTCCAGCAGCCGCGGCACCAGCCCGAAATGATCCGGGTGCAGATGCGTGATCGCCACATGGGTCACATCACCCACGTCGTGGCCGGCCACCTGCAAACCGGACACCAACGCGTCCCATGCGTCGTCGGCCAGCCAGCCGGTATCGATCAGCGCCACCCCGTCGGGTGTGACGAACGCGTACGCCAGCAGGTAGCGGAGCGGATTGTCCGGGATCGGCACCGGGATCGACCACAGGCCCGGCCGCACCTCCTCGACCGGCGGCAGCACCTTGCTCGCCCACGCCTCGCGCTGCGCGTGGCCGGTCACCTCGATCGACATCCCCTTGACCTCCTGCTCGCCAGAGAAGTGCGATCTGCACTTGTCGTCCGCATCCCATCGGATCACAGAGCGAATGCTCGGTGACCTCCGGGGTGGCCTGGCGCATGTCCTGTGCCACCCTGGACGGCAGGAGGTGTCCATGACCAGCCGCCGAGACCGCACCCCGCCGACCTGCGTCGAGATCCGCGGCGCGCGCGTGCACAACCTGCGCGACGTGGACGTCGACATCCCGCTCGGAGCACTCGTCGGCATCGCCGGGGTCTCCGGATCCGGCAAGTCGTCCCTCGCGATGGGCGTGGTCTACGCCGAGGGCTCACGCCGCTATCTCGAAGCGCTCTCCACCTACACCCGCCGCCGCATCGGGCAGGCCCCGCGCGCCGACGTCGATCACGTCGCGCACGTCCCGGCCGCCCTCGCGCTGCACCAGCGCCCCGGCGTCCCCGGCCCGCGCTCGACCTTCGGCACCTCTACCGAACTGCTCAACGTGCTGCGGCTGATGTTCTCGCGTCTGGCCTCCCACGTCTGCCCCAACGGCCACCGGCAGACGCCCACCCTGGCCGTCGCCGCCGAAGAGCCCATCGTCTGCCCCGAGTGCGGCGTCAGCTTCTTCGGCCCCGGCGCCGAAGCCCTCGCCTTCAACTCGGCCGGCGCCTGCCCGGCCTGCGAAGGCCTCGGCACCGTCCGCGCCGTGGACGACGCCACCCTCATCCGCGACCCCGAGAAGTCCATCGACGACGGCACCGTCATCCCCTGGCAGATGTTCGGCTTCAACGTCCAGCCGCAGATCGCCCGCGAATTCGGGGTCCGCACCGACATCCCGTGGCGTGAACTCACCGACGCCGAGAAACAGATCGTCCTGGGCGGCCCCGAAGAGAAGAAGCACATCACGGTCACCTCCGTGAAAGGCGTGCACGACCTCGACTTCACCTTCCGCAACGCCCGCCTGACCGTCACCGAGGAACTCAAACGCGCGAACACCGAGAAGCGTCTCGCCCGGGTCAGCCGGTTCCTGAGCGAACACACCTGTCCCGACTGCCGCGGCACCCGGCTCTCACAGGCCGCCCGCGCCCCGCGGATCGGCCCGGACAACCTCGCCGACGTCACCGCGCTGCCGCTGCACGACGTGATCGACTGGGCGGCCACGGTGCCCGCGACCCTGCCCGACGAACTGAAGCCGATGGGCGACGCGCTGATCGCCACCCTGCTCGGCATGAGCCGGCGCCTCGTCGACCTGGGCCTGAGCTACCTGAGCCTGGACCGGGCCGGAGCCACCCTCTCCACCGGTGAACGCCAGCGCGTGCAACTGGCCCGCGCCGTCCGCAACGAGACCACCGGCGTGCTCTACGTCCTCGACGAGCCGTCCATCGGACTGCACCCGGCCAACCTGATCGGCCTGCAGGGAGTCCTCGACGACCTGGTGGCCGGCGGCAACTCGGTGCTCATGGTCGACCACGACCCGCAGGTGCTGCGCGGCGCCGACCACCTCGTCGAGATCGGGCCCGGCGCCGGCAGCGACGGCGGCCGGGTCATCGCGCAGGGAACCGTCGCCGAGGTGAGCGAGAACCCGCAGTCCCGGATCGGCCCCTTCCTCTCCGGAGCCGACGACGTGATCGTCCGCGAAACCCCCGACCCGGCACAGGTCTTCGGCGACGGCACCCTGCGGCTGCAGACCGGCGCCGTGCACACTGTGCACCCGCTGGACGTGACCGTTCCGCGCGGACGCCTCACCGCCGTCACCGGAGTCTCCGGCTCCGGCAAGACCACGCTGGTCCTCGAATCCCTCGTCCCCGCCCTGCGCGGCGAGCACCCGGCCCACGTGCTCTCCCTCGACCCCGCCGGCATCGACAAGGTGGACGTGGTGGACGCCACCCCGATCGGGATCAACGTGCGCTCGACCGTCGGCACCTACTCGGGAGCGCTCGACGAGCTCCGCCGCGCCTACGCGCGACTCCCGTCCGCGCAGGACGCCGGACTGACCGCATCCGACTTCTCCTACAACACCGGATCGCTGCGCTGCCCGCGCTGCGACGGCACCGGCCAGATCTCCCTGGACGTGCAGTTCCTGCCCGACGTCGACATCGACTGCCCCGACTGCCACGGCCGCCGCTACGGCCCGGCCGCCTGGCAGCACGTCCGCGACTCCGACTACGGCCCCGTCGCCCTCCCGGACCTGTTGGCGCTCACCGTCGATCAGGCCCGCGAACGCGTCCCGGACCTGCCGGCCGTGCACCGCAAACTCAGCGGTCTGATCGACGTGGGCCTGGGCTACCTCACCCTCGGCGAAGCCACCCCGGCACTCTCCGGCGGGGAGGCGCAGCGCCTCAAACTGGTCGCCGAACTGCGCCGGCGGCAGGATTCGGCGCTGTTCGTGTTCGACGAACCCACCGTCGGCCTGCACCCGCTGGACGTGCGGGTCCTGCTCACCGTCCTCCAGGGCCTGCTCGACCGCGGCGGCACCGTGGTGATGATCGAACACGACCTGGATCTGATCGCCAACGCCGACCACGTCATCGACCTCGGGCCGTCCGGCGGTGCCGACGGCGGCCGCGTCGTCGCCACCGGAACTCCCGGCCAGATCGCCGCCGACCCGGCCAGCGTCACCGGGCGCTACCTGGCGCAGCACCTGGCCCCCGCTGGCTGAACCGGCGCCCCGGGTCGCGAGGCCGGCGCGAGCACATGACAGCAGACATGGATCGGTGCCACAGTGGAGGCATGATCCTCATCGTCGCCAAGTTCAAGGTCCGGCCCGAGCACGCCGACAACTGGCCGCAACTGTCCAAGGAGTTCACCGAGGCCACCCGCGCCGAACCCGGCAACCTGTGGTTCGACTGGTCGCGCAGCCTCGACGACCCGAACGAATACGTCCTCGTCGAAGCCTTCAAGGACGACGCCGCCGAAGCACACGTGACCAGCGACCACTTCCGCAAGGCGCAGCAGGATCTGCCGCCGCTGCTGCAGGAGACGCCGCGGGTGCGCAACATGCAGATCGACCGGGACGAATGGGACGAGCTGGGGGAGATGGCCGTCAAGTGAGCGACTACGACCCGCGCGATTTGATCGCCTCCGCCAAGATCGGGGTGCTGGCCACCCTCAAAGCCAGTGGCCTGCCGCAGCTCTCACCCGTCACCGCCGTCTACGACCGCGACGCCGACGTCATCTACATCTCGATGACCGCCGACCGCGCCAAGACCAAGAATCTGCGCCGCGATCCGCGCGCGGCCATCGAATACACCGGCGACGACAAGTACACCTGGGCCACCGCCGAAGGCGAGGTGGTGCTGCACGGACCCAGCGACGACCCGGACAGTCCGGCCGTGGACGCGCTGGTCGAGTACTACCGGCTCGGCGCCGGCGAACACCCCGACTGGACCGAGTACCGGCAGGTGATGGTCGACGACCAGCGGGTCCTGGCCGCGCTGCACGTGCGGCACGTGTACGGGAAGAAGCTGCGCTGAGGAGTCGCGTTGAGGCCGAGTGCTTTACGTGCTCGGAGGGCGGCAGGCTGGTTCAGTAGTGGTAGCGGGCCTGGAGGATGATCAGGTCGTCGCCGTCGACCAGATAGACCAGACGGTGCTCATCTGTGATCCTCCGTGACCACGCGCCCGTCGCCCCATACTTGAGCTGTTCGGGTTTGCCGATGCCCTCGAACGGATCGCGCAGGCACGCGTCGATGAGCGTGTTGATGCGTTTGAGGGTCCGCCGGTCGGCGGTCTGCCAGTGTTTGTAGTCGTCCCATGCCGATTGATCCCAGACCAGCCGCATTCACTCGTCCCGATCGAGCTCGTGCGTCTCGGTCCGGCCTGCCCGTGCGCGCTCGTACGCGTCGAGGAGTCGGCGCGCGTTCGCGGGGGAACGGAACAGGTATGCCGTCTCCTGCCATGCCGCGTACTCGTCGGCGGCCATCAGAACGGCGTTGCCCTTGCGGGACACGATCTCAACGGCTTCGCGGTCGTCATTGACACGCTCGATGAGTGGAAACAGGGTCTTGCGGGCTTCGCTGGCGCTGATTGACACGGCACACCTCCGGACTAATCGTACAGGGTTACGGTACCACTGTGTCCTACGTTCGGAACGCGGCTGGCAGAAAGGTAGGTGCCACCCGGACGTGTAGCGCGTCAGGCCGGCTGGGCGTGCAGGGCGAACATCTCCCAGACTTCCTTCTGGTCCTGGGCCCACGGGTCGTAGACGAACGGGGCGTGGCGCAACGCCATCCCGGCCTGACGCGGGGTGCGATCGGCCTTGAAGCTGTTGCACTCCCGGCAGGCCGCCACCTGATTGCCGTACGTCGACGGCCCGCCCACCGAGCGGGGAACGATGTGGTCGACGGTGTCGGCCGGACCGTCGCAGTACGCGCAGATCCACTGGTCGCGTCGCAGAATCGCCTCCGACGAGGCGTACGAGTCCATCGACTTGCCCGCATACGGGCGGTAGGCGTCGTGCCGGATGGCGACCACCTTGTGCACCGGCTGGGTGATGGTCGGCGAATGCACCACCTTCACCAGCGGGGTGCCCTCCACATTGCGGGCCACGCCGGTGGTCAGCAGGACGGTGGCGCGGCGCCAGGTGACGCGTGCCAGGATCTGCATTCCCGCATTGGTGACGAAGACTGTCATTGGGCCCTCCACCGGCAACAGTAACCACGACACCACCGTGAGAAAAGGACCGAAACGTGAACTCGGGCCGATCACCGGCCGTCGCGCAGCCGGCGACGCCGTGTCCGGGGTGTGAGACACGTTTGTAGGTTGCGGGGGTTTGGCCAGGTCGGCTTCTAGTCTGGTTGTGTCTTTAACAACCAGGCAGGTGGTGGAACAATGTCGTGTGTGTCGTTGGAAGATCTCGAAGCCGAGCGTGAGCGGTTGCTGCGCGAG
>NZ_JBJURU010000019.1:29379-49197 GCF_046098115.1 Gordonia sp. VNK21 | reverse complement strand
AGCGGGTGGCCAGGAAGTGGTCCATGTTGCGTTCGGCCATCGCGGTGATGGTCAGCGCCGGGTTGACCAGACCGACCGCACCGGGAAGCAGTGAGCCGTCCATCACGAACAGATTCGAATAGCCTTTCACCTCGCCGTAATGGCTTGCCGCACTGCCCATCACGACACCCCCGAGACCGTGGTAGGTGCTGCCCGAACCGAATCCCGTGGCCCGCGAGTACACCGGCACACCCGAGGCCGGGCGGCCGAAGCGGCCTTCGGTCCGCTGATGGAACCGGTCGAGGAAGGCCACCGCCCGGCGGTCGAGCCGGCTGCTCTGCGCCGGATGCGGGTAGTTGAGCACCGCCGTACCGGTGGAGCGCCGGTAGTCGATCGTGCCGCGTTCGTCCGTGTGCGCCTGCACCAGATGCGTGGTCGCCGCCTCGCCCATCGGCGCCGGCAACGGGGTGGCCTGGTAGACGATCGACACCGGTCCACCGGGCAGATCGTCCTCGTACATCCGAGCGTAGCCCGGTCCGCCCTGCACCGGGCCGGTCTCATCACTGGGATTGAGCCGGATGGCCAGGAAGTCGCCGTTGGTGCCGAAGCCCTCGCCGACCCGCGGGGACAGCCCGGGCAGTTCCCCGCGCGCCCGCGCCCCCACCAGCATGGCCGTGGTGTGGAACGAGCCGGCCGCCAGGAAGAGGTAGTCGGCCTCCTGCCGGACGGTCCGGACCGTGCGATGCGCGTCGTCGATCACCCGCACGGTGACCTCGAACCCGGGCCGTCGCGACCGCGGACGGATCCGGTAGACCTCGTGCATAGGCTTGACCGTGACGTGTCCGGTGGCCTCCGCGGCCGGCAGATAGTTGTGGTCCACGGAGTTCTTGGCGCCGCTGTTGACGCCATAGGTCAACTCGCCGTTGATGATCGACGGCGTCCGGGTGCCGGCGATCTCCTGGCGGACGATGTCCCAGTCGATCGCATAGTCGAAGAACGCCACGTCGTCGGGTCCGTACCGCTTGAGGACGTCGAGCCAGGTCCGGGCGCCCACATAGCGCGGATGCGCCAGGATGTCGTCCGGCAGCGGCGCCGCGCCGAGCATCTTCTTGGCCCGCGGGTAGTACGTGCGGTCGAGCTCGGCGTAGTCGACCGCGCCCGGGAAGACGTGCCGGAAGTCCTGGGCGCGCGGCTGGGGGAGGAAGGCGCCGAAGGCCAGCGAGCCGCCGCCCACGCCGGCGCCGTAGACGGCCTCCACACCGTTGCCGACGATCCGGTCCTGCAGACCGGGGTAGCGCTCGACCGGCACGGCCAGCCGGGAGTCGACGCCGGCCCGGCCGCTGAACCAGGAGGCCCGGCCGTCCGGGGCGGTCATCGTGGCGAAGGTGGTGCCGTCCGCACGGATCGGCCAGCGCCGGCCGCGCTCGAAGACCGTGGTGGTGATCCCGGCCTCGCCCAGGCGCAGCGCCGCCACCGCTCCGCCGAAGCCACTGCCGATCACGATCGCCGTCGCACCCGGATCCGGTGCCGCCGCAGCGGGGGAGCCGGCGAGGGCACCCGCCGCACCGACCGCGCCGAGAAAGCCGGTGGCGGCCGCTCCGCGCAGCACGGTCCGGCGAGACACACGCGTGCGTGCCGCATCGTCTGATGTCATCCTGTGAACTTAGCAGCGCGTGTTAGGTGAGACTAGCCTTAGTGCTCCCGGGTACCGCACATCTCACTCCCGGCGCCGGTCAGGGGATGACGTTGACCATCCGGCCCGGCACGTAGATCACCTTGCGCGGCTCACCGTCGAGCAGCGCGGCGATCTTCTCGTCGGCCAGGGCCACGGCGACCACCGCGGACTCCTCGGCGTCGGCGGGCACCTCGATACGGCTCCGCAGCTTGCCCTTGACCTGCACCGGGATCTCCACGGTGTCCTCGACGAGGAACCGCTCGTCGACCTCGGGGAAGGGCCCGTGCGCCAGAGAACCGTTGTGGCCCAGACGGTTCCACAGCTCCTCGGCGATATGCGGGGCGAGCGGCGCCAGCATCAGCACCAGCGGCTCCACGGCCGCCCGCGGCGCACCGCCGGGGTACTCCTTGGTGAGATGGTTGGTCAGCTCGATCAGCTTGGCGCCGGCGGTGTTCATCCGCAGGGCGTCGTAGTCGTCGCGGACGCCGGCGATCGTCTTGTGCAGCGTCTTGAGCGTGCCGGCGGGGGCGGCCTCGTCGCTCACCCGCACCGCACCCGACTCGTCGTCGACCACCAGACGCCAGACCCGCTGCAGGAAGCGCTGAGCGCCGACGACGTCCTTGGTGGCCCACGGCCGGGACTGGTCGAGCGGGCCCATCGACATCTCGTACACCCGCAGGGTGTCGGCGCCGTAGTCGCGGCAGATGTCGTCGGGAGCCACGGAGTTCTTGAGCGACTTGCCCATCTTCCCGTACTCCTGAGTCACCTCGGCGCCCTGGTAGTAGAACTTCCCGTCCTTCTCCTCCACCTCCTCGGCGGGCACGTATACCCCGCGCGCATCGGTGTAGGCGTAGGCCTGGATCATGCCCTGGTTGAACAGCCGGCGATAGGGTTCACCGCTGGTCACGTAACCCAGGTCGAAGAGCACCTTGTGCCAGAAGCGCGAGTAGAGCAGATGCAGCACCGCGTGCTCCACACCGCCGATGTAGAGGTCCACGCCGCCCGGATCGTCCGGCCCGTGCAGCGCCGGCCGCGGACCCATCCAGTACGCCTCGTTCTCCTTGGCGCACAACGTTTCCTGGTTGGTCGGATCGATGTAGCGCAGCTGGTACCAGGAGCTGCCGGCCCACTGCGGCATCACATTGGTGTCGCGCTGGTAGGTCTGCAGTCCGTCGCCCAGATCCAGGTCCACGGCCACCCACTCGGCGGCCTTGGCCAGCGGGGGAGACGGCACGCTGTCGGCGTCGTCCGGGTCGAACGAGACCGGCTGGTAGTCGGCCACCTCCGGCAGCTCCACGGGGAGCATGGCCTCGGGCAGCGGGTGCGGTGCGCCGTCCTCGTCGTACACGATGGGGAAGGGCTCGCCCCAGTAGCGCTGCCGGGCGAAGAGCCAGTCGCGCAGCTTGTACTGGACGGTGCCGGTGCCGGCGCCCTGCTCCTCGAGCCGGGCGATCACCGCGGCCTTGGCCTCGTCGACGTTCAGTCCGTCGAGGTAGCCGGAGTTCACCAGCGGTCCGTCACCGGTGTACGCCTGCTCGGTCACCCCGTCCGGGGAGCTGATCACCTCCAGGATCGGCAGCCCGAAGACGGTCGCGAACTCGTGGTCGCGGGTGTCGTGGGCCGGAACCGCCATGATCGCGCCGGTGCCGTAGCCGAGCAGGACGTAGTCGGCGATGAAGACCGGGATCAACCGTCCGTCAACGGGATTGGTGGCATAGGCACCGGTGAAGACACCGGTCTTCTGCTTGTTCTCCTGCCGCTCCAGATCCGACTTGGCGGCGATCGACGCCCGATAGTCCGCGACAGCGGTGCGCGGGTCGGCCGCACCGCCCGTCCAGCGGCTGTCCACGTCCTCCGGCCAGGCGTCGGCGACGAGGGCGTCGACCAGCTCGTGTTCGGGCGCGAGCACCATGTAGGAGGCGCCGAACAGGGTGTCGGGACGGGTGGTGAACACCTCGATCGCCGCGTCGAGACCGGGCACCGGGAAGCGCACCTGCGCACCGCGGGAGCGGCCGATCCAGTTGCGCTGCATGGTCTTGACCTTCTCCGGCCAGTCCAGCAGCTCCAGGTCGTCGAGCAGCCGGTCGGAGTAGGCGGTGATCCGCATCATCCACTGCCGCAGGTTCTTGCGGAAGACCGGGAAGTTGCCGCGCTCGCTGCGGCCGTCGGCGGTGACCTCCTCGTTGGCCAGTACGGTGCCCAGCCCGGGGCACCAGTTGACCAGCGAATTGCTCAGGTACACCAGCCGGTGCCGGTCGAGGACTTCGCGGCGCTCGGTGGCCGACAGCGCGGACCAGGTCCGGCCGTCGTCGAGGGTCCGGCCACCGGACTCGAAGTCGGCGATCAGTTCCTCGATGCGCCGGGCCTTTCCGGCCTCGGGGTCGAACCAGGCGTTGTAGATCTGCAGGAAGATCCACTGCGTCCAGCGGTAGAAGTCCACATCGGTGGTGGCCACCCGGCGCCGCTCGTCGTGCCCGAGGCCGAGCCGGCGGATCTGGCCGAGATAGCGCTCGATGTTGGCCTCGGTGGTGGTGCGCGGGTGCGTGCCGGTCTGCACCGCGTACTGCTCGGCCGGCAGACCGAACGAGTCGAAGCCCATCGTGTGCAGCACGTTGCGGCCGGCCATCCGCTGGAAGCGGGCGTAGACGTCGCTGGCGATGAAGCCCAGGGGGTGACCCACGTGCAGGCCCGCCCCGGACGGGTACGGGAACATGTCCTGCACGAAGAGCTTGTCGGGGGCGTCCGGGCCGGGGCCGTCGAACGCCGAGAAGTCGCCGGCGAGCGGCCCGACCGGGTTCGGTGCCGCGAAGGTCTGCTCGTCGGTCCAGTACTGCTGCCAGCGCGCCTCGATCTCACCGGCGCTCTGCGCGGTGTACCGATGGCCCTGATCGTTCTCGGCGATGCTCACCCGACCAGGGTAAATCGTCGCCGATGAGGGCGTCGAAGCGCCTCGGTCGTACAGTGATAACCGTGTTCGCTGTCTCTGTCGTCGCCGCGACGGTGGTTTTCGCCGTCGCCGCGCTCTGGTCGCTGACCGGTATCGCCGGACTCGCCGGGCGGCTGCCCCGCAATCGCTGGGCCGGTGTCCGCACCGATGCGACGATGGCCTCCGACACCGCCTGGACGCTGGCACAGCGTATCGCCTCGCCCGGCTATCTGGGCGGGGCTCTGGTGCTGCTGCTCGGCGGCCTGCTGGCGCTGTTCAACGACTACGGCTTCGCCTATGCGCTGGCCGCCCTGGTGCTGGGCCTGCTCGCCGTCGCCGTGGTCAGCGGCGTGGCCGTGCGCGCCACCGATGCGCTGCCCGCCGAGACCGGCGGCTGCAGCTCCGGATGCTGCTCCGGCGGCGATCAGCCGGCCGGCGGCGACGCGAGCGGCTGCGCCCCGGCGGGGGAGTCCGCCGATCCGGCCGCCGACTGCGGTGCGAGCAGCTGCGGTTCGTGCGCGCTCAACGGCCTGTGCACCTCTGAGGCCCATCCGACGGGACGCTGACGCCGCGATGCTCCGTCGTCTGCTCGACCGGTCGCCGCTCGACGGCTTCGTGCTGGCCATCCTCGCCGCCGTGGTGGTGGCGGCCTTCCTGCCCGCCCGCGGCGACTTCGCCGATGTGCTCGACTGGGTGGTCGTCGCGGCGATCGCGCTGCTGTTCTTCCTCTACGGGGCCCGGCTCTCGCCGCGCGAAGCCCTCGCCGGGCTGACCCACTGGCGGCTGCACCTGACCATTCTCGGGTTCACCTTCGTGCTCTTCCCGATCATCGGGGTGCTGCTCGATCCGGTGCTCAAGCACGTCGTCGGGGCCGACCTCTCGTCCGGGATCCTCTACCTGTGCCTGGTCCCGTCGACGGTGCAGTCGTCGATCGCCTTCACCTCCATCGCGCGCGGCAACGTGCCCGGTGCGATCGTCAGCGCCTCGGTCTCGAACCTGCTGGGCGTCTTCCTCACCCCGCTGCTGGTGGTCTGGCTGATGAGCACCGACGCCGGGGTGCACGTGGACGCCTCGTCGATCACCAAGATCGTGCTGCAGATCCTGGTGCCGTTCATCGTCGGCCAGCTGGCCCGGCCGCTGGTGACCCCGTTCCTCCAGCGCTACGCCGAGCCGACGAAACTGGTGGACCGCGGCTCGATCGTGCTGGTGGTGTACGTGGCCTTCAGCGAAGGTGTGCGCGACGGCCTCTGGTCGCTGGTGAGCGCCTGGGAGGTGATCCTGGTGCTGCTCATCTCCACCGCGCTGGTGGTGGCGATGCTGCTGCTCACCGGATGGCTGCCGCGCCGGCTCGGCTTCGACCGCGCCGACACCATCGCCATCCAGTTCTGCGGCACCAAGAAGTCCCTGGCCACCGGTCTGCCGATGGCCACCGTGCTGTTCGCCGGCGGCACCGTGGGCCTGATCGTGCTGCCGCTGATGATCTTCCACCAGATCCAGCTCATCCTGTGCTCGTGGCTGGCCTCGCGCTACGGGCGCGAGGCCGAGGCCGAGGCCGCCGCGTAGCCGCCGGCCCCCGGAGCAGCCGGGCCGCAGGGCTCTGTCGATGCCGTCGCCGTCGTGAGAAGCTGAGGACATGGCTGGATCGATCAGGGGACTGGTGGTGGCGGTGACCGGCGGCGGGGCCGGCATCGGACGGCGGATCGCCGAGCACGCCGCCCGCGCCGGGGCGATCGTCGCGGTCGGCGACCGGGATGAGCAGAGCGCCCGGGACACCGCGTCCGCCCTCGGGGCATCGGCCCGCGGCTACCCGCTGGACGTGACCGACGAGGCCTCCTTCCGCGGCTTCCTCGATGCCGTCGCCGCCGACCTCGGGCCGATCGACGTACTGGTCAACAACGCCGGGGTGATGTGGGTGGGCGCCTTCGACACCGAACCGGAGCAGGCCACCGAGGCGATGTTCGCGGTCAACGTCCTCGGCGTGATCCGCGGCGTCCGGCTCGCCGCCCCCAGAATGCGTGAACGCGGCCGCGGGCACATCGTCACCATCGCCTCGGCCGCCTCCAAGCTGGCGCCGCCCGGCGAGGCCTCGTACGCCGCCACCAAACACGCGGTGGCCGGCTATCTGACGGGGGTGCGCGAAGAACTCCACGCCACCGGGGTGCAGATCTCGATGATCATGCCCGGTGTGGTCGACACCGAACTCGCCTCCGGCACGGCGACCGGTGCCGCGAAGCTGCTCTCCCCGGATCAGGTGGCCCAGGCGGTGGTCAAGGTGATCCGCGCACCGCGCTTCGTCACCACCGTGCCCGGCTACATCGGACCCCTCGTCGCCGTCTCCGGCCTGCTGCCGCAGCGGATCCGGGACCGGCTGATGCGGGCGATGGTGCCGGACCAGGTGGCGGCCTCGGCCGGCGCCGATCGCAGCGACTACCAGAAGCGGGCGCTGGGCTGACTTCGGAAATCGGCCTGGCCCTGGGACCGGGCTGACCCGGGAACTGGGACGGCCGGCCCGGCTAATTGGTGAGCGGGTCGACCGGATAGGTCGCCAGTAGCGGCAGCGGCCACGGCTGACGGCGCAGCACGGTGTCCCAGATGTCGACGTCGGCCGGCGCGAGCAGATCGGTGGGCAGTCCGGGGGCCACCAGCCAGCTGTCCTCGGCGATCTCGTCGTCGAGCTGCCCGGCATCCCAGCCGGCGTACCCGGCGAAGATCCGCACACCGGTCAGCACCGGCGCCAGCTCCTCCGGATCGGCGTCGAGATCGACCATCACCACCGGTCCGAGCACCGGCCGCAGCTGGGGCTGCGTCTGCGGGTCGATGCCACTGCGGGTCACGCCGAGGCACACCGCCGACTCGGTCTGCACCGGGCCGCCGATGAACACCGCGCGCGGGGAGGCGGCGAGTTCGGCCCACTGGGGGAGCACGTTGAAGACGGCGGCCTCGCTCATCCGGTTGAGCACCACACCGAGGGTGCCGTTGTGGTCGTGCTCGATGAGGTAGATGACGGTGCGCGCGAACGTGGGCCCGGTCAGCGCTGTCGAGGCGATCAGCAGGGTACCGGGGCCGATCTCGGCATCGTTCTGGGGTTCGGCGGCCACCGACACATCATCGCACAGCAGACCGCCGGCATCGCTTCGTACGGGCCCGCGCACCGGTAGCCTTGATAGGTGAGGTTCATCGGTTCGCTGCGGCATTCGCCGGGTCTGTGGCGGCTGCTCGCCGTCCGGTTGACCAGTCAGATCAGCGACGGTGCCTTCCAGTCGGCGCTGGCCTTCTCGATCCTGTTCAATCCCGACCGGCACACCGATCCGCTCGCGGTGGCCGGCGGTTTCGCGGTGCTGCTGCTGCCGTACTCGGTGATCGGCCCGTTCGCCGGGGCCCTGCTCGACCACTGGGACCGCCGCCGAGTCCTGGTGTGGGTCAACGTCCTTCGCGCACTGGCCGTGATCGGGGTGGCGGCCACCATGCACTTCGGCGCCCCCGACACCGCGGTGCTGCTCTCTGCGTTGCTGGTGACCGGCTGCAGCCGGTTCGTCGCCTCCGGGCTCTCCGCCGGGCTGCCGCATGTGGCCGCCCGGGAGGTGATCGTGGAGACCAACGCCCTGTTCACGACCCTCGGCGCCGGGATGCTGGCCGCCGGGGCAGGGATCAGCACGCTGCTGCGGGCGATCTTCGGCTCCGACAACGACGGCTCCGGCAGCACGCTGCTCGCCGGCGCCGCGATCGCCCTCGTCTCGGCGCTCATCGCCGCCGGATTCGCCACCCGCGCACTGGGTCCGGACCAGCCCGACGACGCCGGCCGCTCCGCCCTGTACGCCGTCGGCCACGGTCTCGGGCACGGCGCCCGGGTGGCGGCGCGCACCCGCACGGTGGCCGTGGTGCTGGCCGCGCTCGGCGTGCATCGCTTCGTCTTCGGCGTGAACACCCTGATGCTGCTCATCGTGGTGCGGCAGGTGGACCTGGGCTGGCTGGGCGACGAGGTGCGGGCCCTGGCCGCCATCGGAGTCTGCATCGCCGCCGGCGCCCTCGCCGCCGCCTTCGCCGCGCCGCTGCTGGTGCGGACCGTGGGTCGGCGCACCACCATCACGGTGTCGCTGATCGCCGCGCTCGGCGGGCAGCTGTGCCTGATGGAGCTGACGCCGGTGACCGTGGTGATCAGCGGTGTGGTGCTGGGGCTGGCCGGGCAGACCATCAAGCTGTGCGGCGATGCGGCCATGCAGCTCGACGTCTCCGACACCTACCGCGGCCAGGTCTTCGCCGTCCAGGACGCCCTGTTCAACGTGACCTTCGTGGTGGCGATCGTGATCGCGGCGCTGAGCGTTCCGGCCGACGGGGTGTCGGTGACGCTGGTGGCCGTCGGCGCCCTGCTGTACGCGGTGGCCGCGGCCGGGGTGTGGCTGTGCCATCCGGCGCACGCCGCCCGTGTTCCGGTCACGGTCGGGGCCGTCGAACAGGCCGGCTGATCTATCCCAGCTGCACCGGCACGCTGGCCGGGCGCCGCACGTACGCGCCGGTGGCCCAGCGGATGCCGTCGAGGTCGACGGTGATGTCGCCGACGCGCGCGATCAGTTCCTCCAGCGCCACCCGGGCCTGCATGCGGGCGGCCGCCGCCCCCAGGCAGTGATGCGGGCCCTGGGCGAAGGTGAGGATCTGCCGAGGCCGGCGGCGCAGGTCCAGCTCGGCGGCATCGGGACCGAAGACCGTCTCGTCGCGATTGGCCGAACCGTAGAGCAGCAGCACCCGCCGTCCGGCCGGGATCTGCGCCTCGTCGATCTGCACCTCGGTGGTGGTGGTGCGGCACAGCCCCTGCACCGGTGAGGTGAGACGCAGGAACTCGTCGATCGCATCCGGGATGAGCGACGGCTCACGCCACAGGTCACGGCGCTGGTCCGGATTGCGTTCGAGCAGTTCCACCGCGCCGCCGAGCAGACCGGTGGTGGTGTCGTTGCCGCCGGCGACCATGGTGAAGGTGAAGCCGAGGATCGAGACCAGTCCGGCCGTGTCGGAGTCGTCGGCGCCCATCCCGGCCGCCACCAGTTGCGAGACCACGTCGTCGCCGGGTTCGCGGCGCCGTCGCTGCACCAGCTCGGCGAAGTAGCCCATCAGTTCGGTGACCGCCCCGGATGCGGTGGCGATGACCTCGGCGATGGAGCCGCCGCCGGAGTTGGCGGCGACGATCTGGTCGGTCCACCGGTCGAAGGCGACCCGGTCGGCGGCCGGGACCCCCAGATAGTGTGCCACCACCATCGACGGCAGGGGTTTGAAGAGCTGCGTCACGATGTCCCCGCCGCCCGCGGCGATGAGGTCCTCGAGCCGCTCGACGACGAACTCGCGTACCTGCGGCTCCACCTCGGAGACCTGGCGCGGGGTGAAGCCGCGGACCACCAGCGAGCGGAACGCGGTGTGCTCGGGCGGATCCTGCATCACCAGCGGCGGATTGTCGGTCAGACCGATCTGCTCCATGTCGCCGTAGTGCAGCGTGAGCCCCTGCGCGGAGGAGAAGGTCTGCGGGTCGCGGGCGGCGCGCCAGACGTCGGCGTGCCGGGGGAGGACGTAGTACTCGAGCTCCTCGCCGGCGGCCGGGCTGGCGCGGTGGACGGGACCGGCGGTTCGCAGGCGGGAGTACATGGTGAAGGGATCGGCCCAGGTGCTGCCGCTGCGCGGGACGAACACCGGTGCGGTGAGGGAGGCTGGCGTACTCATGCGAGGTCCTTCGTCGACTGATGCCGACGCTAAGACATTTTCGTCCGTCTGTCTCAGCTATCGCCGACCGGGCCGGGGAGCGTGCGGACCCGGTCGGCGTAGCCGTCGCCGTCGAGGTCTTCGAGGACCTGATCCGGGACGCCGTCGCCGTCGGAGTCCACCTCCAGCCGCCCGATCGCCGGGGCCGCCTCGTCGGGGCCGTCGGCACTCGTCCCGGCGGCGGCGCCGTCCTCGCCGGGGCGGTGACCGTCGGGGCCTCCGGCCGGCTGCTCCCACAGGCCGCGGCCCCCGTCGGTGAACGCGGTCTCGGGCCGGCCGTCGTCGTCCAGATCCAGCACGGCCCGATCGGCCCGGCCGTCCCCGTCCGTGTCGGCCATCGCATCGTCGACGCGGCCGTCGCCGTCGAAGTCCAGCGCCACCGCATCGAGTGCGCCGTCGCCGTCCAGATCGAGGTCGGCGGGGGAGTGCCAGGTGGTCAGCGGGCCGTCGCCGGTGCCGAAGAAGTACTCGAGTCCGTCCATATCGATAGGACGCGCCGGCCCGGACTCGGGTTCCACGACACACCGTCGGGGGAGGAGGTCAGTACCCCATGGTGCGCAGAGCCGCGGCCAGCTGATCGAGCTGCTCGCGTTCGACGTCCAGGTGCGGGCTGATACGCAGCACCGACTGCTCGGTGGCCAGCGGCGCCCGCCAGGAATCGGCGCAGGTCACCAGCAGGCCCTGCTCGGCGAGTCTGCGCTGCGCGGTGGCCACGTCCGACGGCTCCCAGCCGGGCGGCGGGGCCAGGGTGACCAGTGCGGACGGCTCGTCGACGGGTTCGAGGACCTCCCACGATCCGATCCCGTCGAGCCGCTCGCGGGTGGTGCGGCCGATGGCCGCCAGCTCGCGGAAGACCTTCTGCTGCCCGATCTCGAGGACCTCGGAGACCGCCTGCGCCAGACCGAGCTGACCGGCCACATACGGCTCGGACGAGTCCACCGACACCGGCCGGAGGACGTCGTCGCGCACGGCGATGAAACCCACCCCGCGCGGGCCGGTGAGCCATTTGCGGGCGGTGCCGTACACCACGTCGGCGCCGGTCACGGTGGGCACGTGACCCACCGACTGCGCCATGTCGACCACCACCGGCACGCCGGCGTAGTGCGCCACCTCGACGATCTGCGGCACCGGCTGCACGATGCCGCTCGCCGAGCCGATGTGGCAGACGTGGATGAAGTCCGGCTGCTCGAACTGCAGCATGTTCTCCAGGGCGTCGACGTCGACGTGCCCGTAGACGTCCGCCGCCGGCATGGTGCGCACCACCAGTTCCCGCCGCTCGAATTCGTCGAGATTGGGGCCGAACTCGTTCGATGCCACCCACACGGTTCCGGCGACCGGGATCTTCCAGCTGTTGAGCAGGGCACGCAGACAGGTCCGCGCACTGTCCCGGTACGAGAGCTCCTCGGGCCGGTGGCCGATCAGCGAGGCCAGCGCCCGGCGGCCGCCCGCGAGCACCCCGCCCTGCTCGGTGGCCGCCACATAGGAGCCGAGCTGGGCCTCCCGCAGCAGGTGATCGCTGATCGCCTTGATCGTCGCCATCGACGACCGGCCGGCCGATGCGGCGTCCAGATGGCCGATCGTCGGCTCGATCCGCGCCGAATGCCATCTCTCCCCGAGGTCGCTGCAGAACATGCCTGTAAATCTACCGCTGAGCCCACCAGTCCAGTAGCGCGGCCTGCGCCTCCTCGCGGGACATCGGACCGGCGTCGAGCCGAAGATCCTTGAGGAACTTCCACGCCTGCCCCACCTCCGGCCCGGGTGGCAGTCCGAGGATCTCCATGATCGCGTTCCCGTCCAGGTCAGGACGGACCCGGCTGAGGTCCTCGGCCTCCTGCAGCTGCGCGATGCGCCGCTCGAGATCGTCGTAGTTCTCCTGCAGTCGCCGCGCCCGGCGCCGGTTGCGGGTGGTGCAGTCGGCGCGCACCAGTTTGTTCAGCCGCGGCAGCAGCTCGCCGGCATCGGTGACGTAGCGGCGCACCGCCGAGTCCGTCCACTTGCCGTCGCCGTAGCCGTGGAACCGCAGATGCAGGTAGACCAGCTGCGCGATGTCGTCGACCATCGCCTTGGGGTATTTGAGCGCCCGCAGCCGCTTGCGGGCCATCTTGGCGCCGACCACCTCGTGGTGGTGGAAGCTGACCCCACCGGCCGGTTCGTGCCTGCGGGTGGCGGGCTTGCCGATGTCGTGCAGCAGCGCCGCCCAGCGCAGCACCACATCGGGGCCGTCCTCCTCCAGATCGATCGCCTGGCGGAGCACCGTCAGCGAATGCTGGTAGACGTCCTTGTGCTGGTGGTGCTCGTCGATGGTCAGCTGCATCGCCGGGATCTCGGGCATCACCCGCTCGGCGAGACCGGTGCGCACCAGCAGCTCCACCGCCTCGATCGGATGCTCGCCGCAGATCAGCTTGTCCAGCTCCATCCGCACCCGTTCGGCGGTGATGCGGTCGATCTCGCCGGCCATCTCGGTGATGGCGGCCAGCGTCCTCTCGGACAGTGTGAACCCGAGCTGCGAGACGAACCGGATGCCGCGCAGCATCCGGAGCGGGTCGTCGTTGAACGAGTCGGCGGGGGAGGCCGGTGTGTCGATGACGCCGGCCAGCACGTCGCCGAGACCGTCGAGCGGATCGCAGAACTCCTGGCCGCCGTCGGCGCCCAGGCGCACCGCCATCGCGTTGATCCGGAAGTCGCGGCGGATCAGGTCGCCCTCGAGGGTGTCGCCGAAGGTCACCGTGGGATTGCGGCTCACCCGGTCGTAGACGTCGGCCCGGAACGTGGTGATCTCGATCTGCTGATCGGCCTTCGCGGCGCTGACCGTGCCGAAGTCGATGCCGGTGTCCCAGACCGCGTCGGCCCAGCCGCCCAGCACCTCCACGATCACCTCCGGCCGCGCATCGGTGGTGAAGTCCAGGTCGTTGCCGAGCCGGCCGAGCACCGCATCGCGCACACTCCCGCCCACCAGGTACAGGCTGTGACCGCGGTCGGCGAAGCGCTGCGCCAGGGGAGTGATCACCCCGGACAGTTCCCGCAGCGCGACCACCGCGCCGGCGAGCAGCTCTGTTCGGCGCAGCTGCTCATCCGACGAGGTCACGCGGTCGGGCTGCGCACGAGAGGTCATGGCATGTCAGCCTACCGATGACGGTCGCCGTCGCCGCCATCGCGGGCGTAACCCGGCCCGCGCGGCCGCCTGAACGAACAGCGGGTGACAAGCGGATAGAGTCGACGTGTGTCAGCCGAATCCTCTGTGAACCGAACGGACGTCGCCAGCGACGATCCGTCGGCAGGGGATGCATCGGCGGCCCGGCCCCGGCGCAATCGGCGCGGACGCCGCCGGCGTGGGCGCCGCGGCAAGAATCCGTCCGCCGGCCAGAACAGGTCCGCGCAGAATCCGTCGGCGACCACCGGGGACCGGTCACCGGCGAGCGGCGCCGAGAAGGCCGACGGATCGGGTGCCGCCGGCCGGCAGCCGCCCAAACCCGGACCTCGCACCGCCGGCGGACACCGATCCGATCGGCCCGTCCCCGGTCCGGCCAAACCCGGCGGCGCACCCGCTGACCAGCGCCGCAACGAGCGGAAGACCCCCAAACCCGGCCCACCGGCCCGCAGCAACGGACCCGCACCCGGCCGCGGCCCCAAACCCTCCGATCTGGCCGCCCGCACCGAGAACCAGTCCGGCACCCCGGCCGCCATGCCGCGCACCAAACGCCGCAGCGGCTCCGGCGGCTCCGGCGGAAACCGGCGCGGCGATGCGCCCGCCCAGCGCCCCGGCCAGCCCCAGCAGCGGCTGCGCACGGTCCGCGAGACCTCGGCCGGCGGTCTGGTGCTCTCGAGCCTGGACGCGCCCTTCGAGGAGATCGAGGCGGTGCTGATCGGCCGGGTGGACCGGCGCGGCCGGATGATGTGGTCGCTGCCCAAGGGACACATCGAGACCGGAGAGACGGCCGAACAGACCGCCATCCGGGAGGTCGCCGAGGAGACCGGCGTCTGCGGCACGATCATCACCGAGCTGGGCAAGATCGACTACTGGTTCGTCAGCGAGGGCCGGCGCATCCATAAGACGGTGCACCATTATCTGCTGCGTTACGCCGGCGGAGAGCTCTCCGACGCCGACTACGAGGTGGCCGAGGTGGCCTGGGTGCCGCTCGCCGAACTGCCCCGCCGACTGACGTACTCTGACGAACGAAGGCTGGCGCGGGCCGTAGAGGGCGTCGTCGACGAGCTGCGCAACGATCCGGATCGGCTCGCGCGCTCGGAAGCCGAATCGATCCGTACCGAGCCGAACGACTATGAGAAAGCCGCCGCCGCCCGCAACCAGCGCCGCAACGAGCCGCCGCCACCGCCGCGGCCCCGGCGGCGCAAGCGGCGTCCGCGTCGCAGCGGCGGCGGGGGCCACGCAGCGGGTCCGTCCACCGGCGGCGATGCCCGCGGCCCCGGTTCGGCACCACCGCACTCCGACCGTGGCAGCGGTGACGGCTGACCGCGCCCGCCGGGGACCGGTACTGCTGGCAACGCTCGCCGCCGTGCTCGCGTTGCTGCTGATCAGTGTGCCGATGGTGAGTTCACCGGCCCGCGCGGACAACCCTGCCTACGCCAGTCTCGAACTGACCGAGATCACCCCCACCGTGGTCACCGCGTCCACCGGCGACACGGTGACGGTGGCCGGCACCGTCACCAACACCTTCGACCGGCCGATCAGCGGCCTGCAGGTCCGGCTCCAGCTGGGCGACCGCATCACCGAAGCGATCGGTCTGCGCACTTCGCTGATGGAGGCCACCGGGACCTACGGCACCGTGACCTCGGTCGAGTCGATCACCAGCCGGCTCGCCCCCGGCGCCCGCGCCGACTTCCGCATCGAGGTGCCGATCAACGGTCCCGGCGGGCTGGGCATCGGTGCGGCCGGGGTGTATCCGCTGATGGTCAACGTGACCGGCACCCCCGAGTACGGAGGGCCGGTGCAGATCGCCTCCTCACGCACACTGCTGCCGGTGCTGTCGCTGCCGCCCGACGCCGCGCGGGCCACCGACCCGCTGGCCGCCGGCGACGAGAGCACCGGCCTGGTGGGCCGGGACGGCTCCATCGCCGCCAACACCAGCGATCCGGCGGCGCTCACCGTGCTGTGGCCGCTGGCCGCCCCGCCGCAGGTGATGCCCGGATCGCTCGGCGGCGGCACCGAGGACCTGCGGCTGACCACCGACTCGCTGGCCACCGACCTCAAACCCGACGGCCGGCTCGGCGCACAGCTCTCGGTGCTGACCTCGCTCGCCACCATGGACCAGGGCATCGACGACGGGGAGGACGGCGACGAAGATGCCGGCGGATCGTCGAGCGCCGCACCGTCGACCACGACCCGCCGCCCCGCCGGGCCGATATCCCCCGACGAGAAGGTCCGGGACGGCCTGTGCGTCGCGGTCGATCCGGATCTGCTGAGCACCGTCGAGCAGATGACGGACGGCTATCGGGTGATGAAGAAGGCCGACGATCCCGGATCCGGGACCGTGGCGGGCACCGGTAAGGAGGCCGCCGCCGACTGGCTCGAGTCGCTGCGCACCGTCGCCCGCACCACCTGCATCGTCGCTCTGCCGTTCGCACAGGCCGGACTGGACTCGCTCAGCCTGATCGGCGATCAGGAGCTGGCCTCCTCGGCCGTCCGCGATCCGGCCGACCTGGTCGACTCGATTCTGCGCACCACCTCGGTGCGCGGACTGACCGTGCCGGCGGTCGGCACCCTCTCCGCCGCCGGCCGCGACCTGCTCGGTGATCTGGACGTCAACGCCGCCGCCGTCGCCTCCTCGGCACTCGAGGTGGCGCCGGACCGCACCACCAGGGCCGGCCGCTACCGGTCCGGCGACGTCCGGCTGCAGACCTACCAGGCACCGATCACCGCCGCCCTCGGCGGACTGGGCAGCAGCCCGGTGGTCCCGGCGATCATGCCCGCCTGGCAGCGGCCCGACCTGTCCGGGGAGTCCGCGCTGAGCCGGCGGCAGAGCGCCTCGGCGGCGATGACCTTCCCGATGCTCTCGACCGGCTCGCAGGTGGCCGACGACGACGCGGCGACCGCCGGTCCGGTGACCGGGCGCAGCGCGCTGCTGATGCCGCCGACCTACTGGTCGCCCACCGTGGCCGACGCCCAGGCGCTCCTGGACACCGCGAGCCTGATGATCGCCTCCGGGGTGGCCCGGGAACTGCCGCTGACCACCCTGATCGAGGATCTCGGTCACGCCTCCCGGCCGGCCGCCCTGACCACCCCCGGCGATGTGGAACCACTGATGGCGCAGGGCTTCCCCGTCTCCTCCGAGCAGGCCGGCCGGGCCCGCTCGAACCTCGAACTGTCCTGGCAGCTGCAGACCTCTCTGGTCGACGAACCGGACGGGGTGACCAGTCCCGAGACCTACCTGACGCCGCTGCGCCAGGACGTGCTGCGGGCGGTGAGCACCCCGGAGGGCATCGACCTGGACAGGGCGCGTGCGCAGCGCTCGCTGCGGCTCGACACCGTCACCGCAACCCTGGACAAGATGCGCACCGCCGTCGGCATCCTCGATCCGGGCGGCCGCTACACCCTGGCCTCCGAACGCAGTCCGCTGCTGCTGGTGGTGCGCAACGATCTGGCGCTGCCCGTCCGGGTCCGGCTCAACGTGACCGCCCCCGAAGCCCTCGAAGTGGGCGACGTGGGGGTGGTGGAGATCCCGCCCAAGGGCACCCGCCAGCTGCAGCTGCCCACCCACGCCTCCAGCTCGGAGCGGGCCACGGTACGGATCAGTCTGGTCACCTCCACCGGCGTGACCCTCAGTGAGCCGATCGAGCTGTCGGTGTACTCCAACGCCTACGGCAAGGCGCTGTTCTGGATCACCATCGCCGCCGGCATCGTGCTGGTGCTGCTGACCGCGCGCCGGCTGTGGCACCGCTTCCGCGGTGAACCCGATCCGGCCGACGAGGACCGGCCCGAACCCGACGAGGCCGATCTGCTGGCGGCCTCGGCCCCGTACGAGCAACGGCTCGAGGTGGTGCGCGAAGAACAGCTCCGGGATGAGGACGCGGGCGTCGGCCGTCCCTCGCCGGAACCGTCCGCCCGGGATGCGGACGCACC
Source organism: Gordonia sp. VNK21 (assembly GCF_046098115.1). Lineage (NCBI taxonomy): Bacteria > Bacillati > Actinomycetota > Actinomycetes > Mycobacteriales > Gordoniaceae > Gordonia > Gordonia sp. VNK21. The sequence continues at coordinate 31,797 of NZ_JBJURU010000019.1, read as the reverse complement.
CGGAACGGACGCACCCGGTGCCGACGGCCCGGCTTCGAGCGGATCCGACGACGATCGGGAGAACTCATGAATTCACGTCACGAGCGCCCCCAGGGACCGGGCCGTCCCGGCCCCGCCCGCGCGCATCCGGTCCGGTACGAACCGCAGCCCGGACGTCATGAGGGGCCCGGCGCGCCTGCGCGCGGCGCCCCGCACATGATGGCCGAGACCGAACTGCTCGAGGACAACGCCGCGGCATCGGCCGGCAAGACCTCCGACGCCTCGGTGATGCGCACCGGCGGATCCATCGCCATCGCCACCCTGGTCAGCCGCATCACCGGCTTCATCCGCACGGTGCTGGTGCTGGCCATGCTCGGCGGCGCGGTCTCGTCGGCCTTCCAGGCCGCCTACGTGCTGCCCAACATGATCGCCGAGGTGGTCCTCGGTGCGGTGCTGACCGCCATCGTCATCCCGGTCCTCGCCCGCGCCGAAGCCGAGGACGACGACGGCGGCGCCGACTTCATCAACCGCATCTTCACCCTCGCCCTGCTGGTGCTGACCCTGGCGACGGTCGCCGCGCTGGTCGCCGCACCGGTGCTGACCGCGATGAACGTCGGCGACGGCCATGTGGACCGGGATCTGGCCACCGCACTGGCGTATCTGCTGCTCCCGGAGATCCTGTTCTACGGGCTGTCCGCGCTGTTCATGGCGATCCTGAACATGCGCAACATCTTCAAACCCGGTGCCTGGGCGCCGGTGCTGAACAACATCGTGCAGATCATCACCCTGGTGCTGTACTTCGTGATGCCCGGCGAGATCACCGCCAATCCGCTGGCGATGAGCGATCCGAAGCTGCTGGTGCTCGGCGTGGGCACCACCATCGGCGTGGTGGTCCAGGCCGCGATCCTGCTGCCCTACCTCAAGCGGGCCGGTGTCCGGCTGCGGCTCAAGTGGGGGATCGACGACCGGCTGCGCCGCTTCGGCAACATGGCCGTCGCGATCATCGGCTACGTCCTGGTGCTGCAGGTGGGCATGGTGATCACCTACCGGATCGCCGCCTCCGCCACCGACTCGGGCATCGCCGTCTACGCCACCAGCTGGCAACTGCTGCAGCTGCCCTACGGCGTGCTCGGTGTGACCATCCTGACCGCGATCATGCCGAGGCTGTCGCGCAACGCCGCCGCCGACGACACCCCCGCCGTGGTCGACGACATGTCACTGGCCACCCGGCTCACCATGATCGCGCTGGTGCCGGCCGTGGCGTACATGACCTTCTTCGGACCCGCGATCGGCATGGCGGTGTTCAACTTCGGGAACTTCGGCGAGCACGACGCCTCACAGCTCGGCTCGGTACTGGCCTGGGGTGCGTTCACGCTGATCCCGTATGCGATGACCCTGGTGCAGCTGCGCGTCTTCTACGCGCGCGAGGACGCGTGGACGCCCACGCTGATGGTGGTCGGCATCACCGCCGTCAAGGTGGCCGCGTCCTATCTGGGCCCGGTGCTCTTCGACGATCCGGATCTGGTGGTGCGCTGGCTGGCGCTCGCGAACGGCCTGGGCTACCTGGTCGGCGCGATCGTCGGCCACTATCTGCGCAAGCGCTCGCGGTCGGTCGCGTGGTGGTCTAGGCCTAGCAGCTTCTCGTGGCCCGGGTCTATCCTGCGCCGGTGGAACTGCCGCCACTACGGCTGGTGGTAGTCGCACCCGCAGGTGCGCAGGAGCGCGCGCATCTTCTGCGCGTCGACGTGGTCCCAGTAGCGTATGCCCTAGTCGCACTTGCGTGGGGTCCGGTCATGGCTCGGCTCGACACTCCGCAGCACGAGCGGCTTCAAGGGCTTCAACTTGTGGCGGTACGGCTAGCGCCCAGGCTTCTTCCAGTACATGCGGTGCCGGCCGTGGTCGCGCTAGTACCACTCGGCCCACCGGTCACTGTACAGCAGCTGGTGCCGCCCCCACAGCAGCCGCCGCCGCAACGCGCTGTCGGAGCCGTACTAGCGCCAGTCCTACCAGTGTGGCTCGTGCGGCATCCCGTCGACGTCGTCAACGGTCGACCACCGCATCTGCCGCTACGGGCTCAGCCACCGCCTCCGCCGCTAGGCCATCCACTAGTGGTACGGGTGGACGTCGTGGTCCTGCATCGGCTACTAGCGCTGCCGGTACAACGGCTTCGCCGCGTCGGCCAGCAGCTAGGGGGTGAACTCGGCGTCGGCCTGTGGCCGGGCGAACTCCATCCCGTCGTCCTAGCGCCGGACCTGGTGGTGCGGCTACCACCACGGGTGCGGCTCGTGGTCGTCGAAGCCTAGCGAGTAGCGGTCGCCTAACCGCCACTAGAGCGGCCCGTAGTGCTTCATGTCGTGGTCCCACTACTAGACGTGCTACAACAAGTCGTGGCCGCGGGTCCGTGGCCCAAACTTCTACAACGCGTACAAGTCCTAGCGG
>NZ_JBJURU010000019.1:11889-29369 GCF_046098115.1 Gordonia sp. VNK21 | reverse complement strand
CCACCCGGACGATCCGGAGTCGGCGCAGACGCGGTCGCAGAAGATCCTGATGCGCACCCGCCGGCTGGGCCAGCTGCGCACGGCCGGAGTGGCCCGGATCCTCGATGTGGTCCGCGGGGCCTCCGGCGGCATCATCGTCACCTCCTGGGTGCCCGGTGCACCGCTGTCCGAGGTGGCCCGCAGCGATCCGTCGGCGACCGGCGCCGCCCGGGCGGTGCGCACCCTGGCCGCCGGTGCCGAGGCTGCGCATCGGGCCGGCACCGCACTCTCGATCGACCATCCGGACCGCATCCGCATCAGTCTCAACGGCGACGCGGTGCTGGCCTTCCCGGCGGTCTTCGAGGGCGACGACCGGACCTCCGATGTGCGCGGTCTGGCGGCCGTCCTCTACGCGCTGCTGCTCGGCCGCTGGCCGCTCGACGAGGAGACCGGCCACCGGGTGGTCACCTCCGCCGACACCGATCAGGCGCCGGCCGGACTGCCGGCCCCCGATCCGGATCCCGCGCATCCGGATCAGCCGGTGGAACCGCGTGCGGTGAAGCCGTCGATCGGCTTCGAGATCTCCGCCGTGGCCGCCCGGGCACTGGCCGGGGACCGGGGCATCAGCTCGGCCGGCACGGTGCAGCATGTACTCGATCAAGCCACCGTCGTCGACCTGGCGACCGATCTGATTCCGCGGGTGGCCGGCGACACCCCGCCGGTGTCGGTGGCCCCGCTCAGCCGCAGCCGCCGGGAACGGCTGCTCGGCGAGGGCGAGTCGGGACGGCGCAACGGCGCACTGCTGGTGGGTATCGGCCTGTTCGTGGTGTTCCTGGTGATCGCGGTGGTCATCTGGCTCACCAACGCCTTCGGCACCAGCGACGACGTCGACATCGATTCGATCGTGCCGGGGGAGAGCACCAGTCAGAGCACTACCGTGCACAAACCCGCACCCGTGGTGGCCGAGGGGGTGACGGTCTTCGATCCGCTCGACGAGGCGGACGTGACGGCGGCGGAGAACGCCGAGAACGTCCTGACCGGTGCGGCCCCGCCGTGGTCGACCTCCACCTATCGCGGCACGGGACGGTTCGGCGGCCTCAAGGACGGTCTGGGTCTGATGTTCACCTTCGCCCCGGGCACCACCATCAGCCGGGTGACCGTGCAGACGCCCACCCCCGGCATGACGATCGAGCTGCGCACCGCCGGACGTGCGACCCCCGTGCTGAATCGAACGCAGGTCGTCGGCGGGGGCACGATCACCGCCGAGAATCGGACGATCGCCGTCGACGACGGCGGTGCCAAGACCCGCTACCTGCTGCTGTGGATCACCGAGCTGGGACCGACCGACGAGAACGGCGGCGGCTACCAGGCGACGATCGAGAAGGTCAGCTTCACCGGTCCGTAGCGTCCCCTACGCCGCGGCAGCATCACCGGGCGGCTACGCCGCTGTGACACCACCGGGCGGCTACGCCGCTGTGACACCACCGGGCGGCTACGCCGCTGTGACACCACCGGGCGGCTACGCCGCTGTGACACCACCGGGCGGCTACGCCGCTGGGCTCGAATCGGCGGCGACCGGTGCCGCAGAGGCCTTTTCGGCGGTGGGCGCCCATCCGGGCGGGCCGAAGGTGTAGCCGAGCTTGTCGCGCCAGCGGTCGGCGGCGCGGACGTCACGGGCCAGGTTCGCGTACTCGTGCGTCTGCAGCTTCCAGATGTTGGTGGTCTGCACCGGGGTGGTGAGACCGTAGGTGGGACGGTGGGTCTCGGGCGTCCAGCTACCGAAGATCCGGTCCCAGACGATGAACACCCCGCCGTAGTTGCGATCCAGATACTCCGGATCGCTGCCGTGATGCACCCGATGATGCGAGGGTGTGTTCATCACGAATTCCACTGGGCGCCACAACTTTCCGATGTGCTCGGTATGCACCCAGAACTGGTAGACCAGGTTGAGCGAATAGCAGGCGAAGATCACCGCCGGCGGCACGCCGAGCGCGGCGAGCGGCGCGAACATGATCATCGCCATCGAGTTGTTCCACTTCTGGCGCAGCGCGGTGGCGAAGTTGTAGTACTCGCTCGAGTGGTGCGCCTGGTGCGTGGCCCAGACCAGCCGCACCCTATGCGAGACCCGATGCGAGAAGTAGAACTGCAGATCCAGCGCGACGAAGCCGATCACCCACGTGTACCAGGCGCTCGCCGGCAACTGCCACGGCGCCACATAGCTGAACAGCGCCACGTACACGAAGAGGGTGAGGAACTTGGAGAGCGCCGAGGTGCCGATCGAGATCAGGCCCATGAGCAGCGAGGCCCGCGCATCACCGGCCTGATACGCGCCGCGCGCCGGACGGCCGCCGGACTCCTCGTCGTGCTCGAGCCGGGCTGCGGCGAACAGCTCCAGCCCGAGCATCACCACGAAGAAGGGGATGGCGATCACGGTGGGTTCGCGCATCGCCTCGGGCAGGAAGTCGAGCATGGTGTTCTCCCGGATCGTGCGGCCGACTTATCTGACACTACTGCGTGTCAGATAACGGTGGCAAGTCCCCGCGGGGCTGTTCATCGTACGATGAACAGCGATGGCTGAGCGCAGGCAACGGGTGTACGGGGGCATGAGCGCCGAGGAGCGTCGCCATCAGCGGCGCACCGCACTGATCGGCGCTGGTCTCGAACTCTTCGGAACGATCGGCTATCCGAGCGTGTCGGTGAAACGGATCTGCGACGAGGCCGGCCTGACCCAGCGCTACTTCTACGAATCCTTCGCCGACCGGGAAGCACTGCTGGGCGAGGTGTACCGGCACTGCGTGGAGCGGCTGCGTTCGACCACCCTCGACAGTGCGGCCGCCTACCTCTCGGCGGCCGGTCTCCCGTCGACCGGCGTCCCCACCGACTCCGTCGCACCGCTCGCCCGGCTGGTGCTCGGCGCCTTCGTCGACGCGCTGACGCAGGACCGGCGGGTGGCCCGCATCATCCTCATCGAGGTGGTGGGCATCAGTCAGGAACTCGAAGCCCTGCGGATCGGTGCGATCCACGACTGGGCCGACCTGATCCTCGGCTTCACCTCCGGCGAGGACGCCGCCGATCCCCGATCCCGGCTCGCCGCCATCGGCTTCGTCGGAGCCTTCACCCAGCTGCTGGTGGACTGGCAGATGGCCACCACCCATCCGATCAGCGCCGACGCCGGACCGGACCTGTTCACCCCGGCCGCCATTCACGACGTCGCCACCGAGATGCTGATCGGTGCCTACCAGCGGGTGATCAACACCGCGGAGTAGGTGCTCAGCCCAGGGCTGCGGCGATCTCCGCGCGCACCTCGTCCACCCCGCCGACGACGAACTCCCAGGGCGAGCCGTCCGAGAGCGTGATGCACAGCCGGTCGGCCTTGCCGCCGCTGAACACCCCGCCGCTGCCGGGGACCGTGCCCACCGCTGCGATGTGCCGCAACGCCACCGCGAACCGGGTGCCCTGCACGCGCTTGGCGAAACCCTTGGGTTCGAAGACCACATGCGTCCGGGTCAGCTGCAGCTCCCCGCGCGCCAGGCCCCGCCCGATCGGCCGGGCCGCGCGCCAGCGGTGCAGTGGCGTGTCGTCGTCGTCGGACATCGGCTCCCCCTCGTCTGATCGCGTGGTTCTCGTCGCACGCCGAGAACTCCAGGTTAAGGCACCGTGGCGCGCATCACCGGTGCGGCCCGGCTGCGGCGAAGCGCTCCGGTGCCCGGCGGCGCTGCGTATGGTTGACCTCGTCCCTCTGCAGCCGCATCCGAGTCCCTGGAGTACCCATGACGAAGGCCTCGCCGGCGTCCGGCTCCGCCGGGCTGCCCGAGCCGCCCTTCAGCATCGAGCTGCTCGCCGACTACTACGCGGGCGCCCTCGGACCGGAACTCACCGCACACATCACCGACCAGCTGCCGGCCGATCCGGCCGGGCGCCGCGTCCTCGCCGCGCTCGACGCGACCCGGATCGAGCTCGGCGCGAGCCGGCCCACACCGGCACCCGCCGAGATGCCGGACGCGGTGACCCGGCGGATCGACGATCTGCTCGGCGGGCTCGGCGCGCCCTGAACACCGGCTCGTGACCATCGTCACGGCTCCCGCACCCGTGCCGGGAACACCAGCACTTAGGCTGGTGTTGACACTCACGGAACCGGCGGCGTCACCGCCGGCTGCAGACGCCGCGTGGCCGGCCCAGGAGAAGAGGATTGATGAGCGAGACCGACGAGACCATCCACGACGTGATCATCGTGGGCTCCGGACCCGCCGGATACACCGCCGCCGTCTACGCGGCCCGCGCCGAACTGTCCCCGCTGGTCTTCGAGGGAATCTCCTTCGGCGGCGCGCTCATGACCACCACCGAGGTGGAGAACTTCCCGGGCTTCCGCAACGGCATCCAGGGCCCCGAGCTGATGGACGAGATGCGCGAGCAGGCACTGCGCTTCGGCGCCGACCTGCGCACCGAAGAGGTCGACGCCATCCGTCTCGGCGGCGAGATCAAAGAGGTCGAGGTGGGCGGCGAGGTCTTCCGCGCCCGGGCGATCATTCTGGCGATGGGCGCCGCCGCCCGCTACCTGGGCGTGCCCGGTGAGCAGGAGCTCCTCGGCCGCGGCGTCTCCGCCTGTGCCACCTGCGACGGCTTCTTCTTCAAAGAGCAGGACATCGCCGTGATCGGCGGCGGCGACTCGGCGATGGAGGAGGCCACCTTCCTCACCAAGTTCGCGCGCAACGTCACCCTGATCCACCGGCGCGACGAATTCCGCGCCTCGAAGATCATGCTCGACCGCGCCCGCAACAACGAGAAGATCACCTTCCTGACCAACGCCACCGTGTCCGCGGTCAAGGGAGAGCAGGGCGTCTCCGAACTCGAGATCACCGACACCCGCACCGGTGAGGTCAGCTCCCTGGCGGCGACGGGCATGTTCGTCGCGATCGGGCACGATCCGCGCAGCCAGCTCGTCCGCGGTCAGGTCGACCTCGACGACGAGGGCTACGTGAAGGTGCAGGGCCGCAGCACGCAGACCTCCGTGCCCGGCGTCTTCGCCTGCGGCGACCTCGTCGACCACACCTACCAGCAGGCGATCACCGCCGCCGGCAGCGGCTGCAGCGCCGCGATCGACGCGGAACGCTGGCTGGCCGCCGATCACTGACAATCCACCCGATAAAGGAGAATCCCATGGCAGAGAACACCGTTGCCGTCACCGACGACAGCTTCGCCACCGACGTCCTCACCTCCGACAAGCCGGTGCTCGTCGACTTCTGGGCCACCTGGTGCGGTCCGTGCAAGATGGTCGCCCCGGTGCTCGACGAGATCGCCCGCGACAACGCCGAGAAGCTGACCGTCGCCAAGGTGGACGTGGACGCGAACCCCAACCTCGCCCGGGAGTTCAAGATCATGTCCATCCCGACGATGATGCTCTTCGAGAACGGCAAGCCCACCAAGACGATTCAGGGCGCCAAGTCCAAGTCGGCGCTGCTGCGCGACCTGTCGTCGGTCCTGGACTGATCCCGCCGCCGGCACCGCAGCCCGGTGTGATCCGGGTCGCGGTGCCGGTATCAATCCGGACAACGTTCACCCAAGTTTGTCGGCGGCGGCGAATACCTGAGAGAATGGGACCATCCGGTCTTCGCGCCGCCGTCGGGGTGCGCGAACAGATGCGAGACGGAGAGAGTGGGGTGGAGAATGCCGACGTTGCGTCTGGGCGATCGGGGATCGGGAGTCGCCGAGATCCGGGCCATCCTCTCCGCACGTGGGCTGCTCTCCGACCCGGTTCGTACGACGGGCTCCTCGGCCGCCAACGCGCCGGTGCCCAATGCCGCGGCGCTCAGCCGTGACGGCGTCGCCCACCACGAGGCCGTCTTCGATGCGGACTGCGACCGGGCGATCCGCGCCTTTCAGCAGGAGCGCGGCCTGATCGCCGACGGCATCGTCGGCCACGCCACCTACACCGCACTCCGGGAGGCCTCCTACCGACTCGGCAGCCGGGTGCTGCTCTACCGGCTGTCCGCCCCGATGACCGGCGACGACGTGGCAACCCTGCAGTCCCGCCTGCAGAACCTCGGCTTCTACCACGGGCTCGTCGACGGCACCTTCGGCGAGACCACGCACAGCGCCGTCCTGCTCTATCAGGGCGAGTACGGCCTGTCCGCCGACGGCATCTGCGGTCCGGAGACCCTCAAATCCCTCGACCGGCTCGGTTCCCGGGTGACCGGTGGTTCGCCGCACGCCATCCGCGAGGAGGAGGCCGTGCGGCAGTCCGGACCGCGCCTGACCGGCAAGCGGATCCTGATCGATCCGGGCAGTGACGACGCCACTCCCGAAGAGAACGCCCTCATGTGGGATCTCGCGGCCCGCCTCGAAGGCCGCATGTCGGCCGCCGGGATGGAGACCTTCCTCTCCCACGACCGGCAGTCGGCGCCGTCCGACGATGAACGTGCCCGGGTGGCCAACATGGTGGGCGCGGACCTGATGGTCTCGCTGCGTCTGGCGCACTATCCGAACGAGCGGGCCAACGGCGCCGCGACCTTCTACTACGGTTCGGCGCACGGCTCGTACTCGACGATCGGCCGGAATCTGGCCGGCTACATCCAGCGCGAGGTGGTGGCCCGCACGCACCTGCTGGACTGCCGTACCCATGAGCGCACCTGGAGTCTGCTCCGGCTGACCCGGATGCCCGTCGTGGTCCTCGAGGCCGGGTACATCACCAATCCCCACGATGCCCGGATCCTCTCGGATCCGCAGCATCGGGACACCATCGCCGAAGCGGTGCTGGTGGCCGTCAAACGGCTCTACCTCGCCGGCGAGAACGATCGCCCCACGGGCACCTACACCTTCTCTGATCTGCTTGCCGCAGAACAGATCTCGTACTGACTGACCGCCGTGCGGCGCTGACGCCGCCCGGTACGCCGGCAGCCCACCGGGCGGTCAGCAGACCCGGCTCGGCGCCAGTTCCACCGACTGCGGCTCGACCAGCTTCCGCAGCGCGTGCTCGACCTGCATCTTCCAGCCGAGGCCCTCGTCGAGTTCGAGTCGCAGCCGCGGAAGATAGGGATCCTCGGCCACCACCTCGAAGCCCGCGTCGAGGAGCACCTGGGTGTCGATCAGGCAGCCGCGGCAGACATTGCCGGCCACCCCCGCCCCGAGCAGAAGTGCGACCAGATCGCCGGCCAGCGCCTCGTCGGAAGCGGTGAAGCCGAACGCCTCCACAGCCCGGACACCGCGCCGGGCGGCGTCGGCGACCACGGCGTCGAAGAGCAGTGGCGCCGCCGACTCGAATCCCGGGTCGGTGGTGACCGTGGTCAAGAGCACCGCGTCGGAACTGACCGGTGCGGTGGGGAAGCGCCGGGCCCGCGGCACGCGGGTGGGCGGGGCGTAGAACGCCGACCCCACGGTACGGCCGGTCGACGATTCGACGGCGAGCTGACAGCAGGTGCCCCATTCGAGCAGCAGCCCGGACACCCACGCCTCCTTGTCGAATTCGCTCTCGTACCCCTCGGCCGGGCCGGCCAGCAGAACGTCGAGCCCGTCCTCGGATGCGGAGGCATCCACCTCCCAGAAGACGCAGCGCCGACTGTGCAGGGGGAGCCGGTCGAAACCGTCGAGCTCGAGCGGCGACACCGAGATGCTCATCGCGACCCTGCTCCCTTCCCGAAAACCCTCATCGATGCCGCCGACGGCCTGCTGTCACTGTGACGTTTTGGACGGCACCCGCCGTGCCGGGGTCGCCGATGTCCGAATCACCCTATTTTCCGGCGATCACGTCCACGATACGTTCCAGGTCGTCCACCGAGCCGAACTCGATCACCACCTTGCCCTTCCGCTTGGACAGACTGACACTCACCTTGGTGTCGAGCCGATCCGCGAGCCGATCCGCCACATCACGCAGGCCCGGCATCTCCATCGGGGGGCGACGCTTGGCCGCGGTTCCCGGTGAGGTCGAGGGACCGTCGTTGTTGGCGAGAGTGACCGCCTCTTCCGTCGCCCGGACGGACAGACCCTCGGCGACGATCCGGGCGGCCAGCTGTTCCTGTGCCTCGGTGCCGGCTTCCAGGGACAGCAGCGCACGGGCGTGACCGGCCGACAGCACGCCGGCGGCGACCCGGCGCTGCACCGGAATCGGCAGTTTGAGCAACCGGATCATGTTGGTGATCACCGGTCGTGAGCGGCCCAACCGCTTGGCGAGCTCCTCGTGTGTCACGTCGAACTCGTCGAGCAACTGCTGATAGGCGGCCGCCTCTTCGAGCGGATTGAGCTGTGCGCGGTGGATGTTCTCCAGCAGCGCATCGCGAAGCAGATCACCGTCGGAGGTCTCGCGGACGATCGCCGGGATCGCCTCCAGGCCCACCTCGGTGCTGGCCCGCCAGCGACGCTCGCCCATGATCAGCTGATAGCGGACACCGCCGGGCTTGGTCTGCGGCAGTTCCCGGACGACGATGGGCTGCATCAGCCCGAACTCACGGATCGAGTGCTCGAGCTCGGCGAGCGCCTCCTCGTCGAAAACGGTCCGCGGCTGCTGCGGGTTAGGCTCGATCTGGTCAGGCGGGATCTCCCGGTAGACCGCACCCACATCGGCATTCTCGACGGCAGGGGAGTCGGTGCCCTCGGCGCCGGTGGTGCCGGTGGTCGGGGCGGTCAGATCTGTGCCGACCGCCGGTGCGGCAGGCGCTGCGGCCGGACCGCCGATGACGACGTCCGCCGCCACCGAGCCCATCCGCGAGGTGTTCACGCCCGGCTGGTCGTCAGTCGGACTGGTCGGGATCAGAGCCGCCAGGCCGCGGCCGAGCCCGCCTCGCCGCTGATTGTCGCGCTGACTCATTTGACCGCAGTCCCTTCACTCGCACCGCGCAGCGCGAGTTCCCGCGCCGCATCCAGATAGCTCATCGCTCCACGTGAACCCGGGTCGTATTCGATGATCGTCATACCGAAGCCGGGTGCCTCCGACACCTTCACACTGCGCGGGATGATCGTCGACAGCACGATCTCCCCGAAGTGTCCGCGCACCTCCGCGGCCACCTGATCGGCGAGCTTGGTACGGCCGTCGTACATGGTGAGCAGGATGGTGGAGACGTGCAGCTCCTTGTTCAGGTGTGCCTGCACCATCTCGATATTGCGGAGGAGCTGGCCGACGCCCTCGAGCGCGTAGTACTCACACTGAATCGGAATCAGCACCTCGCGAGCCGCCACCATCGCATTGACCGTGAGCAGGCCGAGCGACGGCGGGCAGTCGATGAGCACGTAGTCGATCCCCAGCTCGCGCAGCACCTCGGCATCGAGGGCGTTGCGCAGCCGACTCTCCCGGGCGACCACCGAGACGAGCTCGATCTCGGCGCCGGCCAGGTCGAGGGTCGACGGGACGCAGTAGAGGTGATCGTTGGCGGGGGAGCGCTGAATCGCGTCGCGCAGCGGGACGTCGTCGAGCAGTAGTTCGTAGACCGAGGCGATGCCGGGCTGACGATGATCGATCCCCAGCGCGGTGCTCGCGTTGCCCTGCGGATCGAGGTCGACCACCAGCACGCCGAGTCCGTGCAGCGCGAGACCCGCGGCCAGGTTCACGGCCGTCGTCGTCTTGCCCACGCCGCCCTTCTGGTTGGCGATGGTCATCACCCGCGGCCGCGGCGGCCGGGGCAACCGCTCCGCAGCACCGGGCGTCAGCACCTCACTGGCACGCGCTGCTGCCGCGGCGATGGGAGTGTCTGCGAACTGGTGATCAATGGCTGGGGTCGCCGTTTCACGTGAAACTGCACGATCGTCACTCGCCATCCCGGCACTCCTTCAGGTCGATATCAACATTCTGCGCCCTACGCACCCTCGGCGCCAATCCTCGCATCGGCACACCGGCCGCGCCTCCGCCACTGCTCGTCCGGCACGTCGGCCGGGCTGCCGGATCAACGCCGGCCACGCGCGGCCACCCGTTCACCGATGAGCAGTGTGGTCGGCGGATCGACCACACCGACCCCGACCTCCGTCACGCGCAGGCCCACCACGCCGAGCCGGGCCACCGCATTCCGATGGTGCTCGATCTCCTCCACCGCGGTCCTCCCCTTCAGTGCGACCAGGCGGCCACCCACGCGAATCAAAGGTGCCGACCAGGTGGCCAACCGGTCGAGGGGAGCCACCGCACGTGAGGTCACCACATCCGCGAGCCCCACCGCGTCGCGAACGCTCTTCTCCTCTGCGCGCCCACGGACTACGGCGACGTTGGTCAGCGCCAGCTGGTCCACCACCTCGTCGAGGAAGGTCGTCCGTCGCAGCAACGGTTCCACCAGGGTGACGGTCAGGTCGGGCCGAGCGATCGCCAGCGGAATTCCCGGGAAGCCGGCACCGCTGCCGATGTCGATGACCGTTGACGACTCGGCGATCGCCTCGCCGAGCACCGCACAGTTGAGGACGTGGCGCGACCACAGTCTCGCCGGTTCACGTGGACCGATCAGCCCCCGCAGCACTCCCTGATCGCTGAGGATGTCGACATAACCCTGAGCCAGCGTCAGCCGTCGACCGAATACGTCGGCGGCCGCGGGCGGTGCGGCCTCCCGCTCCTGTTCCTCATCGGCCACTGGTCTCGATCCCTTCTGCTGTTCCACGTGAAACGCGGATGGTCCACCCGGCAGGGGAGTGGGGAGTGTTCCACGTGGAACCCTCCGCAGCGTCTCCACCCGACCGCTCTCGATCTCACTCACAGCCGACTGCGTGTCGGCCGGAATAGTCACCCACCATCTTCCCATCGGAGTCCGGCACAGGCGAACCCGCCCCGAACCGGACACACGTTGTTTCACGCGAAACCACATAGCGGACCGTGGTCGCTTCCGGAACTCCTAACGACGCCCGGGCAGTGTTTCCCGTGAAACCGCGTGGCGTCACGGCTCAGGTTTCCCGTGAAACACTGTTCATCGTCGAGAACTACACGTCTGTGATTCGTAGCCCGAAACGCAAGGAGTCCCGGCCGCAGCCGGGACTCCTCACACGCTAGCTCTCAGGCGAGCTCACTCCTTGATGACCACGACTCGCCGCTTGGGCTCGGCGCCTTCACTCTCGCTGTAGACACCGTCGACCGCCGCTACCGCGTCGTGGACGATCTTGCGCTCGAACGGGGTCATCGGGTCGAGTTCCTCCCGGCCGCCGTTGTCCCGGACGCGCTGCGCCGCCTCGGTGCCGAGCGTGGTGAGCCGGGCGCGACGGTCCGCGCGCCAGCGTGCGATGTCGAGCATCAGCCGGCTGCGGTCTCCGGTCGCCTGCTGCACGGCCAGCCGGGTCAGCTCCTGCAGGGCGTCGAGCACCTCGCCCTTCCGGCCGACCAGCTTGTCCAGATCGTCGCCGCCGTCGATGCTCACGACGGCACGGTCACCGTCCACGTCGAGATCGATGTCGCCGTCGAAGTCGAGGACGTCGAGCAACTGCTCGAGGTAGTCACCGGCGATCTCGCCCTCTTCGATCAGGCGATCGTCCTCGTCGTCGTCCTCGTCGTCTTCATCCTCGACGACCTGACCGCCGGTCTCGGCCGGGGCGTCCTGGCCCTCGGCCGGAGTGCCGGTGTCGTCGGTCTGGTCGGTCACAGCGTCGTCGCCGGTCGCGCCGTCGATGCCCGCGTCGTCCTGCACCGCGTCGGTGGTCACGTCCTCGTCCACCGTGCTGTCGGGTTCAGCTGTCATGGGGATACCTCACTTGTTCATCGTCAAAGTCTGTCGGGGGAGTGGTGGCGGATCAGATCCGGCCGCCCTTCCGCTTCTTCTTGGGCTTGTTCTGCTGGCCCCGGTTCTGCTGCTTGCGGTTCTGCTGCGTCCGATTCTGTGCAGTGGTGCCTCCGCCCTGCTTGGCGGTCGCTTCCTGCGGGGCGGCCTTGCGCTTGGGGACATCGGCCCGCACCTCGCCGTCGGCGAGCAGCACGTGCACGGCGTCCGGGCTCTCGAGCAGCTCCGTCACCAGCTCCACCGCGTCCTGCTGCAGTCCGGCCGCCTCGTCCTTGGCGAGGTTGCGCCCGCCGCCGGCGGCTTCGAGCTTCTGCGTCCAGGCGCCGGTCCGCTCGGCCCGCGACTTGGCCGCCGCCGTGGCACCGTCCTCGTTCGCGGCATCGGTGAGCAGGGCCAGGGCCTCCTGCGCCGCCGCCGGATTGGCCGGTGCCGCACGCTTGGTTCGGCCGGCCGCCGGGGCCGGGGCGGCCACGATGATCTTCAGCTGTGCGAGCTGGAGGGCGATGGTCGGATCCACGTCCAGGGTGGTCAGCACCTCGATCGCCTTGGTCGCCGCGGCCCGGGCCTGATCGTTGCGGCCGGCCCGGAAGTTCGCCACCGCGACGAGTCGCTGCAGGCTGGCCCGCCGGTACGGGGCGAGTTCGGCGGGACGCTGCGCATCCTCGGTCCACGCACGCTCGTACGCCTTGAGGATCGATTCGTCACCGGACAGCAGATCGAAGACCCGCTCATTCTCTCCGGATTCCAGCCAGCCCTCGCCCTGCCAGAAGCGCATCGACAGATACCGTTCGAGCGCCGGCAGCTCGGCGTCCGGCTTGACCGCGTCCTTGCGGGCGATGTCGATCGAGCCGTGGCTCAGCGACGCCCGGGCTTCGGTCTGGTCGGCGAGCAGGGCCAGTTCATAGCCGGCGCGGGCGATGCCGTTGCTGCCGCGGTAGAGCCAGTCGGACTTGCGCTGTCCGTAGCGCAGCACCTTGCGGAACTCGGTCGAGGCATCACCGGTCCGCCCTTCGGCCAGGGCGGCGTAGCCGCGGTCCATCGTCTTCTTGGGATCGAAGTTGTTCGGCAGCGGCTTCTCACCCGGTCGGGGAGCAGCAGCCTTCTGCTTCTCCTCCTTGACCAGCTTGGCCATCTCCTCTTCCTTGGCCATCCGGCCGAAGACGATGTGCTGCTGCGCGTAGGTCCAGGCGTTGTTGCTCACCCAGTAGAGCAGGATGGCGATGGGGAAGATGAAGCCCGTCGCCAGAATGCCGATGGGGAAGACCCACAGGGCCAAGCGGTTCATGATGCGCGTCTGCGGGTTGTTGGCCGCATCCATGGTCTGCCGGGCGACCGAGGCCCGCGAGTTCATGTGCGTGGCGAACGACGACAGGATCATCAGCGGAACGGCGACCGCGACGATCTGCCAGCGCTCGAAGTCGACGGGGGCACCGGGCTGGACGAAGGCCTGGAACTGATCGACGGGCTCACTGATGTACGACGAGAGCGGCACCCCGAACAGGCGCGCGTCCAGGAAGTTCTCCACCAGCTCGGGACTGAAACCGTAGTTGCCGGTCGAGCGGGTCTCGGCCGCGCTCATCGCATGCGCAGGGTGCCCGAAGGGCATCGCAGTTCCGCCGCCCATCCGGTTGAACGAGCGCAGCACGTGGAACAGACCGATGAACACCGGAATCTGCAGCAGCATCGGCAGGCAGCCCAGCAGCGGATTGAAGCCGTGCTCCTTCTGGAGCTTCTGCATCTCCTCGGTCATCTTGACCCGGTCGTTGCCGTACTTCTTGCGGATGGCCTGCATCTGCGGGTTGATTTCCTGCATCTTCTTCGTCGTTGTGACCTGCTTGACGAAGGGCTTGTACAGGATGGCGCGGAGGGTGAAGACCAGGAAGACCACCGAGAGCGCCCAGGCGACGCCCGACCAGCCGGGGCTGTCCGGCGTGATCTTGTCGAACAGCCAGTGCCAGACCCACATGATCCAGGACACCGGGTAGTAGATGAAGTTGAGCACGGCTCACTTACCCCTATCTGACGTCGCCGCACCGGCCGGGTCATCGGCCGCTGCGGCGCTTGTGATTGAAGTCTTCTGTTGGCGCCCGAACCACTGGGCGGGCCCGGTCTCGGGCACCGGGTCGTAGCCCGGCTTGTGCCAGGGTCCGCATTTGAGCAGTCGCCACACCGACAGCACCGACCCCCAGAGGAAGCCGTGCCGGTCAAGCGCTTCGATCGCATAGGCGCTGCAGGTCGGTTCGAATCGGCAGGTCGGCATCCGCATCGGGGAGATCCAGCTGCGGTACAGCTCCACCAGAAAGATCACCGCACGGCGCGGGAAGAGGTGGAGACGACGGCCGAGGCTCACGGCGCATCCCCGACCGGGGTCGCCGCCGCGGCGCCGCGCTCGCCGAAGGCGGCCTGAATCCGTGTGTTCGACAAGGCCTTGCGCAGCTGCGCATCGAGTTGGCCGGCACTGGCCGCGGTGATCGACGGACGGGCCCGGAGCACCACGTAGGTCTCCGGATCGGGCAGGAGATGCTTGTGCCGGGCGAAGCTGTGCCGCAGCCGTCGGGCCGTGGCATGCCTCACGACGGCGTTGCCCACCTTCTTGGAGACGATCAGACCCAGCCAGGGTCCGCCGGCCAGCGCCACATCGCTGCGGATGCCGCTCGGGTCCGGCCAGCGGGCCGGAACCGGAGCGAGATGCACCACCACATCACGCGCCGAAACCCGCACACCCTTGTCGAGTGTGCGGGCGAAGTCGGAACTGCGCGCGATGCGCGACGAGTCAGCGGACACCGAACGGGCCGACCGGACTCGACCGCTCAGGCGGTGAGCTTGGCGCGGCCCTTGCTGCGGCGGTTGGCGACGATCGAACGGCCGGCGCGGGTGCGCATCCGCAGACGGAAGCCGTGCACGCGGGCACGTCGACGATTGTTCGGCTGGAAAGTCCGCTTCCCCTTGGCCATCGGGAACTCCTTGTTTCGGTACTGCTGATGGTCTGTCTACCTGCTGGCCCGCGCTCACTCCGGCGTGGGTTGCCGGTCCCGAACCCGGGCATGCCGGGCTCGCGCACACAACACGGGCGACCGTTCGAGACTACTCAGCCCGCGTGTCCAAATCAAACGAGCCGACTTCGGGGACTATTCTGCTCCGCCACAGTTCGCGACCGATCGCATGTGTCACATCTGACACACAGGCCGCAGTCATCACCGTGGTCGCAATCTCTCCGTTCGCCGGACAGAGTTCTCCACCGGTGTGGATAACATTGTGGAAAGCGTGGCACGTCGTCGCAGTTCATGGCAGCGTCTGCGCCATCGCCCTGTGGAAGAACAACGATTGAGAGGTACGACGTGAGTGACGGTCACGGTTCGTTCGGCGACGTCTGGAACCAGGTGGTCCACGAACTGAACACCGATCAGTCGCCGGACGTCAAACCGCTGACCGCCCAGCAGAAGGCCTGGCTCTCGCTGGTCCACCCGCTCACCATCACCGAGGGATTCGCCCTGCTCACTGTGCCGAATGCGCTGGTCCAGGAGCAGATCGAGCGCAAACTGCGCGACACCATCGGCGACGCCCTGAGCCAGCGGCTCAACCAGCCGGTGGAGATCGCGGTACGGATCGCCGAACCCCCGGCCACCCCGCCGGCACCCGAGCCGGTGGTCGTCGACACCCCCGTCGATCCCGTCGTCACCGCCCCGGCGCCGTCCGCACCCATCCCGGACCACGCCGATGCGGTGCGGCCGCCGGCCGTCGGCGCCGATTCCCCGCTGCCGCCGGCCACCCCGGGTGCGGTGCCCGGCTCGCCGAGTGCCGGCAGCGGCACCCGCGACTGGGCCGCCTACTTCGATCAGCGCGACACCGCCGCACCGTCGGACAGCACCGCCTCGCTGCATCCGCGCTACACCTTCGACACCTTCGTCATCGGCACCTCGAACCGCTTCGCACACGCCTCGGCCGTCGCCGTCGCCGAAGCCCCCGCCCGCGCCTACAATCCCCTGTTCATCTGGGGTGAGTCGGGCCTGGGCAAGACGCATCTGCTGCACGCTGCCGGCCACTACGCCCAACGGCTGTATCCGGGGATGCGGGTCAAGTACGTCTCCACCGAAGAGTTCACCAACGACTTCATCAACTCCCTGCGCGACGACCGGCAGATGGCGTTCAAGCGCCGCTACCGCGACATCGACATGCTGCTCGTCGACGACATCCAGTTCCTCGAAGGCCGGGAAGGCATCCAGGAGGAGTTCTTCCACACCTTCAACGTGCTCCACAACGCCAACAAGCAGATCGTGATCTCCTCCGACCGCCCGCCCCGGATGCTCGCCACCCTCGAAGACCGGCTGCGCACCCGGTTCGAGTGGGGCCTGATCACCGACGTGCAGCCGCCCGACCTGGAGACCCGGATCGCGATCCTGCGCAAGAAGGCGCAGATGGACAACCTCGATGCGCCCGACAACGTGCTCGAGCTGATCGCCTCCAAGATCGAACGCAACATCCGTGAACTCGAAGGCGCGCTGATCCGCGTGACCGCCTTCGCCTCACTCAACGGGGCACCGCTGGACGTGGGGCTGGCCGAGGTCGTCCTCAAGCAGCTCATCCCCGACACCGGTACCCCGGAGATCACCGCCGCCAGCATTCTGGCCGTGATCGCCGAGTACTTCGACGTCTCGCTCGACGAGCTCCTCGGCCCCGGCCGGGTCCACAACCTGGTGTACGCCCGGCAGATCGCGATGTATCTGTGCCGCGAACTCACCGATCTGTCGCTGCCGCGGATCGGCGAGACCTTCAACCGCGACCACACCACCGTGATGCACGCCGAACGCAAGATCCGTAAGGAGATGGCGGAGAAGCCCACCGTCTACGACGACGTCCAGCAGCTCACTGCACGCATCAAACAGCGCGCCCGCGGCTGACTCTCAACCCTCACCCGAGACTTCGTGTGGTTCTCGCCGGCGCGGGCCGGACCGGTCGGCCGCGGCCTTCTCCGTCACCCGAGCGCATCCGAAAGCCCAGGTGAGCAGATGCCCGACAGCTGTGGACAAGATTGGTGACAACTCGGCCTGCGACTGTGGACGCGCGGTGGAGACACAGTGGACGGAAACCGGCGTCCACAGCGACGGCTAGAAGTCCACTGGTGGCGTCCACCGGCCGTCCACACACCGACACACCGCTGAACCAGTGCCGATGCGGGTTTCCCACAGAACCCACAGGACTTATTACTACTAAGAATTTCTCTTTGAGATATCTCTTCTAATAGTCACCGTGTGGATGCACAGGCGGTCCCGCCGGCGCAGGACCGCCCGGGAGCCGCCTGCGGCCCGATCGGAGTCGCCCCAACTGGCGACGTCGGCCGCCGAGCGCTCTACAGTGGGATTCGGCGAACAACCAGATCGCCGGGACCTCGTGCGCTTCGTTGCCGTCTGCGCACCGATCGATCCGTCCCGGCACCACGAGAAGGGCAACCACTGCAGATGAAGTTTCGTGTCGTGCGCGACGAGTTCGCCGACGCCGTCGCCTGGGTCGCTCGCAGCCTGCCGTCCCGTCCTCCGGTCCCGGTGCTCGGCTGCGTGGTGCTCACCGCCGGGGACACCGGCCTGCAGGTCGCAGGCTTCGACTACGAGGTCTCCGCATCCGAAGCCCTCTCTGCCGAGGTCCTCGAACCCGGCAAGGTCCTGGTCTCCGGTCGCCTGCTCGCCGACATCACCCGTGCCCTGCCGGCCAAGCCCGTCGATGTGAGCATCGACGGCTCCCGCGTCGCGATCGCCTGCGGCAGCTCCAAGTTCTCGCTGCCGACCATGCCCGTCGAGGACTATCCGGACCTGCCCGAGGTCCCCGAGAACCTCGACGGCG
>NZ_JBJURU010000019.1:9440-11879 GCF_046098115.1 Gordonia sp. VNK21 | reverse complement strand
TCAAACAGCGCGCCCGCGGCTGACTCTCAACCCTCACCCGAGACTTCGTGTGGTTCTCGCCGGCGCGGGCCGGACCGGTCGGCCGCGGCCTTCTCCGTCACCCGAGCGCATCCGAAAGCCCAGGTGAGCAGATGCCCGACAGCTGTGGACAAGATTGGTGACAACTCGGCCTGCGACTGTGGACGCGCGGTGGAGACACAGTGGACGGAAACCGGCGTCCACAGCGACGGCTAGAAGTCCACTGGTGGCGTCCACCGGCCGTCCACACACCGACACACCGCTGAACCAGTGCCGATGCGGGTTTCCCACAGAACCCACAGGACTTATTACTACTAAGAATTTCTCTTTGAGATATCTCTTCTAATAGTCACCGTGTGGATGCACAGGCGGTCCCGCCGGCGCAGGACCGCCCGGGAGCCGCCTGCGGCCCGATCGGAGTCGCCCCAACTGGCGACGTCGGCCGCCGAGCGCTCTACAGTGGGATTCGGCGAACAACCAGATCGCCGGGACCTCGTGCGCTTCGTTGCCGTCTGCGCACCGATCGATCCGTCCCGGCACCACGAGAAGGGCAACCACTGCAGATGAAGTTTCGTGTCGTGCGCGACGAGTTCGCCGACGCCGTCGCCTGGGTCGCTCGCAGCCTGCCGTCCCGTCCTCCGGTCCCGGTGCTCGGCTGCGTGGTGCTCACCGCCGGGGACACCGGCCTGCAGGTCGCAGGCTTCGACTACGAGGTCTCCGCATCCGACGCCCTCTCTGCCGAGGTCCTCGAACCCGGCAAGGTCCTGGTCTCCGGTCGCCTGCTCGCCGACATCACCCGTGCCCTGCCGGCCAAGCCCGTCGATGTGAGCATCGACGGCTCCCGCGTCGCGATCGCCTGCGGCAGCTCCAAGTTCTCGCTGCCGACCATGCCCGTCGAGGACTATCCGGACCTGCCCGAGGTCCCCGAATCCACCGGCACCCTGCCCGGTGATCTGTTCGCCGAAGCCGTCTCCCAGGTCGCCGTCGCCGCCGGCAAGGACGACACCCTGCCGATGCTGACCGGTGTCCGGGTGGAGATCGAGGGCGACAAGGTGGTGCTCGCGGCCACCGACCGGTTCCGGCTGGCGGTCCGCGAACTCCAGTGGGCGCCCGCCGATCCGAGCGCCACCGGCGCCGCACTGGTCCCCGCCAAGACCCTGTCCGAGGCCGCCAAGTCGGCGGGCTCCGATCACGCCGGCGTCGTCGAACTGGCCTTCGGCGGCGGGCATTCGATCGGTGCCGACGGCATCCTGGGCATCTCCACCGACACCAAGAAGACCACCACCCGGCTGCTCGACGCCGAGTTCCCCAAGTTCCGGCAGCTGTTCCCGGCCAGTCACACCTCGGTGGCCGCGATCGAGTCCGCCGCCCTGATCGAGGCCATCAAGCGTGTGGCGCTGGTCGCCGAGCGCGGTGCGCAGATCCGGATGGACTTCTCCGAGGATTCGGTGCTGCTCACCGCCGGTGGCGACGAGGCCGGCAAGGCCGAGGAAGAACTGCCGGTGCGGTTCTACGGTGAACCGATCATCATCGCCTTCAACCCGACTTATCTGCTCGACGGTCTGGCGGCGATCGGCACCGAGGTGGTCGAGTTCGGCTTCACCAATCCCGAACCGGATCCGTCCGGCGAGCGGCGTGCGGCCATCCGGCCGGCGGTGCTGCGTCCGGCCGGCGACGGTGAACCCGCCGCCGATGCTTCCGGCGCCTATCTGGCCCCGGCCAGCCAGTTCAGTTACCTGCTGATGCCGGTGCGGCTGCCGGGCTGAATCCCGTCGGCACGACGGTGACACGGCGAACCGGCGGCCGCCGCAGAAACGGCCGCCGGTAGTGGAGTAGAGGTTCGATGTTCGTCCGCGCATTGGCGTTACGAGATTTCCGCTCGTGGCCCCGAGTGGATCTGGAGCTGCATCCGGAGACCACGATCTTCGTGGGGCGCAACGGATTCGGCAAGACCAACCTGCTCGAATCGCTGTACTACCTGGCTACGCTCCGCTCGCATCGGGTGGCCGCCGATGCGCCGCTGGTCCGCACCGGCGCCACCGCGGCCACCGTCGGCGCCACCGTGCAGAACGACGGCCGCGAACTGTCGGTGGAACTGACCATCGCGGCGCACGGCGCCAACAAGGCCACGATCAACACCGCACCGGTGCGCCGGCCGCGGGAGATCCTCGGCGTGCTCCGCACCGTGCTGTTCGCACCGGAGGATCTGGCGCTGGTGCGCGGAGATCCGGGGGAACGCCGGCGCTTCCTCGACGAACTGGTGGTGCAGTTGCGGCCGGTCGCCGCCGGCGCCCGCGCCGACTACGAGCGGGTGCTGAGGCAGCGGTCGGCACTGCTGAAAACCGCCGGTGCGGCGATGCGCCGCAGCCGGTCCGAGGCCGACTCGGTGATCGCCACCCTCGACGTCTGGGATGAGCAGCT
>NZ_JBJURU010000019.1:0-9430 GCF_046098115.1 Gordonia sp. VNK21 | reverse complement strand
GTGCGGTTCTACGGTGAACCGATCATCATCGCCTTCAACCCGACTTATCTGCTCGACGGTCTGGCGGCGATCGGCACCGAGGTGGTCGAGTTCGGCTTCACCAATCCCGAACCGGATCCGTCCGGCGAGCGGCGTGCGGCCATCCGGCCGGCGGTGCTGCGTCCGGCCGGCGACGGTGAACCCGCCGCCGATGCTTCCGGCGCCTATCTGGCCCCGGCCAGCCAGTTCAGTTACCTGCTGATGCCGGTGCGGCTGCCGGGCTGAATCCCGTCGGCACGACGGTGACACGGCGAACCGGCGGCCGCCGCAGAAACGGCCGCCGGTAGTGGAGTAGAGGTTCGATGTTCGTCCGCGCATTGGCGTTACGAGATTTCCGCTCGTGGCCCCGAGTGGATCTGGAGCTGCATCCGGAGACCACGATCTTCGTGGGGCGCAACGGATTCGGCAAGACCAACCTGCTCGAATCGCTGTACTACCTGGCTACGCTCCGCTCGCATCGGGTGGCCGCCGATGCGCCGCTGGTCCGCACCGGCGCCACCGCGGCCACCGTCGGCGCCACCGTGCAGAACGACGGCCGCGAACTGTCGGTGGAACTGACCATCGCGGCGCACGGCGCCAACAAGGCCACGATCAACACCGCACCGGTGCGCCGGCCGCGGGAGATCCTCGGCGTGCTCCGCACCGTGCTGTTCGCACCGGAGGATCTGGCGCTGGTGCGCGGAGATCCGGGGGAACGCCGGCGCTTCCTCGACGAACTGGTGGTGCAGTTGCGGCCGGTCGCCGCCGGCGCCCGCGCCGACTACGAGCGGGTGCTGAGGCAGCGTTCGGCACTGCTGAAAACCGCCGGTGCGGCGATGCGCCGCAGCCGGTCCGAGGCCGACTCGGTGATCGCCACCCTCGACGTCTGGGATGAGCAGCTCGCACAATTCGGGGCCGAGGTCACCGCTGCACGTCTGGCCGTGGTCCGGGAGCTCGAACCGCTCGTCGGCCGGGTGTACGCGTCGATCGCCCCGCATTCGCGAGCGGCCGGGATCGGCTACCGTTCGGCGGCCGGACCGGACGTCGACGCCTCTCCCGGCGGAGACGATCAGATTCCGGTGATCCGCGAGATCCTCGCCGAGCGGCTCGCGCAGATGCGGACCAAGGAGATCGACCGCGGTCTGTGCCTGGTGGGACCGCACCGCGACGACCTGCAGCTGAACCTGGGCAGCGAGCCCGCGAAGGGCTTCGCCAGCCACGGGGAGTCGTGGTCGCTGGCACTGTCGCTGCGGCTGGCGTGTGTGGATCTGCTGCGCGCCGACGGTGTGGAACCGGTGATCATGCTCGACGACGTCTTCGCCGAACTCGATGCCGCGCGCCGGGAGAAGCTGGCCGAGGCGACCGGCGGTGCGGAACAGCTGCTGATCACCGCGGCCGTCGTCGACGATCTACCGGCCGGACTGGGCGGCCGCCGGATCGCTGTCGGTACCCACGAGCATGATGGAGTCCGCAGTTCACAGATCATCGGCGACAGCCTCGCCGGCGACCAGGCCCCAGAAGCTCAGGCCCCAGAAGAGCAGGTCGCTGGAGAGCAGGTCGCTGGAGATTCCGCACCACCGGAGGAGGAACCGGCCGATGACTGATCAGGCGGACGGCGACCAGCCTGCGGTCACCGGCTACGAGATGGCGCGCAAAGCGCTCGAGGAGGCGCGGGCGGCGGCCAAGGCCGCGGGCAAACCCGTCGGCATGGGCCGCAACGGCCCGGTCAGGAGCACCCGGCGCCGCGGTGACCGCTCCCGGCGCAGCTGGTCGGGCGCGGGCCCGGACAGCCGCGACCCGCAGCCCCTCGGGCGGCTGACCGGCCGCATCGCCCGGGAACGCGGCTGGGGCGAGAAGATCACCGAGGGCACCGTGTTCGGGATGTGGGAGTCGATCGTCGGCCCCGACATCGCGGCCCATGCCCAGCCGACCACCCTCGACGAGCGGGTGCTGCACGTACGGGCCGAGTCCACCGCGTGGGCCACGCAGCTGCGCTACATGCAGGCCCAGATCCTGGCGAAGATCGCCGCCGCCGTCGGCGACGGGGTGGTGGTGTCGATGCGCATCGTCGGACCCAAGGCACCGTCGTGGCGGTTCGGGCCGCGTCACGTGAGCGGTCGGGGACCGCGGGACACCTACGGCTGACGGGCCGCATCCGGGCCCCGATCCGGCAGCGACCTCAGAGCCGCGATACGCCGCCAGAGCCGACACAGCCATATCGGGACCTATCTTGGTGTCGATTCGGCCACCTGTGAGGCATTCAGCGCATGGCTTACCCCGCTTGTGAGCGGGTTCGAAGTACACTGGTCGCAAGTGTTCTCTATGAGAAGGAGCGGACGCGTCCCGTGGCCGACAACAACAAAGCGTCGAAGAAGCCCCGTAAGGCCGAGTCCGGTGAATACAACGCCGACTCCATCAGCATCCTCGAAGGACTCGAGGCGGTCCGCAAACGTCCCGGCATGTACATCGGTTCCACCGGTGAACGCGGTCTGCACCACCTGATCTGGGAGGTCGTCGACAACTCGGTGGACGAGGCGATGGCCGGCTACGCCAGCCGCGTGGACGTCACCCTGACCGCCGACGGCGGTGTGGAAGTGGTCGACGACGGCCGCGGCATGCCGGTGGGCATGCACGCCACCGGTGTTCCGGCCGTCGAAGTGATCATGACCCAGCTGCACGCCGGCGGTAAGTTCGACTCCGACTCCTATGCGGTGTCCGGCGGTCTGCACGGTGTGGGCATCTCGGTGGTCAACGCGCTCTCGACCAAGGTCGAGCTGGAGATCAAACGCGACGGTCACCTGTGGCAGCAGACCTACAACAACGCCGAACCGACCAAGCTGCAGAAGGTCGGCGACGCCACCGGCACCGGCACCACCGTCCGGTTCTGGCCGGATGAGGGCATCTTCGAGACCGTCGACTTCAACGCCGAGATCGTGGCCCGCCGGCTGCAGGAGATGGCCTTCCTCAACAAGGGCCTGACCATCACGCTCACCGACAACCGCATCACCGACGAGGATGCGGCGGCCGAGGCCGAGGCCGAGGGCGACGCCGCCGAGGAGATCCAGAGCGAGACCGCCAAGGCCGAGAAGGTGGCCCGGGTGCGCACCCGGACCTACCACTACCCGGACGGTCTGGTCGACTACATCAAGCACCTCAACCGGACCAAGACCTCGATTCACAACACCGTGATCGGCTTCGGTGCCAAGGGCACCGGGCACGAGGTGGAGATCGCGATGCAGTGGAACAGCGGCTACTCCGAGTCGGTCCACACCTTTGCCAACACCATCAACACCGGCGAGGGCGGCACCCACGAAGAAGGCTTCCGCGCCGCACTCACCAGCACCGTCAACAAGTACGCGCTGGATAAGAAGCTGGTGAAGGAGAAGGACGGCAAGCTCTCCGGCGACGACATCCGCGAGGGTCTGGCCGCGGTCATCTCGGTGAAGGTCGCCGACCCGCAGTTCGAGGGACAGACCAAGACCAAACTGGGCAACACCGAGGTCAAGAGCTTTGTGCAGAAGGCCTGCAACGAGCACCTCGGTCACTGGTTCGAGGCCAATCCGGCCGAGGCCAAGGTGATCGTGAAGAAGGCCGTCGATTCCGCGCAGGCGCGCATCGCCGCCCGCAAGGCCCGCGAGCTGGTCCGCCGCAAGACCGCCACCGACCTGGGCGGCCTGCCCGGCAAGCTCGCCGACTGCCGCAGCAACGATCCCAGCAAGTGCGAGGTCTACCTGGTCGAGGGCGACTCGGCCGGCGGCTCGGCCAAGCAGGGCCGGGACAACATGTACCAGGCGATCCTGCCGCTGCGCGGCAAGATCATCAACGTCGAGAAGGCCCGCATCGACCGCGTTCTGAAGAACGCCGAAGTGCAGTCCATCATCACCGCCTTCGGCACCGGCATCCACGACGAATTCGACATCACCAAGCTCCGCTATCACAAGATCGTGCTGATGGCCGACGCCGACGTCGACGGCCAGCACATCGCCACCCTGCTGCTGACCCTGCTCTTCCGGTTCATGCGGCCGCTGATCGAACAGGGTCACGTCTTCCTCGCGCAGCCGCCGCTCTACAAGCTCAAATGGCAGAAGGGCGCCGACCCGGAGTTCGCGTACAGCGACCGGGAACGCGATGCGCTGCTCGAATCGGGCCGCGCCGCGGGCAAGAAGATCAACACCGACGACGGCATCCAGCGCTACAAGGGCCTCGGCGAGATGAACCCGAAGGAGCTGTGGGAGACCACTATGGATCCCGAGGTGCGCATCCTCAAGCAGGTCACCCTCGACGACGCGGCCGCCGCCGACGAGCTCTTCTCCATCCTGATGGGGGAGGACGTCGTCGCCCGCCGCGGTTTCATCGCGCGCAACGCCAAGGACGTCCGCTTCCTGGACGTGTAGTCCGAGCACAGTTCCCGGCCATGCCATCCCACCTGTCGACGGGCCAGCGCGCTGCGCACTGAGCCCGGTCGAGACCAGAAAGAGAATTCATGAGCGACGAAACCGACCTGCCGGACAACGACGGCTCCGGTGACCGCATCGAGCCCGTAGACCTCGGGCAGGAGATGCAGAACAGCTACATCGACTACGCCATGAGCGTGATCGTGGGTCGCGCCCTGCCGGATGTGCGGGACGGCCTCAAGCCGGTGCACCGGCGTCTGCTCTACGCATCGTTCGACGCCGGCTTCCGCCCGGACCGGGCCTACGTCAAGTCCGCTCGCCCGGTCTCGGAGACCATGGGTAACTACCACCCGCACGGCGACAGCTCGATCTACGACGCCCTGGTCCGTCTGGCCCAGCCGTGGTCGATGCGCTATCCGATGATCGACGGCCAGGGCAACTTCGGTTCCCGCGGCAACGACGGCGCGGCCGCCATGCGTTACACCGAGGCCCGGCTCACCCCGCTGGCGATGGAGATGCTGCGCGACATCACCGAGGAGACCGTCGACTTCATCCCCAACTACGACGGCAAGACCGAGGAGCCCACCGTGCTTCCGTCGCGGGTGCCCAACCTGCTGATCAACGGCTCCGGCGGTATCGCCGTCGGTATGGCCACCAACATCCCGCCGCACAATCTGCGCGAGGTGGCCGAGGCCGTGGTCTGGCTGCTGGAGAATCCGGAGGCCGACGACGAGGCTACCCTCGAGGCCTGCATGGCGGCCATCAAGGGACCGGATTTCCCGACCGCCGGCCTGATCGTGGGCAGTCAGGGCATCCGGGACGCGTACACCACCGGCCGCGGCAGCATCCGGATGCGCAGCGTCGTCGACATCGAAGAGAACAAGGGCACCACCACCCTGGTGGTCACCGAACTGCCGTACCAGGTGAACCCGGACAATCTGATCGCGTCGATCGCCGAACAGGTCGGCGACGGCCGGCTCAAGGGCATCAGCAAGATCGAGGACCATTCGTCCGACCGTGACGGTCTGCGCATCGTGGTGACCCTGCGCCGCGACGCGGTGGCCCGGGTGGTGCTCAACAACCTGTACAAGCACAGCCAGCTGCAGACCAACTTCGGCGCCAACATGCTCTCGATCGTCGACGGCGTACCGCGCACCCTGCGGCTCGACCAGATGATCCGGCTGTACGTGACCCACCAGATCGAGGTCATCGTGCGGCGCACCCGGTACCGGCTGCGCAAGGCCGAGGAACGCGCCCACATCCTGCGCGGTCTGGTCAAGGCGCTCGACGCCCTCGACGAGGTCATCGCGCTGATCCGGGCCTCGGCCAACACCGACGCCGCCCGCAGCGGCCTGATGGATCTGCTCGACATCGACGAACTGCAGGCCGACGCCATCCTGGCCATGCAGCTGCGCCGGCTCTCGGCCCTCGAACGGCAGAAGATCATCGACGAGCTGGCCGAGATCGAGCGCGAGATCGCCGACCTGAAGGACATCCTGGCGCGGCCGGAACGCCAGCGGGCCATCGTCCGCGACGAGCTGATGGAGGTCGTCGAGAAGCACGGCGACGACCGTCGCACCCGGATCATCGCCGCCGAGGGCGATGTAGCCGACGAGGATCTGATCGCCCGCGAGGACGTGGTGGTCACGATCACCGAGACCGGCTACGCCAAGCGCACCAAGACCGACCTCTACCGCAGCCAGCGGCGGGGCGGCAAGGGCGTCCAGGGTGCGGGTCTGAAGCAGGACGACATCGTCGCCCACTTCTTCGTCTCGAGCACCCACGACTGGCTGCTCTTCTTCACCACCAAGGGCCGCGTGTACCGGGCCAAGGCGTACGAGCTGCCCGAGGCCAACCGAACCGCGCGCGGTCAGCACGTGGCTAACCTGCTGGCCTTCCAGCCGGAGGAGCGCATCGCGCAGGTGATCCGCATCAGCGGCTACCAGGATGCGCCGTATCTGGTGCTGGCCACCCGCAACGGCCTGGTCAAGAAGTCGGCGCTGGACGCCTTCGACTCCAACCGGTCCGGCGGCATCGCGGCGATCAACCTGCGCGGCGACGACGAACTGGTCGGTGCGCAGCTGTGCAGCGCGGACGACGATCTGCTGCTGGTGTCGAAGAAGGGTCAGTCGATCCGTTTCCACGCCGACGACGAGACGCTGCGCCCGATGGGCCGGCAGACCTCCGGTGTGCAGGGCATGCGTTTCAACGAGGCCGACGAGCTGCTCAGCCTCAACGTGGTGCACGAGGACACCTTCCTGCTGGTGGCCACGTCGGGTGGCTACGCCAAGCGCACGGACATCGAGGAGTACACGGCGCAGGGCCGCGGCGGCAAGGGCGTGCTCACCATCCAGTACGACCCGAAGCGGGGCGAGCTGGTGGGCGCGATCATCGTCGACAACGACACCGAGGTGTACGCCATCACCTCCGGCGGCGGGGTCATCCGCACCATGGCCAAGCAGGTTCGCAAGGCGGGCCGGCAGACCAAGGGCGTGCGCCTGATGAACCTCGGCGACGGCGACAGCCTGATCGCGATCGCCCGGAACGCGGACGAACCGGACAGCGACGACGAGACCGGGGACGGCGAGTAGCGCGGAACCGGCCGCACATACCGGGGAAGAGGCTGCTGAGCCGTTAGGGTTGGTAGCGATCAGCCTTGTTGCTCACAGTGAGGATGCTTTGTGACCACACCGAACGAGCCCGACGGTGACAAGCCGGAGAGCGGTCGGGTACCGCCCCCGTGGAAGCGCGGGGAGAAGACCGCGGCCACCGGCTTGACCGCTGGGGACGTCGCCAAGGCGGCCGGCGCTCTCGGGCCGGATGCGCCCGGTAGTGGACCGCTGCGCGGTGCCGTCGGGCAGGAGGGCGCCGCGGGCGCACCGACCCGGGCGATGCCCGCGGGTGGCGGTGCGTCCCAGCGTGAGCCGGGCCACGGTGGTCAGACGCCCACGTCCGGTACGCCGGATCCGGCGCCGGCCCGTCCCACGGCCGGACAGGCGGCGGGCGGCGCCTCGGCAGGGCCACCGTCCGGGGGCGTCGCGCAACAACCGGGGAAGCCGCAACCGGGGAAGCCGCAACCGGGCAATGCTCAAGCCGGGAATGCTCAAGCCGGGAATGCTCAAGCCGGCGGTGCCCAGCCGGGTAAGACCCCGCCCGCGGGCAAGACCCCGCCGACCGGGCCGTCGGGAGCGGGCAAGCCTGCAGCCGGTAAGCCCGCGGCCGGCGGTGCCCCGCAGGGCGCACCGGCATCCGGACCCCGACCGTCGCAGACGTCCGGCAAGCCCCCGCAGACCTCGGCCAAGCCCCCGCTGGGCGGCGGGCTGGTCACCGGATCCGCGGTCACGGGAGCCGCCGCTGCCGGTACCGGGAGTACGCCGGCCGCCGCCGGGTCGGCCGAGAAGGGCCGGGCCGCCAAGGGCGCGGTTCCCGAGCATCTTCCCGGTGATGTGAAGCCGGATCTCGATGCCATCCACCATGTGGGATCGGCCGACGATCGCGCATCGGTGCGGCACATCCCCGCGTCGGGTATCGGCACGCCGCTGCGCGCGGCGGTGCAGGTGCGCCGGGTGGATCCGTGGTCGATCTTCAAGGTCACCGGGGTGCTGGCGGTCGTGGGCTTCTTCGTGTGGATGATCGCGGTCGCCGTGCTCTTCGGCATCCTCGACGGTATGGGTGTCTGGGACCAGATGAACAGCAGCTTCGGCACGCTGGTCACCGCGGACGGCTCCAGCAGTGGCGGTGATCTGATCAGCGTCGGACAGGTCTTCGGTTTCTCGGCCCTGTTCGGGGTCTTCGCGGCGATCCTTCTGACCGCCCTGGCCACCATCTCCGCCTACGTATACAACGTCTGCGCCGACGTGGTGGGCGGCATCGAAGTGACCCTCGCGGACCTGGATTGACGAGGCCTTGACCTGCCGTTTTGTTTGTCACGGCGGGGTCGGGTAATCTTCAATCTCGGTTCACGGGCCTATAGCTCAGGCGGTTAGAGCGCTTCGCTGATAACGAAGAGGTCGGAGGTTCAAGTCCTCCTAGGCCCACCACGATCTCCCTCCGGTTCCCACCGGTACGGGGCCTTAGCTCAGTTGGTAGAGCGCCGCCTTTGCAAGGCGGATGTCAGGAGTTCGAATCTCCTAGGCTCCACGCGCGATGCTACGAGGCCCCGAACACGCTTTTCGTTCGGGGCCTCATGGCATCGAATACAGCACTGTGGCGCGAGGATGTCGGAGCCTCCTGAGCTTGCGCACGGCGTATTCAGTTCTTGCGGTAACCGTCGGCGATCTGCTGAAGGTCCTCGTTCACTTCTTCGGGCGTGTACGGGCGCGTCATCGCCGGGCGCGGCGGGAGGTCCTGCAGCTCGTCGGGCATGAACGGTGCCCGTCGCCGCCACTGGCAGAAGTAGGCGTGGGCCATCTTCAGCTCGTCGGCGGGGCCGCCGCCCTCGAACCGGGCGACGATCTCCGTACGCGTCGCGTTCTCGTGGAACGTCGCGGTGGCGATGGCCGAGATCGTCTCGAAAGTCAGGCCCGGCCACATCTTCACGCTGTCGCTGGGTGGGTTGCCGTTCTCGATGAAATAGTTCTTCCGCCAGAGGTCGAAGGGTCCGCCGACCGGACAGCCGTGGGGTCCGTCGACATAGAGAGGACCCCGCTGTTCTGCACTCATGGCGCAATGATCGCAAGCAGCTCTGACAACCATTCTCGCCGACGCAGGCATCTGCGAGCAGTTCGGTCGCCCGATCATCGACAATCAGGCGGTGGCCTTCGAGCTCGCCGATCTCGCCGTCGCGATCGACGCCGCGCGGCTGCTCGTGTGGCGTGCCTCGACCATGATGCGTCGCGGGACCGGCTTCCCCCACGCAGAGGGCAGCATGTCGAAGCTTAAGGCCAGCGAGGTCGCGGTACGTGCGACGTCGTCGGCCATCCAGATCTTGGGCGGCAACGGCTACACCCGCGACTTCCCGGTGGAACGGTGGGCGCGTGACGCCAAGATCTTCACCATCTACGAGGGCACCAGCGAGA
>NZ_JBJURU010000018.1:0-52900 GCF_046098115.1 Gordonia sp. VNK21 | reverse complement strand
CCCAAGTTCCGGATCGACGCGGCCAACCAGCTCATCGAGAACGTGCCGCCGCCGCGCGACACCCTGGCCCTGAACCGGCTCGCGGTGGCCCGGCTCGGCCAGCAGGTCGTCGACCTCGAGGACGCCGGGGTGAGCTTCGACGGGCGCGAGGTGCTCCGCGATGTGCAGTGGCGGATCGCGCCCGGCGAGCGCACCGCCGTCCTCGGCGCCAACGGTGCCGGCAAGTCCACGCTGCTGGCCCTGATCGCGGGCACCCTGGAGCCGACCGCCGGCCGGGTCAAACGCGGCAAGACCGTGCAGCTCGGGGTGCTCGATCAGCAGTTCAGCCAGCTCGACGAGATCGTCGGCGACCGGGTGCGTGATGTGCTCGCGAACTACCGGACCGGCTACGAGATCGACGGCAAGGAGTTCACCCCGGCCCAGCTGCTCGAGCGGCTCGGTTTTGCCCGGGAGCATCTGTCGGCCCGGGTCGGCGAACTCTCCGGCGGCCAGAAGCGGCGCCTGCAGCTGCTGCTGGTGCTGCTCTCCGAACCGAACGTGCTGATCCTCGACGAGCCGAGCAACGACGTCGACACCGACATGCTCGCCGCCATGGAGGATCTGCTCGACTCCTGGCCCGGTACCCTCATCGTCGTCTCGCACGACCGCTACCTGCTCGAGCGGATCACCGACCAGCAGTACGCGATCGTCGACGGGCGGCTGCGGCATCTGCCCGGGGGAGTGGACGAGTACCTGCGGCTGCGCAGCGAGCAGGAGCCGGCGCGCGAGAGCCGCCGGTCCGCGCCGGCGGCCGCGAGCGACGAGGCCACCGGGATGTCGGGTGCGCAGCGTCGTGCCGTACAGAAGGAAGTGGCGTCGATCGAGCGCCGGATCGAACGGCTCGGCACCGAGGTGTCGTCGCTGCACACGCAGATGGCCGAGCACGAGCAGGACGACTACGCGGGGCTCGAGAAGCTCGCGGCCCGGCTCCGGGCCGCCGAGGGGGAGACAGCCGAACTCGAAGAACGGTGGCTGGAGCTGTCCGAGCAGCTCGGCTGACGCCGCCGCGAGTCCCCGGGACCTATGCGATCGCGGCCTCGCCCCGTCCGCCGACGGCCGGCGATGCGCCCGGAGATGCGGTGTCCGGCTGGACGATCCGCCCGTCGACGATGGTGACCAGATCGTCGAAGAGGTCGCGGTGGATCAGGTCGTGGGTCACCAGCAGGGTGGCGGTGTCCCGTTCGCGTGTGAGACGGGCGATGAGCTGCATGATCTCGGCCCCGCGTTCCTGATCGAGCGCGCTGGTCGGCTCGTCGATCAACAGCACCTGCGGCTCGTGGACCAGTCCGCGGGCGATCGCGACCCGCTGGCGCTGCCCGCCGGAGAGCTGGTGCGGGCGTTTGCCGGCGTGTTCGCTCAGACCCACGGCGTCGAGCAGCTCGTCGGCCCGGGCGTCGATGCGCGCACGCCGGGCCCGGCCGGTGCCGCCGAGCCGGCCCATCACCTGCACCTGCTCACGCGCGGTGAGCGCCGGCAGCAGATTGGACTGTTGGAAGACGATGCCGATCTGCTCGCGGCGCAGCGCGGCGGCCTCGCGCTTGGTGAGCTGCGCGGCGTCGATCGCGGCGCCGCCGTCGCCGATCAGGACCCCGCCGGAGTCCGGGCGGATCAGGGTCGCGGCCACGGCGAGCAGACTCGATTTGCCCGAGCCGGACGGCCCGGTGATGCCGGTGACGGTGCCGTTGTCGCCGCGCAGCGAGACGTCGTCGACGGCGGTGATGCGGTTGTCCCCGTCGGGGAAGGTGAGGGTGACGTTCTGCAGGTGGATCATCGGTTGCTCCCCAGTGCGGTCAGCGGATCGGCTTTGGTGACGGAGCGCAGCGCGAACGCGGCCCCCGCCAGGCCCAGCACCGCCAGGGCGGCGGCCGGGGCGAGGGTGGTGAGCGGACTGACCAGGAAGGGCAGCGCCCGGCCGGCGAGCGTGCCGAAGCCGACGACGGCGACCAGACCCACACCGATCCCCGCCACCAGGACCACCAGCGCCTGCCCGAGCGAGTCCCGCACCAGCGAGGCGGTGCCGGCGCCGAGCGCCTTGAGGGTGGCGATGTCGCCGGCGCGCTGCATGGTCCACACGGTGAAGAAGGCGCCCACGACCAGCGCGGAGATGCCGAACAGCAGCACGATCATCAAACCCAGCGAACCGATCTCGGATGTGAACGCTTCCAGCGCGGTCAGGCTCCACAGCTTGGTCTGCGCCACGGTGCCGGTCCGGTGGCCCACCGCCGACCAGTCGGCGTCCCCGGAGACCGCCAGCACAGTGGCCTCGCCGGTGCCGCCGACGCGTGTGCTGGCCGCACTCCACGCGTCGAGGGTCATGGCCACGACCGGGGTGTGGCTGTACCAGAGGTCGTCGCCGATCGTGGCCACCGTGTAGGTCTGGCCGGTGATCGAGATCTGGTCGCCGACGCCGACGCCGAGGGTCTCGGCGGCACCCGACGACAGACCGACCTGCGTCGCGGTGTGCGGGGTGAGCGCGGGCAGCGGCCCGGAAGCGCCGTCCCGCGGCGGCTGCGCGGGCATTCCGAACAGGGCCACCCCGACCGGATCGCCGGTCCCGCCGGCGGCGGCGCGTGACTGGACGATCCCGATGGGGGTCACCGCATCGACGCCCTCGGCGTGCCGCCATGCCCGAACCGTGTCCTCGTTCAGCTCCGAGGTCGCATAGCTCGGGTCGCCGCCCTCGGGCTGCTGCAGGACCAGCCGGTCGCCGGGCAGCGCCAGCACGCCGGAGACGTTCTGGTTGGCCAGGCCACCGGCCAGACCGGACAGGAAGCCCACGAGCAGGGTGATCAATGCGACGACGGCCGCGATGAGCAGGAACCGGCCGCGGGCGAACCGCAGCTCTCTCCATGCGACGAACACGATGGTGCCTTTCCGTCCGTGCACGCTGCCCGGACTCCTTCGACTATCGCGCCGGCGGGCACCGTCGCACATCGCCAGAACCGTCGGATCGTGAGTCGAACTTTCGGTTGATGACCGCGGCCCGGCCGCTCGCATAGGCTCGGGGAGTCATGCCGCCCACGACCCTGGCCCCGGTGTTCACCGGCCTCCGCTACGGCCTGCACGCCCTGATCCTCGGGCTTGCCGGTTTCGCCGTCGTGCGCGCCTTTCTCGTCTCCTCATCGGTCGCGGTGTGGACGCTGATCGTCGGAATCGCCTTCGTCGCCGTGTATCTGGCCGGTGCCTGGGCGGCCCGGGTCCGCAGCGCGGTGCTCGCCCGGCGCGGCGTGGTCGTCGGCTGGGTGATCGTCCTGACCCTGCTGTGGGCCGTGCTGACCGGGCTCGGGCCCGAGGGCGCCTACCTGGTCTTCCCGCTGTTCTTCCTCTACCTCAACGTGCTGCCCGGCGCCGGCGGATACGCGGCGATCGTGGTGACCACCGTCTATGCGATCGTCGCGCTGGGCCTGCACCTCGGCTTCAGCGTGGGCGGGGTCGTCGGGCCGCTCATCGGCGCCGGCGTGGCCCTGCTTATCGGGCTGGCCTACCGGGCCCTGCTCCGGGAGGCCGACATGCGTGAGCAGTTGCTCGCCGAACTGATCCGCACCCGCCGCCAGCTCGCCGACACCGAACGCGAACAGGGCGCCCTGACCGAGCGCGCCCGGCTGGCCCGGGAGATCCACGACACTGTGGCGCAGGGGCTCTCGTCGATCCAGATGCTGCTGCGCGCCGCCGAACGCGACGTCCCCGAACCCGGTGCGGGCTACCTGCGACTGGCCTGCGAGACCGCGGCCGAAAGCCTCGCCGACACCCGGCAGATCATCGGCGAGCTCACCCCGACCCGCCTCGACGACGGCCTGGCCGCCGCCCTGCGCCGCCTGGGCTGCGAACAGTCTCAGCGCGCCGCAGTTCCGGTCGAGGTGGCCGCCGACGACCTCGACCTGCCCATGGGCACCCAGACGGCGCTGCTGCGCATCGCTCAGGGCGCCCTCTCGAACGCCGTCCGTCACGCGGACGCCACCCGGATCACGGTGGCACTGGGACGCGAGGGTGCAGCGGCCACGCTCAGCGTGCGCGACGACGGGTGCGGCTTCGACGCGGCCGCCGTCGCCGCGCACCCGCACGAGGCGGGCTCCTTCGGGCTGCAGGCCATCGGCGAACGCGTCGAACAGCTCGACGGCACACTCACCATCGACTCGGCGCCGGGGCGTGGCACCGCCGTCACCGCCCGGCTGCCGATCGCCGAGAGCGGCGGCCGCGCATGATCACGATCCTGCTGGCCGACGACCATCCGGTGGTGCGCACCGGACTGCGGGCCATGCTGGCCGGCGACCCCGACCTGACCGTGGTGGGCGAAGCGGCCACCCCGGACGAAGCCGTCGCGCTCGCCACCGCGGCGGCCCCGGACGTCGTGCTGATGGATCTGCAGTTCGGCGTGGAGCAGACCGGCGCCGACGCGACCCGCCGGATCCGCGCCCTCGATGCGCCGCCCGCGGTGCTGGTGCTCACCAACTACGACACCGACGGCGACATCCTCGGCGCCGTCGAAGCCGGAGCCAGCGGCTATCTCCTCAAAGACGCTCCGCCCGAGGAACTGATCGCCGCGATCCGCGCGGCCGCCGCCGGTGAGACGGCGCTCGCCCCGGCCATCGCCGGCCGACTGCTGGCCCGGATGCGGTCACCGCATCCGAGCCTGAGCGCCCGCGAGACTCAGGTGCTGCGTCTGGTGGCCGGCGGCGCCTCCAACAGCCACATCGCGAGCCGGCTGCACATCACCGACGCCACCGTGAAATCGCATCTGGTGCACATCTACACCAAACTCGGTGTCTCCTCGCGCACCGCGGCAGTGGCCGCCGCCCGCGAGGCCGGCATCCTCCGCTGACACCCGGCGCCCCACGGCCCTCGCGGCCCGGCCCGCGCGGCCGTCGGTCGACGCCCCGCTCAGCTGTCCGCCGGAGCCTCGCTGTGGCCGAGCTGCCAGTCGGGCAGGGCGGCATCGCGCAACCGTCGTTTGAGTTCAGCGGCATCGGGAAAACCGCCGTCGCGCTTGCGTTCCCAGATCTGCAGCGGCTCGCTCGCGCCGTCCGTCAGCACGTCGATGCGGAAGACGCCGCCGGTGCCCGGCACCAGCGTGACCGCGGCCAGATCGCTGCCGAAGGTGCTGAGCAGTTCGCCGGCGAGCCAGGAACTGCGGAGCAGCCAGTTGCATTGCGTGCAGTAGGTGATGGTGATCGACGGACCGGTCATGCCTTCGAGCGTGCCACACTCGGTGGGACGGCGAACGAGAGGCGAGTGGCGATGACCGCACCCGAGAGCGCCGGCGCCGCGAAGCGCGTCGACGTGCTGGTGATCGGTGCCGGGCAGGCCGGACTGTCGGCGGCCTATCACCTGCGCCGCCGCGGCTTCGTCCCGGCCGGCCCAGCCGGAGGCTCCGCGCCGGACGCGCCGCCGGAGTTCGTGGTGCTCGACGCCGAGCAGGCCCCCGGCGGCGCCTGGCAGCACCGCTGGGCGACCCTGCAGATGGGCACCGTCAACGGCATCTACGAGCTGCCCGGCGAGCCGGTGCCGACGGCCGATCCGGAGGCGAGCAGCCGGGAGGTGCTGCCCGCGTACTTCGCCGGCTACGAGCAGCGCTTCGGACTGAACGTGCACCGGCCGGTCACCGTCTCGGCGGTCCGCCGCGGCGACGACGACCCGCACTCGCCGCTGATCGTCGAGAGCACCGGCGGCATCTGGGCGGCGTCGTACGTCATCAACGCCACCGGCACCTGGACCCACCCGTACTGGCCCTACTATCCGGGCCGCGACCAGTTCGCCGGGCGTCAGCTGCACGTGCACGACTACGTCTCCGCCGACGAGTTCGCCGGGCAGCGGGTGGTGATCGTCGGCGCCGGAGTCTCCGCGCTGCAACTGCTCGACGAGATCTCGGCGGTCACCGACACCTTCTGGGTGACCCGGCGCGAACCGGTCTGGGAGGACGCGCCGTCGTCCCGGCACCTGGCCGATGCGGTGGCCGGGGTGGCCGAACGCACCGAACAGGGCCTGCCCGGCACCAGCGTCACCCGGGCCACCGGCATGTTCCGGTCGCCGTGGGTGCTGCGCGCGCAGGCCCGCGGCGCACTGGTGCGCCACCCGATGTTCACCCGCGTCGAGCGCGACGGCGTGCGGATGCCCGACGGCTCGCTCGAACCGGCCGACGTGATCCTGTGGGCCACCGGATTCCATCCCGCCGTGAGCCATCTGGCACCGCTGCGGCTGCGCACCCGCCAGGGCGGTATCCGGGTGCGCGACGGCCGGGCGCTCGACGAACCACGCCTGTTCCTGATCGGCTACGGCCCGTCGCAGTCCACCGTCGGCGCCAACCGCGCGGGCCGTGACGCGGCCGTGGCCATCGTGGCCGAGCGCCGCGCACCCGGCCGCCGGCGGTGACCGGGCGGGCCCGGCCGGCCCGCGCCGACGGTGCGATACCGTGACCCCATGTCCAGCATCCGCAGCACGGTGGCCAACGGGGTCGGCGAGATCGTCCTCGACCGGCCCTCAGCCCTCAACGCCCTCGACCAGTCGATGATCGACGACATGTTCCAGGTCCTGCAGGAATGGGGCGACGACGACGCCGTCGAGCTGGTGCTGGTCACCTCCAGCAGCCCGCGGGCCTTCTGCGCCGGCGGCGACATCCGGGCCATCCGCGAGCATGCGCTCGCCGGCGACGCCGAGGCCATCACCCGGTACTTCGCCGGCGAGTACCGGCTCAATCAGCTGATCGCCGAATATCCGAAACCCTATGTGGCGCTGATCGACGGCGCGGCGATGGGCGGCGGTCTGGGGATCAGCGTGCACGGCGAGATCCGGGTGGTCACCGACAAGGCGCTGATCGCCATGCCGGAGACCGCGATCGGCTTCTTCCCGGATGTGGGCGCCACCTACTTCCTGCCCCGCCTGCCCGAGGGTGTGGGGCTGTGGCTGGGGCTGACCGGCGCGCGGATCGGCGGCGCCGACGCGCTGGCCGTCGGCCTGGCCACCCACTATGTGGCCTCCGAGCAGCTCCCGGCGGTGGCCGAGCGCATCCGCTCCGGTGCTCCGCTGATCGAGGTCCTCGGCGACCTGCCGCCGGCACCCGGTTCGGAGCTGCCGCTGGACAAGATCGCCGGCTACTTCGAACTGGACTGCGCGCCGTCGACCATCATCGGCGGCCTGTCGGGCAGCGCGGACGAGTGGGCTCAGGAGATGCTCGACCTGCTCTCGGCGGCCTCGCCGACCAGTCTGGCGGTGACCGGTGAGCTGATCGCCGCCGGTGCGCACTCGTCACTGGCGCAGTGCCTGGAACGGGAACTGCATGCCGCAGAGGTGATCACCGCCGGGCACGACTTCGCCGAAGGCGTGCGCTCGGTGCTGGTGGACAAGGATCGCAACCCGGCCTTCGAGCCGGACCGGCTCGACGACGTCGACGGCGCCCTGGTGCGCCGCATCGTCGGCGACTGAGCGTCACAGCCGATCCCGGTCAGGGACGGATCTCGAACCAGCCGGACAGTGCCGCGGTGGCGGGGTGCGGGGTGTCCTGCCCCTCGTAGTCGACGTCGTCGCTCGGATCGAACGGGTTGGCCGGCGAGGCATAGGCCTGCGGACAGTCGAAGCGGCCCGCCGCCCGTGCCTTGCTCACCGCGGCGAGCGCGAGCGTGCAGTGATCGGTGTGGAAGTAGTTGCCGTGCACCGCGACTCCCACCTGCGCGGGGATCGGTGCCGACACCTGCCGATACCGCCGGACCTGGCCGTCGCCGAGCGGCGGCAGGATCGCGGGGGACAGGTCCACGGCCAGGAACTCGAGCTGGGCGCCCTGTCCGGGGCCGCCGGAGAAGGTGAAGAGCAGACTGTCCGGCGGCACCTGTGGGTCGGCCGGACCGGATTTGGTGAAGCGCAGACAGCTCGCCGCACCGTCCGCCGGCCGCAGCGAGACGGTCAGCGAACCGGTCGTGTAGCGCAGGCCGTAGCCGGTGCGCTCGATGGTGCCCCGATCCGGGGTGCGGTCGCACTCGGACGACGCCGGCGTCTGAACCGTCGCCGAGCCGGCCGAGTCCGCCGGATCCGGCTGCGGCGCAGTGTCATCGGAGCATGCGGTCAGACCCGCCGCGACCGCGATACCGGCGACCGCAGCCGAGGTCCATCGCGCGCCGATCATCAGTCCGCGGCGGCCACGAGCGGCTCCAGCGTCAGCTCGGAGTGCTCCTTCTCGATGAACTGGAGCCGCCACTTGTCGCTGAACAGCGCCAGGATCGCGCCGTCGCTGCGGTGGAAGACCTCCACGCCGCGCTGCCGGGACAGTTCGGGTGCGCTCTCCTCGTCGGTCCGGCGGGCCAGCGAATAGCCGAGCGGCTCGATCACCGTGTCGACGTTGAACTCGGCCTTGAGGCGGGCGGTGACCACCTCGAACTGCATGGGCCCCACGGCGGCCAGCACCGGGGAGGCGTCGCCGCGCAGATCGTTGCGCAGCACCTGCACCACGCCCTCGGCGTCTAGCTGGTCGATGGCCTTGCGGAACTGTTTGTACTTGTCGGCGGTGGTCACCCGCAGCGCCGAGAAGTGTTCCGGCGCAAAGGACGGGATCGGCGGATACTGCACCTTCGGCTCGATGTAGAGGGTGTCGCCGGGTGCCAGCGCCATGGCATTGACCAGACCCACCACATCGCCCGGGTAGGCGGTGTCGACGGTGGACCGGTCCCGCCCGAAGACGGCCTGCGCGTACTTGGTGGCGAAGGGTTTGCCGGTCTGCGCGTGGGTCACCACCATGCCGCGCTCGAACTCGCCGGAGACGATCCGCATGTACGCCAGCCGGTCCCGGTGGCTCGAGTCCATGCCGGCCTGCACCTTGAAGACCACCGCGCTGAACGGATCGGTCACCGCGCGTTCGGTGCCGTCGATCCCGGTGCGGCCGGCCGGCGCCGGTGCGAACTCGACGAGCGCCTCGAGGAGCTGGCGCACACCGAAGTTGAGCATCGCCGAGGTGAAGATCATCGGGGAGGTCTGACCGGCCAGGAACATCTCCTGGTCGTGGTCCTGGCCCAGTTCGGAGAGCAGCTCGCTCTCCTCGGTGGCCGCCGTCCAGGCATCGCCCTCGCGGTCGGCGGCGGCATCGGCGTCGACCAGTTCCTCCGGGGCGATCTTGGCGCCGCCGGCGGTCCGCTCGAAGTGAATGTACTCGCCGGTGCGCCGGTCGAGCAGGCCGCGGAAGTCGCCCGCGATGCCCACCGGCACGTACAGCGGGGTGGGGATGAGCCCGATCCGCTCGGTGATCTCGTCGATCAGCTCCAGCGGGGTCTGGCCGGGCCGGTCCCACTTGTTGACCACCGTGATCACCGGGATCCCGCGATGCCGGCACACCTGGAACAGTTTGAGGGTCTGCGGTTCGAGACCCTTGGCGGCGTCGATCAGCATGACCGCGGCGTCGACGGCGGTGAGCACCCGGTAGGTGTCCTCCGAGAAGTCGGCGTGACCGGGGGTGTCCACCAGATTGATCACACTCGGTTCGCCGCCGCTGTGCACCGCGTCGTAGCTGAACTGCAGGGCGGTGGAGCTGACCGAGATGCCGCGCGCCTTCTCCATCTCCATCCAGTCCGAGACTGTGGATCGGCGCCCGCCCTTGCCGTGCACGGCGCCGGCCTCGCTGATCATCCGCGCATGCAGTGCCAGCGCTTCGGTCATCGTCGACTTACCCGCATCCGGGTGGGAGATGATCGCGAAGGTCCGACGGCGCTTGACCTCCCGCGCGATTGCCTCTGAACTCACCCGTCCACGGTATCGGGTGGGCTCATCCCGGGCTAATCGCCCGCCGTCCGGCCGGGCGGCGCCTCACTCGAAGGGGATGGGCGGCATGGTGACCACCTGGGCGGCGTAGCTCAGGCCTGCGCCGTAGCCGAGCAGCAGGGCGGTGTCGCCGGGCTTGGCCGCACCGGTGGAGAGCATCTGCTCCATCGCCAGCGGAATGGACGCGGCCGAGGTGTTGCCGGTGGTCTCGATGTCGTTGGCCACCAGGGTGGTCTCCGGGAAGTGCAGGCTGCGCGCGAGCAGATCGTTGATCCGGGTGTTGGCCTGGTGGGGGACGAAGACGTCGATGTCGGAGGCGTCCACCTTGGCCACCTCCAGCGTGCGCTGAGCCACCTTGCCCATCTCGAAGGCCGCCCAGCGGAAGACCGCGGTGCCCTCGAGGCGGATGTACGGCCGGTTGCTGTGGTCGTCGCCGTTGAGGTAGCTCAGCCAGTCGATGTCCTGCCGGATGGCGTCGAACTGGGTGCCGTCGCTGCCCCACACCACCGGGCCCATCTCCAGTTCCTTGGTGGGGCCCATCACCACGGCGGCGGCGCCGTCGCCGAAGATGAAGCAGTTGGTGCGGTCGGTCATGTCCAGGGTCACCGACAGCTGCTCGGAGCCGATCACCAGCACGTGGCTGGCGCTGCCGCCGCGGATCATGTCGCTGGCCAGGGCCATCGCGTAGCCGAAGCCGGCGCAGCCGACGGTCACGTCGAACGACGGGACGCCGTTGGCGCCGAGCTCGGTGGCGATCTTGGTGGCGCCGGCCGGGGTCTGCAGCAGGTGGGTGTTGGTCGCCAGGATCACCGCGTCGATGTCGGAGCCGGAGAGCAGCGCATTGGCGATGGCCTTGCGGCCGGCGCTGATACCCATCTCGACGACGTTCTCCTCCGGGGCGGCGAACCGTCGGCTCTTGATCCCGGTGCGGGTGTAGATCCACTCGTCGGAGGAGTCGATCTGCTCGCAGATCTCGTCGTTGGTCACCACGCGTTCGGGACGGTGCGCCCCGATACTGAGGATGCCGAACGTGTCGATGCCGGAGGCCTGCGCCAGTGCGACCATGGATCTACTCCCTTGCGTGTGTCAGTAGTCACCGACAACGCTCTCATGCGAGGCCGGTTACCTGGAAGTAGTGATTGCCGGGCGCGGCGTTACAGCACAGTGCCGCCGGCGGCCGCTTTTCCGGAGCGCCGGACCACGACGACGGATCAGCCGGCCGCCGCCGACAGCTGCGCGGCCAGCGCCGACAGCTCCGCCGGATCGCCGGGGACGTCCGGCCGCCACGGCAGCCGCAACTGATCGCGGCCGGTGTCCCGGTAGCGCGGAATCACGTGCAGATGGAAGTGGAAGACGGTCTGCCAGGCCGGCGCGCCGCAGCAGTTGAGCAGGTTCACCCCGTCGGCGCCGAGTCCGCCGTCGGCGGTCGGCGCGGTGAGCACCCGGGCGATGCGCTGCGCCATCAGCGAGCAGGCCGCCAGATCGTCGGCCGGGATCTCCAGCAGGTCGCGACTGTGCGCCCGCGGGATCACCAGGACGTGCCCGGCATTGGCCGGGTTGATGTCGAGGAACGCCACCGTGGCGGCGTCCTCGGCGACCGGGTACGAGGGCGCCGTCCCGTCGACGATGCCGCAGAAGATGCAGTGGGCGGGCACGGGATCCTCCTGGTGGGGCGGGTGTCGCCTCACCGTACCGGGTCGCCGTCGGACGGCGGCGCGCGCTTACGATCCCGGTGACCGAGACCGGCGACCACCGGCACCGGTTCGCTAAGGTGAGCAGCTATGACTCAGGAATCCGACGGCCGGGACGATCCGCAGAGCCCGCAGGGGCAGGATCAGCCGGGCGCCTTCCAGCAGCCCCATCCGCAGCAGCCGTACTACGGGCAACAGCCGTCCTACGGAGAGCAGCCGTACGGACAACAGCCCTACCCGGGACAGCCGTATGGTGGCCAGCCCTACGGGGGACAGCCGCCGTACGCGGGACAGCCGTACGGTCAGCCCGGATATCCGGCGGGATACGGCTGGCCGGGCGGGCGTCCGGAGGGCACGACCGATCCCGACGATCTGACCCTGCCGCTCTACAACGCCACCATGGGGCAGGCGGTGCAACGGTTCTTCCGCAACTACGTCAACTTCTCCGGCCGGGCGTCCAAGCGGGAGTACTGGTGGGTGGCGCTGTTCAACCTCATCGTCTACATCGTGATGGGCGTGCTCGCCGGCCTCATCGCCGTCGCCGCCGGGACGTCGGACGAGGTGCCGCCGGCGATCATCGTGGTGCTGGCTCTGGTGGGCCTCTACGGGCTGGCGGTGCTCCTCCCGCAACTCGCCCTGGGGGTGCGCCGGTTGCACGATGCCAACCAGTCCGGACTCTGGCTGCTGTTCCTGCTGGTGCCGACCATCGGCAGCATCACCTGGCTGGTGGTGGGCCTGCTCTCACCCAATCCGCTGGGCGTGCAGTACGACCGCCGCTGACCGTCGCTGATCCCCGGACCGTCGCTCACCGTCGGTCCGGGGATCAGTCTCTAGTTCTCGAGGTCCTCGAAGCTGGTGACCTTGGGGGCCGGCGGCATGGTGGCGACCATCGCCGCGTAGCTCAGGCCGGCGCCGAAGCCGAGGATCAGCGAACGCTCGCCGCCCTTGGCCTTGCCGGTGGCCAGCATCTCTTCGATCGCCAGCGGGATGGACGCGGCCGAGGTGTTGCCGGTGAACTCGATGTCGTTGGCCATCGGCAGGTCGTCGCGGAAACCGAGGTTCTTCTTCATCAGCTCGTTGATGCGCGCATTGGCCTGGTGCGGAACAAAGACCTCGATGTCGTCGGCGTGCACGCCGGCCGCGTCGAGGGCGCCGGTGAGCGCCTTGGGCAGGGTGATGGCCGCCCAGCGGAACACCTGCTGGCCCTCCATGCGCAGCAGCAGCCGGCCGACCGGCTC
Organism: Gordonia sp. VNK21; assembly: GCF_046098115.1. Classification (NCBI taxonomy): domain Bacteria; kingdom Bacillati; phylum Actinomycetota; class Actinomycetes; order Mycobacteriales; family Gordoniaceae; genus Gordonia; species Gordonia sp. VNK21. Next base: position 40,200 of record NZ_JBJURU010000018.1, on the reverse strand, counting down.
GGTCTCGGGATCCTTGTGCTGGTACTCCTCGGCCCGGTCCATGTAGACCTTGGCGTCCATGTTCTGGCCGATGGCGTTGGCGTGCTCACCGTCCGAGCCCCACACCACCGGGGAGATGCCGTTCTGCTCGGAGGGGCCGATCACCACGGCGCCGGCGCCGTCGCCGAAGAGGAAGGCGGTGCCGCGGTCGGTGGGGTCCAGGCTCAGCGACATGGTCTCGACGCCGAGCAGCAGCACGTTGGTCGCCGCGCCGGACCGGATCAGGCTCGAGGCCACACCCACGCCGTAGCCGAAGCCGCCGCAGCCGGCGACCAGGTCGAAGGCGGGCACGCCGTTGATGCCGAGCTCGTAGGCGATGGTCGGGGCGCCGTGCGGCACGTACACCGGCCAGGTGCTGGTGGCCATGATGACCGTGTCGATCTCGCTGCGGTCGATTCCGCTGTTGACGATGGCGCGCTCCCCGGCCGTGACGGCCAGGCTCTGGGCGCTCTCGTCGCCGCTGATCCAGCGACGGGCGCGGATGCCGGAGCGTTCGACGATCCACTCGTCGGTCGAGTCGAGCGTCTGACAGAGTTCATCGTTGGTGATCAGCCGTTGCGGCCGGCATGCGCCGACGCCCAGCATGGCGATGTTCTTCTGTCCGCCCGAAGCGATTTCGGCCACGTTTCCCACTCCTCCGCACTGTGAGCCGCGACGCATGCGGCCTTCTTTCGGTGATTGTAAGCGGAGGGACTTTGTGCCCGGTGCGGCGAGTCCGTCGAAACCGGCACGGATGATCGATTCCCCGCCTCCGGAGCCGTCGATCGTTTGGGTTACAGTCGATTTACTGTGAAGTAACTTACGAAACGAGGTCGATTGTGAAGAAGACTGCATTCGGCGTGCTCGCCTCGGTGGCACTGCTCGTCGCCGGGGCCGCAGGGGTGCCCTCGGCGCAGGCCGCGCCGGATCTGGGGAAGCGGGGCGCCGCCTATGTCTCGCTCGGCGACTCCTATGTGGCTGCCGGCGACAACGTCAACGGCGTGAATGTGACGCCGGGCTGTCAGCAGGCCCCGGACAACGTGGGCCATCTGGTGGCGGCGCAGCTCAAGGTGAGCTTCGCCGACTGGTCGTGCAGCGGCGCCGACACCGACGACATCACCAAGAACACCGAGATGGGCCCGCAGGTCAACGGCCTCGGCCCGGCGACCAAGTACGTCTCCCTCTCGATCGGCGGCAACGACGAGGGCATCTTCGGCGACTATGTGGCGGCGTGCATCATCGACGCGCGCTGCACCGACGCCATGCGCCGGCAGACGCTGGCCAAGATCGACCGGCTCGGACCGAAGCTCGACTCGACCTATGCCGCGGTCCGCGCTGCCGCGCCGAACGCCGAGGTGGTGGTGATGCGCTACCTGCAGATCGTCCCGCGCGATCCCAGCGGCTGCTTCCTCGGGGTGAGCATGGGCAAGGCCGGGGCGGCGTTCGCCAACCGGGTGCAGGACTCGCTGAACGCGACGATCTCCGCCTCGGCCAAGAAGATCGGCTTCACCGTGGTCAACAGCAACCAGAAGCCGGGCCGCGACATGTGCGCGCCGGACGGGCGACGCTATGTCTCGCTGACCGGTCTGGGACCGCAGGACCACGGGACCCCGGTGCACCCGACGATCGCCGGCCGCAAGTACAGCGCGGCACTGATCGCGGCGGCCTTCCAGGACTGAACGACGACACGTCCGTCCGTATCGGTGGCGGTCCGGCCTGCGCGGCCGGGTCGCCGCCGATCTGCTTCCCGGGAGGGGCTCAGGCCGCGTTCGGCGTGGTGGGGGCCGGGGCGGGGACTCCGGTGTCGCGGGCGATGCGGGTCGCCAGCCCACCGACCAGTGACAGCGCCGACGCGGCGGCGAACAGCAGCCAGAAGTCGCCGACGGCGTACACCAGGCCGCCGCCCAGAACCGGGCCGATCAGCTGACCGAGCGCGGCGGACGTGTTCACCACGCCCAGATCCCGGCCGTGATCGGCCTGCGCGGGCAGCAGATCGGTGGCGAAGGCCAGTCCGACGGTGGAGAAGGCGCCGTAGCCCACCCCCATCACGGCGGCGGCGACCAGCGTCGCGGTGAAGTTCGGTGCGGCCAGGATGATCAGGCCGCTGACCGCCTGCACTGCCGCCGCAGCCACGGTGAGACCGCGCCGGTGCCCGCGCCGGTCGGCGACCAGTCCGGAGACGATCGACGACCCCACCACGAAGACCGTGTACACCACCACCAGCAGCAGCAGATTGTCCTCGGCGGCGGACTCCTCCTGATCCAGGCCGTACATCAGAAAGAACAGCAGCAGTGCGGTGCCCAGTGCGTTGCCGATGTTGGTGACGAGCCGGCCGGTGAGCATCCAGGCGAAGTCGCGGTCGCGCAGGGCGGCGAACGGGTCGTGCTCGGCTCCGGCCGCGCGCACCATGGCCGGCGACGGCGGATCCGGCAGCGCCAGCGCCGCCCCGCCGCCGATCACCGCGATGGCCACCGCCAGCAGGATGTAGCCGGACAGGGTGGACAGCCCCAGCAGGACCACCACGCCGACACCCACCACCACGCCGAGCGCCTGGGAGGAGCCGACGGCGGCCGAGGCCGCCCCGCGCTGATCGGGCGGGAGCTGGTCGGCGATCATCGCGGCGAATGCGGCGGAGGTGACCGCGACGCCCACCGAGACCCCGATCCAGGCGGCGGCCACCAGCAGCGGGCTGTGCGCGAAACCGGTGAGGATCAGGGTGATCGAGGTGGTGGTGACGCCGCCGAGCGCCCACACCCGGCGCCGGCCGCCCAGCCGGCGCGGCATTGCGGTGCCGTCCGTGCGGTCGGAGAGGGTGCCGGCCAGCGGTCCGGCGAGCACGCCGACCAGTCCGCCGACGCCCAGGATCAGTCCGGAGACCACCACCCCGTGCACCCATCGTTCCCCGTCGCCGGAGATCTCCGAATTCAGTTGCAGCGGCAGCAGCAGTTGCAGCGGGGTGAGCTGGACCATCCAGATGGCCAGCCAGGCCAGGGTGAAGAGCGTGAGCCAGCGACGGCCCACTCGGGGCATCAGCGGGCCTGCCCGCCGCGATGCGCCGCGATGACCCGGCGGTACCAGTCGTAGGAGGCCTTCGGCGTGCGGGTGCCGTCGGCGAAGTCCACGTGCACCAGCCCGAAACGCTGACGGTAGCCGTCGGCCCACTCGAAGTTGTCGAGCAGTGACCACACCGTGTACTCGGCCACGTCGGCGCCGCCGTCGATCGCCTCGGCGACGGCCCGCAGATGGCCGTCCAGGTAGCCGATGCGGTCCGCGTCGTCCACCGGCCCGGCCGTGTCGGGCTCGGGGAAGGACGCGCCGTTCTCGCTGATGATCAACGGCGGCAGCACATCCCGGTACCGGGCGGTGAAGTCGAGCAGCAGATCGCGCAGCGCGTCCGGCAGGATCGGCCACTCCGGACCGAAGCCGGTGACCGGCGCCCCCGGGGTGGGCAGCAGATCGAAGGGGATCGGGCTGTCGGCCGGCGGCGCACCGACCGTGGTCGGGTTGTAGAAGTTGATCGCGTAAAAGTCCGGTGCGGTGGAGATGATCTCCAGATCGTCGCCCTGCACCGGCATCTCGAGTGCCCCGAAGGGACTCAGGTCGGGGTAGGTCCCGAGCAGGACCGGGTCGGCGAAGAGCCGGTTGTGCAGCACGTCGTAGGCGTCGGCGGCGGCCCGGTCGGCCTCGGTCTGCAGGGCGGTGAGCACTCGGGTGTGGTTGTTGGCCAGCCCCACCTCGGCGGCGCCGGCGGCGCGCAGCGCCCGGGCGGCCAGGCCGTGCCCGAGGAGCTGATGGTGCACGGTGGGCAGGGCGTCGAAGAGCATCAGCCGTCCGGGCGCCAGATCGCCGATGCCGTATCCCTGCAGGGTGGTCATCGCGGGCTCGTTGACGGTGTACCAGTGGGCCACCCGATCACCCAGGTGTTCGGCGACGACGCCCGCGTACTCGGCGAAGCGGTAGGCCGTGTCCCGGGACAGCCAGCCGCCCTCCGCCTCGAAGCCCACCGGCAGATCCCAGTGGTAGAGGGTGGGGAACGGGGTCACCCCGGCCTCGAGCAGCGCGTCCACCAGCCGCGAATAGTAGTCCAGCCCAACGGGATTGACGGTGCGGCCGTCGGGCATCACGCGCACCCACGACAGGGAGAAGCGGTAGCGGTCCAGTCCCAGTCCGGCGGCCAGGGCCACGTCCTCGGCCCACCGGTGGTAGCTGTCCGGCCCGGGATCGGCGGTCGATCCGTCGATCACCTTGCCCTCGGTGTCGACCCAGTCGTCCCAGATGCAGCGGCCCCGCCCGTCGGCGTGCCGGGCTCCCTCGATCTGGAAGGCGGCGGTGGCGGCGGACCAGCGGATCGGTCTGGTCAGCATCGGCAGATCGGTGCGTTCCATGCGATCGAACGTTACCGCAGCCGGGCGGCCCGGTAGCGGTGACCTTCGACCGTGCGCACCGAGAGATGGAGTCGGCGGGCGATCTCCTGATTGCTCAGTGCCGAATGCAAGAGTGCCGTAGATCGTGACGGGGATAGCGTCACGATCTACGGCACTCTTGGAGCTACGAATCGCTACCAGGCGTGCACGACATTCTGCGCCGCCTCCAGGCCCTGCTTCACCAGCAGCTCGGTGGCGTCGACGCCGTTCGAGATGAGCAGCTCCACCTCGGCGCGGTCGGCCGACGGGAAGGGCTTGAGAACGAAGTCGGCCGGATCCTGGCGGCCGGGGGGACGGCCGATACCCAGCCGAACCCGCAGATAGTCGCGGGAGCCGATGGCCGACGAGATCGAGCGCAGCCCGTTGTGGCCGCCCTCGCCGCCGCCGCGTTTGAGGCGCACCTGACCGAAGTCGATGTCGAGCTCGTCGTGCAGCACGATCAGCTCGTCCGGTGTCACGCCGTAGTACTTGATCAGCGGGCCGATCTGGCGGCCGGTGGTGTTCATGTAGGTCCGTGCCTTGGCGACCAGCACCGGCTCGCCGCCGATCCGCACGGTCGCCACCTCGGCGCCCGAGCGCTTGTGCACGGTGTACTTCTCGCCGTACGAGAAGACCAGGCCGTCGGCGGTCATCGCGCCGATGTTGTGCCTGGTCTTCTCGTAAGCGGGACCGGGATTGCCCAGTCCGACGATCAGCGTGGGAATTACTCCGCAGCTTCCTCGGCGGCCTCGTCCTCGGCAGCCTCCTCGTCCTCGGGCTCGGCGGCGGCCTTGGCCTCGTCGACGGCCACCAGGACGGCGTCCGGGCTGGTCACCAGGGTGGCGCCGGTCGGCAGCTCCACGTCGGCGGCGGTGATGATGGTGCCGACCGGCTTGTCCTCGACCGAGACGACGATGTGCTCCGGGATGTTCAGGGCGTCGGCCTCGATCTCCACGGTGCTGGCTTCCTGGACCACCAGGCCGCCGGGGCCGGGCAGGCCCTCGATCGACAGGGTGACCTCGACGGTGACCTTCTCGCCGCGCTTGACGATCAGCAGGTCGACGTGCTGGATGAAGTCGCGGATCGGGTGCACGTCCACCTGGCGGGTCAGCGCCAGCTGGCTCTTGCCCTCGATGTCCAGGTCGATGACGGCGTTGAGGCCGTTGTAGCGCAGGATGGCGGCCAGCTCGCGGGCCGGCAGCAGCAGGTGCTGGGCGTCGTTGCCGTGGCCGTACAGCACGGCGGGCACCTGGCCCTCGCGGCGGGCGCGACGGGCGGCGCCCTTGCCGCTCTCGGTACGGACGGTGGTGGTGAGCTTGGGGGACTCGGCCATTTTCTCTCCTGATGTCGGGAACCCGGAGGCATCCGGGCTCGGCGGTGACGCATCGCAGCGAGCAGCGGAGAGAACACGAAAGAATGAATCCTCGTCGCGCCGATAACGGTGATCGCTCACCCTCGCCGAGACAACGGTCGGAAGCCTATCATGGCGCCATGACCTCGCAAAAACCCACTGACCTCGTCGAACAGTTCCTCAGCGATCTCGCCTCGGGCCGGGTCGACGCCGCACTGGCCGAGGTCGACGAGCAGATCGTCTACACCAACGTCGGTTTGCCCACCGTGCGCGGCAAGCGGCGGTTCTCCTCGGTGATGCGCGGACTGAACGGCGACTTCATCGGCTTCGACGCCCAGATGCTGGCGATCGCGGCCGACGAGGCCGGGGTGGTGCTCACCGAACGGATCGACGAACTGCGCTTCGGTCCGCTGCGGCTGCGCTTCTGGGTGTGCGGCCGGTTCGAGGTGATCGAGGGGCGGATCGCGGTGTGGCGCGACTACTTCGACGTGTTCGACTGCACCAAGGCCGCCGTGCGCGCACTGGCGGCGCTGGTGATCCCGTCGCTGCAGCGTCCGCTCGACGAGCCGCTGAGCCGCCGCGAACCGTCGCTCAGCTGACGGGGCCGGGGTTGCGGCTCAGAGGATCTCGTCGACGTTCTCGATCGGCCGGGCCAGCCGGGTGCCCTTGTCGGTGACCACGAAGGGCCGTTCGACGAGCACCGGATGCTCGACCATCGCGTCGAGGATCTCGTCGTCGGAGGCCTCCGCCAGATTCAGCTCCTTGTAGAGCGCCTCGCGTTTGCGTGCCGCCTGGCCGGGGGTGAGGCCGGCCGCGGCGAACAGCTCGGTGAGCTGCTCCTTGGTCCAGCCGGTGTCCAGGTATTTCACGACGGTCGGCTCGATCCCGGCCTCGGTGAGTTTGTCGAGCGTCTTGCGCGAGGTCGAGCAGCGGGGGTTGTGGTAGATCGTCGCGTCCATGACCTCACGGTACCGGGGCGCCCCGGCGCCGGGGCTTCACGGCGACAGTCCGGGGCCCTACGCTGGAACACTGTGCGGCCGTGGACAGTGCTGGTGGCCGTCGCCGCGGTGGTGGTGACGGCGAGCGCCTCGGTGCTGTCGGCCGGTCTGCTCACCGCCGGACCGGCCTGCGCCTGCAGCTGCGTCATGCTCGCCCCCGAGTCGCTGGTGCAACAGGCCGACGCGGTGGCCGTCGGGACCGCCACCGCCGTCGACGACGTCGACCAGGGGCGCGAGATCACGTTCCGGGTCGACCGCGGCTACATCCGGGAACTGCCCCGCGAGATCACCGTCAGCACCGGATCGTCGAGCGCCTCGTGCGGCGTGAGCGTCCGGGTGGGCGAGCCGGCGCTGCTGGTGCTGCGCGACGGACCCGACGGCTGGTCGAGCACCTCGTGCAGTTCGCTCGGGGTGACCGAGGACATCGTGGCCCGGGTCGCGGGACCGGCGCTCGAACCGGTGGGCGCGTCCTCCGGCCCCGGGGACGGCCAGGACTCGGCCGGCTCCGCGTCGACGGCCCTGGGCTGGGCGTTCGGATCGCTGGCGGTGGTCGTCGTCGCCGGCGTCGGGGTGCTCTGGTGGGTCAGTCGCCGGCGATCTCGGGATGGGCGCCCAGGAACTCGCGGGCCAGCCGGCTAGGCGCGCGGTCGAGCCAGGCGTCGGTGATCATCTCGGCGAGTTCGTCGTCGCCGATCGCGTCGAGCCGGGCCAGGACCGACGGATAGCCGTCGAAATGCGCGATGGTGAAGTAGATGTCCGGGGCGGCGGCGATCAGCTCGGCCTTGGCGGTCTCGTCGGCCACTCTCAGTCCGATGATCTCCCCGGCCGGCGGCTCCTCGCCGCGGGCCGCGAATTCGGCCAGGTCGGTCTTGCGCAGCGGCCGCTCCCACACGAAACCCTTGCCGTGCACCCGGAACATCTGGTTGCCCCAGGAGGTCTTCTCCGAAGTGTCCGGCAGGGCCAGGGCCAGCCGGCGGACGTCGTCGAGAGTCGCCATCTCTTCACGGTAGACCCGCGCGCCCGGACGGACCGGGCAACGGCGAAGCCTCCGCCTATCGGGGCTGCGGACGGGCACCGACCGGCGGAGGCTTGACTGTGGAGGCTCAGGCGTTGCCGTTGAACAGGCTGGTGACCGAGCCGTTCTCGAAGACCTCACGGATGGTCTGGGCCAGCAGCGGGGCGATCGACAGTACGGTGAGGTTCTCGAAGTGCTTCTCCGGCGGGATCGGCAGCGTATCGGTGGCGATCACCTCGCGGGCGCCGCAGGAGGCGAGCCGCTCGGCGGCCGGATCGGAGAAGACGCCGTGGGTGGTGGCGATGATGACGTCGCCGGCCCCGGCCTCCTTGAGCACGTTCACCGCGCCGGCGATGGTTCCGCCGGTGTCGATCATGTCGTCGATCAGCACGCAGGTCTTGCCGGCCACCTCACCGACCACCCGGTTGGACTTGATCTGGTTGGGCACGTCAGGGTCACGGGTCTTGTGGACGAAGGCCATCGGCGCGCCGTCGAGCGCGTCGGCCCACTTCTCGCCCACCTTCACGCGGCCGGCGTCGGGGGAGACCACGCAGATGTTGTCGGTGCCGTAGTTCTCGCGCACGTACTCGGCGAGCTGGCCCTGGGCGTGCATGTGATCCACCGGGCCGTCGAAGAAGCCCTGGATCTGGTCGGTGTGCAGATCGACGGTGACGATCCGGTCGGCGCCGGCGGTCTTGAGCAGGTCGGCGATCAGGCGGGCCGAGATCGGCTCGCGGCCGCGGTGCTTCTTGTCCTGCCGGGCGTACGGGTAGAAGGGCAGGATCGCGGTGATCCGCTTGGCCGAGCCGCGCTTGAGTGCGTCGATCATGATGAGCGTCTCCATGATCCACTGGTTCATCGGCGCCGGGCAGCTCTGCAGCACGAAGGCATCGCTGCCGCGCACGGACTCCTCGAAACGCACGAAGATCTCACCGTTGGCGAAGTCCCGGGCGGTTTGCGGGGTCACTGGAACACCCAGCTGCTCGGAGACCGCCTGCGCCAGCTCGGGGTGGGCGCGACCAGCGAACAGCATGAGGTTCTTCTGGTTGTCGATGGTCCATGTCATGGGCTGGTCTCCTGGTGCGGATCGGTCGTACGGTCGTGCTCTTGCCGGGCGGCGCGGGCTGCCTGCGCTGCCTTGCTGGTGGGCCGCTTACGCAGCACCCAGTCCTCGAGGTTGCGCTGCTCGCCGGCGGACACGGCCAGCGCGCCCTCCGGGATGTCGTGGCGCACAACAGTTCCGGCGCCGGTGTAGACGCCGTCGGCGATGGTGACCGGGGCGACGAACATGTTGTCCGAGCCGGTCCGGCAGTGGTCGCCGATCACCGTGCGGTGCTTGTTCTCGCCGTCGTAGTTGACGAAGACCGACGACGCCCCGATGTTGGAGTAGTCGCCGATCTCGGCGTCGCCCACATAGGTCAGATGGGGGACCTTGGTGCCGGTGCCGATCTGCGCGTTCTTGGTCTCGACGAAGGTGCCGATCTTGCCGGCCTCGCCGAGCCGGGTGCCCGGCCGCAGGTAGGCGAACGGGCCCACGGTGGCGCCGGCGCCGATCACCGCATCCCGGCCGTGCGTGCGGATCACCTCGGCGCCCTCGCCGACCACCACATCGCGCAGCGTGGTGTCCGGGCCGATCACCGCGTCCGGGCCCACCACGGTGTGGCCCTGCAGCTGGGTGCCGGGCTCGATGTGCGCGTCCTGGCCCAGCTGGACGTCCACGTCGATCCAGGTGGTGGCCGGGTCCACCACGGTGACCCCGGCGCGCTGATGGGCGGCCACGATCCGCCGGTTGAGTTCGGCGCCGAGCTGCGCCAGCTGCACCCGGTCGTTGCAGCCGGCCACCACGGCCGGATCGTCGACGATGTGCGAGCGCACTGTGGCACCGGCGCGCCGGGCGACGGCCACCACGTCGGTGAGCAGGAACTCGCCCTGCACGTTGTCGGTGGACAGTTCGGTCAGCGCCCGCCGCAGCAGCGCCGCGTCGAAGGCGTAGATGCCGGCGTTCACCTCGGTGATGGCGCGCTGATCCTCGTCGGCATCCTTCTGCTCGACGATGCCGCTCACGCCCGTGCCGTCGCGCACGATCCGGCCGTAGCCGGTGGGGTCGTCGGCCTCGAAGCTGGTCAGGGTGACCGCGGCGCCGCCGTCGGCGGTGTGCTCGGCGAGCAGTGCGGCCAGGGTCGGGCCGTCGATCAGGGGAGCGTCGGCGACGGTCACCAGGACGGTGCCGGAGAAGTCGGCGGGCAGTCCGGTGAGCCCGGCCCGGGCGGCATCACCGGTACCGAGCGGCTCGTCCTGCACGGCGATGTGCACCGGGGTCTCGAGCTCCTCGGCGACGGCGGTGATCTCGGCGCTCACGCGTTCGCGTTCATGGCTCACCACGGCCACCAGCGCGTCGGCGCCAATACCGTCGGCGCCGTGCAGGGCGTGGCCGACCAGTGACCGGCCGCCGATCCGGTGCAGGATCTTGGGAGTCTTGGACCGCATCCGGGTACCGGCTCCGGCGGCCAGGATCACAACGGCGAGCTGCCCATTGCCTGGTCCGCTGGGCTGTCCGGTCATCAGCGCTCCTGGGTCGAGTTCGTGCTGGGCGCGCAGGCGCCCGCAAAGGAATCACCCGCAGCCGTCGATCCTACGGCCCACATGTGCCGCGACGGTAGTTAGGGCGCGGGCGAGCCGGTACGGTCAAGCCATGACCACCCAGAAAGTTGCGATCGTCACAGGTGCTGCCCGCGGAATCGGATCGGCCGTGGCGCAGCGGTTGGCGCAGGACGGGATGAGCGTGGCCGTCCTCGACCTGAACGAGGACGCCTGCCGGCACACCGTCGACGCCATCACCGCCGCGGGCGGTCACGCGGTGGCGGTGGGGGCGGACGTCTCCGACGAGGACCAGGTGATCGCCGCCGTGGATCGGATCCTCGAGCGGCTCGGCGCGCCCACGGTGCTGGTGAACAATGCCGGCATCATCCGCGACAACCTGCTGTTCAAGATGACCGTCGACGACTGGGACACGGTGCTCGGCGTCCATCTGCGCGGGGCCTTCCTGATGAGCAAGTTCTGTCAGCGACACATGGTCGAGGCCGGCTGGGGACGGATCGTGAATCTGTCGAGCACCTCGGCGCTGGGCAATCGGGGACAGGCCAACTACTCGGCGGCCAAGGCCGGCATGCAGGGCTTCACCAAGACGCTGGCGCTGGAGCTGGGCCGGTTCGGCATCACCGCCAATGCGATCGCCCCGGGTTTCATCGCCACCGACATGACCCGGGCCACCGCCGAACGCATCGGCGTGTCCTTCGACGACTTCATCGACGCTGCGGCCCAGGAGACGGCGGTGAAGCTGGCCGGCCAGCCCGAGGACATCGCGAACGCGGTCAGCTTCTTCGCCGGCGAGGCCGCCCGCTATGTCAGCGGCCAGGTGCTGTACGTGGCCGGCGGGCCGGTCGACTGACGGTCCGGACCTGAGGGGAGACGGGCGTCGCCTCCACCGGGCACTGTGGCAGAATCGAGGCCGCATTGATCCGCCGTGGTGTAATCGGCAACACTCCTGATTTTGGTTCAGGCATTTCAGGTTCGAGTCCTGGCGGCGGAGCTCGGTAGATGTGCTGGTAACAGCGATATTGATGTCGACCGACGGCCCGGGTAGGGCTTGCGGATTCGCCTCCCGCCCGGACCGGTGGTGCTGCCGTGATGGAACGGTCGGTCGTGAGCGGAATTGAGGGCGCGCTTCCTCCGACGACGCGATCGAGTGAGCCCGACCGCCGCGTCAGACCGCGGGCGTCTCGTTGGCGGCCGCGCTGATTCCTGCTCGGCGCCCGAAGAAGCTGCCGTCGCCCAGGCTGGCGCCACTCGCGTAGCCACCGCTGCAGATTCCCGACGTGCAGCGCCCGGCAGCGAACAAGCCTGCAATCGGCTCACCGCTGACATGGAGAACCTCAGAATCGACGGTGGTCTTGACACCTCCGAGCGGGAAGCCGCTGGTCGAATTTCTCAGGTCGAACACGGCCAGCGGGCCCTCGAGCGGACGAACCCACTCCGGCTTCTTTCCGAATGCAGGGTCGCTGCCGGTGAGCGCGTGCCGGTTGTAGAAGTCGATGGTCGTGGTCAGCGCGTACGGCGGCAGCCCCATGCTGTTCTCCAGCTCTGCATGGGATTCGCTCACCCAGGTCGGTTGCGGGCGGGCCATCACCGAACGTGTGGCGACCGCGGACTCATAGCCGTTCTCGTCCATCACCAGGAATGCCGAGTTGCCCTGGCGGAACAGGACCTCCTGACCGAGAATTCCGCCGTAGGTGTCCTCGGTGGCGAAGCGCTGGCCGCTGGAATTGACCAGAATCCCGCGGGCCACCAGCTGCATATCGACATGTAGAGCTACTTCCGCGGCGTTCATATGCGTGGTTGCCGCCCCGAGCGCCTGGCACATCCGGATCGCACGGCCGTCGTGCGCTTCTATGGCAGATCCCGGCCGGCCGAGGAGATGCGGAACATGCTCTCGAACCATCTCCTCGTCGAAGGCGAAACTCCCCATCGCGAGAACTACGCCACGGCGTGCGCGGACCGCCAGCCGAGAGCCGTAACGCTTGGCAATGATGCCGGTGACTCGACCGTCACCGTCGACGACCAGACTCTCGACCCTGATGTCGTACTCTGCGCGGACGCCCAAGGATTCGGCGGTTTCCACCAGAGGCTTCATCAGCATGTAGCCACCACCGCGTTCGCCGGTCTTCTTGTTCTCCATCTGCGGTAGATGCCCGCGAGGTGCGGGAGCGACCAAATCCTTGAAGGGAGCGGCATTCTCGCCGCCGGAGTACATCAAGCCCTCGTCGCCGCGCGGTTCCCATCCCGGCTCGCCGTAGAACGCCTCGCGGAAGGGTACGCCGGCTTCCACCAGCCAGTCGTAATGCGCGACGCTTCCCTCGCAGTAGGCGTCGATCTTCTCGTCGTCGGTTCCAGGCCCGAACGCAGCCTTCATGAATGTCTTCATGTTGTCGACGGTGTCCTCGAAACCGCATGCCCGCTGAAGTGCCGTGCCGCCGCCGAGATAAATGAAACCGCCCGCCATCGCCGCAGCTCCACCCCATCCGCCGCTGCGCTCGAGGACGAGCACATCGGCTCCGGCGCGGGCCGCCTCGACCGCGGCGGAGGCGCCGGCCACGCCATAACCGGCTATCACGACGTCGGCCTGATAATCCCAAGAGATCACGTCGTCGTGGGCCGTCGGAACAACAGTTGAGTCAGACACGGTGGCTTCCATTCAGAGACTTGTATTGAGCTTCCCGAGATCACTCGATATCGGCGCACCGGCGCTCGACGGTGATCATGTCCATTGACTCACTGCGTGTCCAGATCGCCCACAGGTCTTCCCAGTGATCGGGAGGAGCCCCGGGTGCCCAGGGTGGACCGGCGGACGCCCCACCCCGCTGCTCGACAGCCTGTGGCTAAGTGTAGGCTAAGCTAATTATGATGGTTCTCGTCGGTGCTCGACGTCTCCGGGCACTGCTCCTGGTCGCTGTTCTCGGCATTGCCGCAGCTCTCTCCGCTACACCCTCGTCGACTGGCGCCGCGGGTGCGCAGCCGACCGCCGGGGTGGTGTCCCTCGAACACCTGAGAGAGAACCTGTGGCGAATGGTAGTGCGTTCTCCCGCCATGGGGCAGGACGTTCCGTTCCTGCTGCTCCGTCCCGAGGCGGCGGCGGGTGCGCCCACCCTGTACCTGCTCAACGGTGCCGGCGGCGGTGAGGACGGCGCCAACTGGCTGGCCCAGACCGACGCCATGGAGTTCTTCTCCGACAAGCGGGTAAACGTGGTGATCCCGGAGAAGGGCCGCGGGACCTACTACACCGACTGGCTGCGTTCGGACGCGGCGATCGGCAAGCCCATGTGGGAGACCTTCCTGACCCGTGAGCTCCCGCCTGTGATCGACGCGTCGCTGCAGACCGACGGCACCCAGGCGATCGCCGGACTGTCCATGTCGGGCACCTCGGTGTTCAATCTCGCGATCGCCGCCCCCGGGCTCTACCGAGCGGTGGCCTCCTACAGCGGCTGCGCCCGAACCAGCACCCCGGAGGGGCAGGCGGCCGTGCGCGGCATCGTGCGCACCGCCTCCAACGCCGACGCCTCCAACATGTGGGGACCGGCAGGATCGTCGGCCTGGGTGCGCAACGACCCGTACGTCAACGCCGCCAAACTCCGCGGCACCACCCTGTATCTGTCCAGCGGCAGCGGCCTGCCCGGCAAGTACGACTCCCCGCAGTACCAGGCGCCCGGCGCACCGCCGCTGGCCGATCAGATCCTGGTGGGCGGCGCACTCGAAGCCGCCACCCGGTACTGCACCGAGCAGATGGCCGGCCGGCTCGCGCAGCTCGGCATCCCGGCGCGCGTGCACCTGCCGGGCACCGGTACCCACTCGTGGAACTACTGGCGCGATGAACTGCATCGCTCCTGGCCGACGATCGCCGCCGGCCTGAGCAGGTGACTCCGGAACCCGTCGCGGAGGCCGTCTCACTCGCCGAACCGGCCGCCGCGACGACGCGGGAACTGTGGCTGCAGATCGCCGCCGCGCGCGGCGACGCCCCGGCTCTGATCACCCCGGACGGAAGACTGGGCTTCGCCGACGCCGGCCGCCGCTCCGCCGCCGCCGGCCGGGCGCTGGCCGCCGCCGTCCCGGAGGCCGGCCGTCCGATCGCCGTGGAGACCGAATCCGACATCGAGTCGGCGCTGGCGCTGCTTGCCGTGCTCTGCTCCGGCCATCCGGTCCTCGCCCTCGATCCGCTACTCCCGGAGGAACGGCGCCGCCACATCCTCGAACTCTCCGGCGCCGCACTGTTCACCCCGCAGCAGATCGCCGGACTGCCCACGCAGACCACGCCGGTCCCGCCGGCCGGCCCCGACGATCCGGCCGTGCTGATCTTCACCTCCGGCTCCACCGGCCGGCCCAAGGGCGTCCTGCACGGACAGCGCACCTGGGTCAATCAAGCCCGGGACGCGCGCCGGTTCTGGCAGCTCGGCCCGCACGATCGGGCCGGGGTCCTGCTGCCGCTGAGCTTCGGCGCCGGACTCGACGCCCTGCTCATGCCGCTGCTCAACGGCACCGGAGTACTGCTGTGGGATGTGCGCCGGCGCACCACTTCCGGACTGCGCGACTGGCTGGCCGAGACCGGCGCGACCACCGCGCACTGCACGCCGTCGCTGCTGCGCTCCTGGCTCGCCGACAGCTCCGGCGCCGAGCCGATCGGCAGCCTGCGGCTGCTGAGCACCTGCGGAGAACCCGTGCACGGCAGCGACTTCGTCGCCGCCCGCCGTCTACTCGCACCGCACGGCGTGTGCTGCAGCTGGTCCGGATCCTCCGAAGCCGGCAACCTCGCCTTCAATCGGTACGGTCCCGGCCGCGACCTGCCCGACGGGGTGGTGCCGGTGGGCACCCCGGCCGCCGACAAGACGGTGACCATCGTCGACGACGACGGCGCCCCGGTACCGCGCGGCACCGCCGGGCAGGTGCTCATCGAGTCCGGGCACCTGGCCCTGGGCTACCTCGGCGACCCGGAGGGCACCGCCCGCCGCTTCCGGCCGGCCGGCGACGGCCGCACCGTGCTGCACACCGGCGACCTCGGGCGGATCGACGACGACGGTCAGCTGCACCTGCTTGGCCGGCGCGACGATGCGGTCAAGGTGCGCGGCTACCTGGTCGAACCGGCCGAAGTGGAGAGCGCCCTGCGCGCCCTGCCGTGGACCGTCGACGCCGTCGTCACCGGTGATCCGGTGCAGGGCCGGCTGATCGCGCACGTGGCGGTGGCCGCCGACGGATGGACGCCGTCCCCGGCGGAGATCCGCACCGCGCTGGCAAAGACCCTGGCGCCGTGGATGATCCCGCGGGATGTGGTGGTGCTGACCGAACTGCCGCGCACCGAGCGCGGCAAGGTGGACCGGCGCGCACTCCCGGAGCCGCCCCCACGCGCCCCGGAGCCGGTGCGCGGCCCCACCGAGGCGGCCCTCATGCACACCTGGTGCGCGGTGCTCGGCCTCGAGTCGGTGGGCCGCGACGAGGACTTCCTGGCGCTCGGCGGTGATTCGCTGGCCGCGGCCCGGATGCTCGCCGAGGTTCGGGAACGCTGGCTGGTGGACATCGCCTCCGCGGACTTCGCCGCCGAACCGACCATCGCCCGCCTGGGCGCCGCGATCGATCGGGCACACCGCGAGCGGCGCCGCTCGTCGGCCAGCGGCTCGCTGAGCCGGCTGCGGGCCGGCGACGGCGTGCCGCTGTTCATCGCCGCCGGGGCGGGTTCGCCGGCCGCGAGCCTGCTTCCCCTGGTCCGAGACCTCGGCGGCGACGAACCGGTGTTCGGGCTGCAGGCGCACGGACTGGAACGACGCGGCCGCGCCGACCGCTCGGTGCGTGCCGCCGCCGAACGCGCCGTGGCCGACCTGCGGTCCGTGTCGCCGCACGGGCCCTACCGCCTGATCGGCTACTCCTACGGCGCCTTCGTCATGCTCGAAGCCGCGACCATTCTCGACGATCTGGCCGCGGACGTCGACGAGGTGATCCTGCTCGATCCGATCTTCGAACCCGAGCAGGTCCGCCGGCTCGGCGGCACCGGCCGACGCAGCACCGACCGGACCGCGCTGCCGGACCGCGACGGCACCGGCCAGAACCAGCCGGTCGCACCCACCGGACTCGCCCAGCGGCTCTCGCTCGCCTGGAACACCCTGGCGATGCGCGCACTGGTGGCCACCGCCGGCCTGTGGCGACTGCCGACCACCCTGCAGTGGACGGTCTTCTGGGATCTGGGCCGGGCGCTGCTGCGCCGCCACCGGCCCACCCGGTACGCCGGTCCGGTCACCCTGGTGCTGGCCGCCGACAACCACGACGACCCCGCGCTCTGGCAACGCATCGTCGACGGCGGTGTGCGTGTGCACCGGGTGACCGGCGACCACCATTCGATGATGCGGGCGCCGCAGGTGCGCGCGACCGCGGCCGTGATCCGGGACGATCCGGCCGGCAGCGAACCGGAGGCGCACTGATGAGCGGCACGGCCGGCGCGGCGCCGGTGATCGCGGTGATCACCGCCTTCGAACCCGGCGACCGGCTCACCGAGGTGGTGGAAACCGTACGCCCGCAGGTCGATTCGGTGTTCGTCGTCGACGACGGTTCGCCCTCGCTGCGCACCGATCCGGACGGTCCTGTGCGCCGCCGCCTCGACGAGTGCGCCGCCCTGGGCGCGACGGTGCTGGAGAACGAGCGCAACCGCGGCATCGCTCACGCGCTGAACCGGGGTGTGCGCCAGGCGCTGGACGCGGGTGCCGACGCGGTCCTCACCCTCGACCAGGACACCACGCCGGCGCCGGACTACGTCGACCGCGTCACCGAGCATCTGGCGCTCGCCGCGTCGCTGGGCCTGACCGAGGTGATGGCCTCACCGGCCATGATCAACGACGACGTGGCGCCGTTCTGGTTCGCCGAACGCGGCCTCACACTGGCCTTCGAACCCCTGCAGTCCGGCCTGGTGATCACCCGCAGCCTCTTCGAGAAGGCCGGGATGTTCGAGGAAGAGCTCTTCATCGACTGTGTGGAGACGGAGTTCTACCTGCGGGCTCGCGCGCACGGCGGCCACGCCCTGATCGTTCCCGGCACCCGCATCGACCACCGGCTGGGCAGTCCCGCCCGGTGGGTGCCGCCGCGCCTGCTGCGGCCGCTGCTGCGCGGTCACGGCGACGGCATCGAGTTCTCCGAGGACGCCCCCTTCCGGCACTACTACATCGCCCGCAACCGGCTCGACCTCTACCGCCGCTACGGGCGGCGCGAACCGCTGTGGTGTGCCGTCTCGATCGCCAAGGACACGCTCAGCCGGGGCCGAGCCATGCTCATCGGTTCGCAGCGGCGCCGCCGGATCTACCTGAGCGGCGCCGGTTTCCGGGCCGGACTGCGCGGGGAGACCGGCCGCATCCCGCTGCGCACCCTGCGCCGGGCCGGCCTGGCCGGGGATCCGCCGCCGCGCCCGCCCGAGGACGATCGCGGCCTGCCCGAACTGGTCTCGGTGATCATCCCGGTGCACAACGGCGTCGACGTGATCGACGAGCAGCTGACGGCGCTGGCCGGGCAGGACTACCCGCACCCCTTCGAGGTGCTGGTGGCCGACAACAACTCCACCGACGGACTGGGCGACCATCTCGCGGACCATCCGCTGGCCCCGCGTCTCCGGCTGCGCCGCGTCGACGCCTCCGGGCCGGCCGGTGCGGCCTACGCCCGCAACGCCGGAGCGGCCGCCGCAGCGGGCGACTTCCTGGCCTTCTGCGACGCCGACGACCGCGTGTACCCGCAGTGGCTCAGCGAGCTGACCGCGGCCGCCCGCCGCGCCTCGGCCGTCGGCGGTGCGGTGGAGACCCACTCGCTCAACTCGGCGCAGGTGCAGGGCTGGCGCCAGATGCTCCCGCCGGACGTGCCGTACGAGTTCCCCGGCTTCCTGCGGGTGTGGCCCACCTGTAACGTGGGCGTCTGGAAGGACCGCTTCGACGGGCTCGGCGGCTTCGACGTCGCCTACGACCGCGGCGGTGAGGACGCCGACTTCACCCTGCGTCTGCAACTGGCCGGCGGGGTCCTCGGGCACGCGCCGGACGCGCTCGTGGCCTACCGGCTGCGGGACACGCTCCGCGGGATCTGGGATCAGTCGGTGATGTGCGGGGAGGGCGACGCGCGGCTGTACGCCGAGTACCGCGAATACGGCATGCCCGCCCGGCCCTGGTACGCCACCGTCGACGTGATCGCCTATCTGCTGCTGCGCAATCCGCTGCTGCCCTCCGCGCTCACCCGGGTGCCCACCGGGCGCTGGCTGTTTCAGGCCGGCAACCTGCTCGGCCGGATCAAAGGCAGTGTCCGGCACCGCTGCTGGTACGTCTGAACGAGTGCGGAACCGCGGTCAGCCGCGCTGCGTCGCCCGGCGGTAGCCGGACAGCGTGGGGCCGGTGAACACCGCGATCAGCAGCGCCGACCAGGCCGCGGTGAGCAGCAGCGGCTGGGCCAGTGCGCCGTCGACCGCGAAACCCTTGATCGCCTCGACCGCACAGCTCAGCGGCTGATACCGGACGATCGGCTCGAGCCAGCCGGGGTAGGCCGACGCCGGAACGAAGCCGGTGTTGAAGAACATCGCCAGGTTGGTGCCGATGGCCACCCATTCGACGATGCGGGACTCCCGGCCGCGCAGGGCCAGTGCGGTCACCATGATCGAGAACGACAGCCCGAAGAGCAGTGCGATCAGCACGATCGCCAGATAGCCGGCGAGCCCGCTGTCGATGCGGAAACCGATCGCCGTACCGACCAGCAGGACCGCGCTCACCGTCACGACGATGCGCACGGCCTCGGCGGCGAGCCGGCCGAGCATGGCCGAGGCGCGGTGGACCGGCAGCACCCACATCTTGGCCAGCAGGCCCGAGGTGCGTTCACGACGCAGACCCAGGCCGCTGATCGACGCCCCGGACATCGCGCCGACCAGGGCCACCATGGGCACCATCGAGAAGGCGGTGGAGGTTCCCGAATAGTCGCTCACCGAACGGTCGAGCACCAGCCAGAACAGGAGCACCATCAGCGCCGGGAAGAGCAGCGACTGCAGCAGGGTCGCGGTGTCGGTGCCCCACTTGTAGAGGATGCGTCCGGCCTGCAGCCCGGAGGCGCGCAGCAGGGAGCGGACCGTGTACTCGGGGTGGTGGGCGGTCCGCGCGGGGAAGTCGAGGGTGCCGGTCACGGGTACAACCGCCGATGCGTCTGGGTGTAGTGGGCGAAGGCGATGAACACCGCGGCCAGGGCGCCGAGCCAGATCAGCGCCGGCATGGCCGTGCTCCACTGCGGATCGCCGTCGGCCAGTTCCCGCATGGTCGACGCGAAGTGCGAGACCGGCTGGTTGCGTGCGAAAGGCCGTGCCCAGGCCGGGAAGTCCGATTCCGGGACGAAGCCGGTGGAGAGCATGCCGAGCACCAGCTGGGGGAGGACCAGCAGCTGCGAGGTGGCCTCCGGGCCGCGGGTGACCAGACCGAGCGAGTCGGCGCCGATGGCCAGCACCAGGCCCACCGCGAGCGAGAAGAGTACGAACCCGGCCACGTCCAGAGGTCCGCCGGAGAACGAGAAGCCCAGCAGCGCACCGAAAGCCAGGGCGGTGGCGATGGAGATCAGCGACCGGATCAGGGAGGTGCTCATCCGGGAGGCCAGCGGAACCAGCGGCCGCACCGGCATGGAGGCTAGCCGCCGGCTCATGCCGCGCAACCGGTCCAGGGTGGCCCGCTGGGCGGCGGCGATAGCGGTGAACGCCATCGCCTGCAGCACGATGATCGGCATCAGGAACTGCGCGTAGTCGATGCCGCGATCGGACATCACCAGCCGCAGCGGAAGGTAGAAGCCGAGCGCGAAGACGATCGGCATCACCACGGCGACCAGGAACTCACCCTGCCGCTGCGCGGACCGGACCGCGCGCCCGGTCATCACCGCCCACTGGCGGCCGAAGGCCCACCCGCGGACAGTGATGACCTCCGGGTCACTGCGGTCCGGCCAGGCGATGGTCACGGCTGCGCGTCCGCCGTCGCCGGGGCCTCACCGGTCAGGGCGAAGAAGACGTCGTCGAGGGACGGGCTGCGAAGACCGATGTCGTGCAAGGCGATTCCGGCACTGCGGGCCAGGGCGATCACCTCGGCCATGGTGTCCACCCCGTCCGGAGCGGACAGCGCCACCCCGTCGCCGTCGGTGCCGGTCACCCGGTGATCGCCGGGCAGCCGCAGCCGGAGTAGCTCGGCCAGCGGGCCGGTCTGGGCCGGGTCGGCCGGGATCACCGCACAGTGCGTTCCGCCGACCCGCGCCTTGAGCTCGGCGGCGGTGCCCTCGGCGACGATCCGGCCGCGATCGAGGACGATGATGTTGTCGCTGAGCCGGTCCGCCTCCTCGAGGTACTGGGTGGTCAGCAGGGTGGTGATGTCGTCGGCCTTGAGCATCTCCACCAGCTCCCAGACCTCCTGCCGGCTGCGCGGATCGAGGCCGGTGGTCGGCTCGTCGAGGAAGACCACCTCCGGCCGCACCACCAGGCCGCAGGCGATGTCGAGCCGCCGCCGCATGCCGCCGGAGTAGGCGTAGACGGGCCGCTTGGCCGCGTACGTCAGGTCGAAGCGTGCGAGCAGTTCGTCGGCGCGGGCGATCGCGGCCCGGCGCCGCAGCCCCTGCATGCGGCCGAAGAAGATCAGGTTGTCCCGGCCGCTGAGGGTCTCGTCGAGGGCGGCGTACTGACCGGTCATCGAGATGGCCGCCCGTACCGCGTTGCCCGCCTCGCACACATCGTGGCCGGCCACGGCGGCGCTGCCGGAGTCCGGGGGGAGCAGGGTGCACAGAATGTCCACCAGCGTCGTCTTGCCGGCGCCGTTGGGTCCGAGGATGCCCAGGACCGTCCCGGCAGGCACGGTGAAGCTGATGCCGCGCAGGGCGTGGACCTCGTCGAAGGCCTTGGTGAGGTCGGTCACGTGGACGGCGGGCGGAGGCATCATGGACATTGTGTTTAGGTTAGCCTCCACTGAGTTCTGATGCGGATCCGGCCGCGGCCGTGAGGTAAAGTCTCGTGAGTAATTAGCTTAGCCTAAGCTCATTCCGATCGACTGAACTGGACTGCTCCGTGACGCTGGATCACCTGCACGCGCCCGCCGCATCGCGATCACGCGACGGCAGCGCGACCGGTCCCACGGTGGTGCCGCTGTCTGCCGCGCAGCGCAGTATCTGGTTCGCCCAGCAACTCTCCCCGCAGACTCCGCTGGCCATCGCCCACTACGTGGATCTGCGCGGCCCGCTCGACACCGGCCTGCTCTCGGAGGCCGGGCGCCGCGTCTCCCACGAATTCGGCAGCACCATGGTGCGTTTCGAAGCCGCCGACGACCCCGCCGAGCCGCCGGTGCAGGTGCTCGACGACACCGCCAACGACCGGATGGAACACCACGACTTCCGGGACCGGCGAGACCCGGAGGCCGACGCCCTGGCCTGGATGGACGCCGACTTCCTGCGGCCGCTGGATCTGTTCACCGACCGGCTCATCGAATCGGTCACCCTGCGCATCGCCGACGACCGCTGGTTCTGGTACTCGCGGGTCCACCACATCCTGATGGACGGCTACGGCGCCGCCACCTACACCGACCGGATGGCGCAGGTCTACACCGCCCTGGCCGCCGGTCAACCGGTGCCGCCGGCCCGATCCGGGGGACCGGTGGAACTGCACCGCGACGACGAGGCGTACCGCGCCTCGACCCGCTTCGAACGCGACCGCGCCCACTGGGCCGAGCGGCTGCCGGACCTGCCCGAACCGCTCACACTGACCGACCCCGTCGGCACCATCGGCCGCACCCGCACCGCCGGCGGTCTGCTCGACCGGTGCCTGCAGGACGACGTCGACGCCTTCTGCGCCGCCACCGGGGTCACCGTCGCCGCCGCGGTGAGCGCCGCCGCCGCCCTCTACGTCTCCCGGATGACCGGCACCGACGACGTGGTGCTCAGCCTGCCGGTGACCGCCCGCACCAACGCGCTGCTGCGCCGCTCCGGCGGCATGGTCTCCAATGTGCTGCCGGTCCGGGCCGGCCTGGCCGGGCAGCCGACCGTCGCCGAGCTGGCCGCGCAGATCACCACCGAACTCAGCGGCGCACTGCGGCACCAGCGCTTCCGCTTCGAGGACATGCTGCGCAGCAGCGGCCGCCGGCCCGGGGGACGCGGCTTCTTCGGCCCGGTGGTCAACATGATGCTGTTCCGCCGTCAGACCGTCCTCGGCGACGCCGTCGGCGAGAGCAAGATCCTGAGCACCGGGCCCGTCGACGACCTGGCCTTCACCGTCTACACCGGCAGCGGCCGGCTGCGCATCGACCTCGAGGCCAATTCGGCGGCCTACTCGGCCGAAGTCCTGCACTCCCACCACCGGCGCTTCCTCGGCGTGCTGGCCGCACTGGTGCGCGCCGACCCGCAGACCCGGGTCGCTGACCTGCGGGTGCTGCCCTACGGCGACCGGCTCCGGCGGGTGCCGGCCCGCGGCCCCGAGGCCGCCGAGCCGCTACCGCTGCCCACCCTGCTGGCCTCGGTGGCCGCGGCCCACCCGGAGGCGGTGGCGCTGGTGGCCGACGAGACCGACCTGCGGTACGACGAACTCTGGCACCGGGTCAACCGGCTCGCCCGACTGCTCATCGAGCGGGGAGTGGGTCCCGGCCGGATCGTCGCGGTGGTGCTGCCGCGCGGAACCGCCTGTGCGATCAGCGAACTGGCGGTGCTTGCCGCCGGCGGCGCCTTCGTGCCGATCGACCCCGCCCTGCCCGACGAGCGGATCGAGTACCTGCTCGACGACAGCCGCGCCCTCCTGGGCATCACCGCCGCGACCGGCCGCGACCTGCCGGCCGCCGCCGCAGTGCTGCCCTGGCTGAACCTCGACGAACCCGCCCTGCGCGCCGCATTCGCCGCCGCCGACTCCCGTCCGGTGACCGACGCGGACCGGATCCGGCCGCTGACCGTCGACGATCCGGCCTACCTCATCTACACCTCCGGCTCGACCGGCCGGCCCAAGGGCGTCCTCGTCGGGCACCGCGGCCTGGCCTCCTTCGTCCGCGAACAGAACCGCACCTACGGTGCCGGCCCCGGCTCGCGCACCCTGCACTTCGCCTCGCCGAGCTTCGACGCCTCGATCCTCGAGCTGCTGCTGGCGCTGGGCGCCGGCGCCACCCTGGTGGTGGTGCCGACCACCGTCTACGGCGGCGCCGAACTCGCGCACATCCTGCGCGCCGAGCAGATCACCCACGCCTTCCTCACCCCGGCGGCGCTGGCGTCGATCTCCCCGGACGGACTCGACGGCCTGCACACCGTGATCGTCGGCGGCGAGGCGTGCCCGAGGGAACTGGTCGCCCGGTGGGCCGGCGGGCGGCGCATGTTCAACGCCTACGGCCCCACCGAGGCCACGGTGATGGCCACCCTGGCCGGACCGCTCAGCCCGACCGGGCCGGTCACGATCGGCGCACCCGTCTGCGGTGCCACCGCGGTCATCCTCGACCACCGGCTGCGGCCGATGCCCACCGGCGCCACCGGCGAGCTGTACCTCGGCGGCCCCGGGCTGGCCCTGGCCTACCACCGCCGGTCCGCGCTCACCGCCGACCGCTTCGTCGCCGACCCGTTCGGCCCGCCCGGCGCGCGCCTGTACCGCACCGGAGACCTGGTGCGCTGGGGTATCGACGGCCGGCTGGAGTACCGCGGCCGGGCCGACCACCAGGTCAAGATCCGCGGCTTCCGCATCGAACTCGGTGAGATCGACTCGGCGATGGCCGCCGTCGACGGAGTGGAGTTCGCAGCCGCCGAGCCGCGCCGCACCGCAGGCGGTTCCACCGCCCTGGTCGGCTACTACACCGGCACCGCCGACGCGGAGACCCTGCGTCAGGCGCTGGTGGCGGTGCTGCCCGCGCACGAGGTGCCCACCGCCTTCGTCCGGCTCGAGACGGTGCCGCTGACCTCGTCGGGCAAACTCGACCGGGCCGCGCTTCCGGAACCGGCCGTGCAGACCGCGCCCTACCGCCGGCCCGCCTCCGCCGCCGAAGAGGCGGTGGCCGGGGCCTTCGCCGCAGCCACCGGCGTGCAGCGCGTGGGACGCGACGACGACTTCTTCTCGCTCGGCGGCGATTCGCTGTCGGCGACGGCGATGACCGCGGCCCTCGGGGAGGCCGTCGGCGCCGATGTCCCGGTGCGCTGGATCTTCGAGACTCCCACCGTCTCGGCTCTGGCCGCCAGGCTCGGTGACGCCGGCCGGCGCCGCCTGCCGGTGCTGGCCGCCCGGGACTCCGGCGACCCCGATTCCGGTGCACCGGATACCCCTGTGCCGGTGTCCCCGCAGCAGCGCCGGATGTGGATCATCAATCAGTTCGACGAACGCTCGGCCCTGTTCAACATTCCGCTGGCGCTGCGGCTGCGCGGACCGCTCGACGTCCCCGCCCTCCAGACCGCCCTGCGCGACCTGATCACCCGGCAGGAGACGCTGCGCACCGTCTACCCGGAGGGCCCCGACGGCCCCGTGCAGCAGGTCCTCGACGTCGACGATGCGCTCGCCGCCGTCGACTACCGCGTCGAGGACTGTGCGCCCGGCCGGCTCGAGCAGCGCCTCACCGAGCTGGCCGCCGTCTCCTTCGACGTCGCCTCCGCCGTCCCGCTCGCCGTCACCCTGCTGCGTCTGGCTCCCGACGAGCACGTGCTGGTGTGCGTGGTCCACCACATCGCCGCCGACGGCTCGTCCACCGCGCCGATGGCGAACGACCTGGCGACGGCGTACGCCGCCCGCCGGGCCGGCCGCGCCCCCGACTGGGCGCCGCTACCGGTGAGCTACCGCGACTACACGCTCTGGCACCGCCAGGTCATGGGCGCCGAGACCGACGCCGACTCGGTGCTGTCCGGGCAGCTGGCCTACTGGCGCGAACGCCTCACCGGGCTGCCGGAGCTGCTGGCCCTGCCCACCGACCGGACCCGGCCCGCGGTGGCCGGCTCCCGCGGCGGCGAACTGCACGCGGTGCTGCCCGGCGCCCTCGTGCATCGGATGCGCGCCGCGGCCGCAGAATCCGGTGCCACCCCGTTCATGCTCAGCCACGCGAGTCTGGCCCTGCTGCTGTCGCGGATCACCGGCGCCACCGACATCGCGGTCGGCACCCCGGTGGCCGGCCGCGGGCATCCCGGACTGGCCGCGCTGGTGGGCATGTTCGTCGGCACCGTGGTGCTGCGCACCGACGTCGATCCGGCCCGGCCGTTCGGGGACCTGCTGGCCGCGGTCCGCGAGAACGATCTGCGCGACCTGGAGAACGCCGACGTCCCCTTCGACCGGCTCGTCGACCTGCTCGCCCCGCGCCGCAGCGCCGCCTACCACCCGCTCTTCCAGGTGGGCTTCTCGTACCAGAACCTGCCGCCGTCCCGGCTCGGCCTGGACGGACTCGAGGCCACCGTCCTGCACACCTCGCTCGGAGTGGCCAAGTCCGACCTGCACCTGACCCTCACCGAGGCCGGGGACGAGCTCACCGTGCAGTGGGACTACGACGCCGACCTCTTCGACCACGGCACCGTCGAACGCTGGCACGACCTGTGGACCAGTCTGCTCACCGCCGCGCTGGATCAGCCGGCCTCGCCGGTCGGCGGCCTCGCCGCCGGCACGGACGGTGCGATCCTGTCCGGGACGGCGAGCGATCGTGCCCCGGCCACCCTCACCGGACTGCTCACCGCTGCCGCCGCAGCCCATCCGGACCGTCCGGCGCTGGCCGCCGACCACGGACCCGACCACAGCTACCGGGACCTGTTCGGTAGGGCCCGGCAGCTGGCGCAGCGCCTTCGAGACCGGGGAGTGGGACCGGAAGTGCCGGTCGCTGTGGCCATCCCGCGTTCGGTGGAACTGATCGACGCCGTGCTGGCCGTGCTGCTGGCCGGCGGTGCCTATGTGCCCGTCGACCCGGCCGCCCCTGCCCAGCGCACCGCACTGGTCCTCGAATCGTCGGGTGCCGCACTGGTATTGGTGGCCGGTCCCACCCCGGCTGCGGTCGGCGCCGCCGGCCTGCCGGTCCTCGATGTGACCGCACCCGGCCCGGCCGGGGCGGAGCCGGCGGCATTCGCCGAGACCGCACCGCTGTCCGCAGAGAACACCGCCTACGTGATCTACACCTCCGGATCCACCGGAACCCCCAAGGGTGTGGCCGTCTCGCACCGCGCGATCGCCGCCCAACTGCAGTGGAAGGCCGCCGCCTACCCGCTCGAACCGGGGGAGAGCACCGTCCTGAAGACCCCGCTCACCTTCGACCTGTCGGTGTGGGAACTGTTCTGGCCGTTGATCTCCGGTGCCCGCCTGGTGCTCGCCGAGGCCGACGGCCACCGCGACCCCCGCTACCTGGCCGGACTGCTGCGCCGGGCCGGCGCAGTGGCCGCCCACTTCGTGCCGTCCCTGCTCGACGCCCAGCTCGACGCGGCCGCCGACACCGGGCTCGAGCCGCACCGGCTGCGCTGGGCGCTGTGCATCGGCGAGGCGCTGACCCCGGCCCTGGCCGCGCGCGCCACCGAACAGCTCGCCGCCCGGGTGCACAACCTCTACGGACCCACCGAGGCCGCCGTGGGCATAACCGCCCACGAATGGCGGCCCGACGACGGCGCGGCCGCCGGGGTGCCGATCGGTGTGCCGGTGGACGACTCGCACACCCTGGTGCTCGACGCCCGGCTGCATCCGGTGCCGCTGGGCAGCGTGGGCGAGCTCTACCTGGGCGGTGTCCAGCTGGCCACCGCCTATCACCGGCGGCCCGACCTGACCGCGACACGCTTCGTCGCCGACCCGGCCGGCGGCGGCAGCCGGCTGTATCGCACCGGCGACCTGGCCCGGCTCCGGCCCGACGGCGCCCTGGAGTTCCTCGGCCGCAACGACTTCCAGGTCAAGATCCGCGGCCAGCGCATCGAACTCGGCGAGATCGAGGCGGTGCTGGCCGCTGACCCGCGGGTGGGGGCGGCCGCCGTCACCGCCGCCGACGACAATCTGATCGCCTACCTGGTGCCGGCGTCGTCGTCCGCCGGCGACGGCCCCCTCGACGTGACCGCCGTCCTCGACACCGCCCGGACAGCACTGCCCGGCTACATGGTTCCGGTCGCCGGCCTGGTGCTCACCGAACTGCCGCGCGGCCTCCACGGCAAGGTCGACCGCACCGCGCTGCCGGCGGCACCGCTGCCGTCCCGCCGCTACGTTCCCGCCCGCAGCCGGATCGAACGGGTGCTGGTGGGACTGCTCGGCGACCTGCTCGGCACCGACCACGCCGGCGGGGTGGACCGGATCGGCGTCGACGACGACTTCTTCGCCCTCGGCGGCAACTCGCTGCTCGCCGCCCGGCTGGCCGCCCGGATCGGCGACGAACTCGGCGTCGACGTGCCCGTCCGGGAGATCTTCGAGGCTCCCCGGGTGGCCGACCTGGCCCGCCGCCTGGAAACTGCGAAGAACCTCGGCCGACCGGCGCTGACCGCCGCCGACCGGCCGACGGTGATCCCGCTGAGCCGGGCGCAGCAGCGGATGTGGCTGCTCGAGAGGATCGACCCCGGATCGGCGCTCTACAACCTGCCGTTCGCGCTTGACGTGACCGGCCCCCTCGACCTGGCCGCGCTGCGCGGATCCGTCCGGGCACTGCTCCAACGGCACGAGGTGCTCCGCACCAGCTATCCGGACCGGCTCGGGGTGCCGCAGCAGCACATCCACTCCGTCGACGAGGCGCTCGAGCTGATCGAACTGGACTTCTCCGGGCGCGGCACCGTCGCCGGATTCGCCGGACGCGGCTTCGCGCTCGGCACCGGGCTGCCGCTGCGCGTCGCGGTGATCGAGGACGGGCCGGACCGGCACACCGTCGTCGTGGTGGTGCACCACATCGCCGCCGACGGCTGGTCGGCCCGGCTGCTGCTGCGCGACCTGCTGGCCGGCTACGCCGGGACCGGTCAGGCGCAGCCCCCGCAACTCCAGTACGCCGACTTCGCGCTCTGGCAGCAGCGGCTGCTCCCCGAACTGACCGGCCAGCGGGCGTTCTGGCGGACCACCCTGGCCGGCCTGCCCGGCCCGCTGCCGCTGCCCACCGACCGGCGGCGCGCGCCGGACGCCGGGCACGCCGGCGACACCGTGCACCGCGTGCTCGACGGGGAGGTGGCCGCCGCCCTGCAGGCACTCGGCCGCACCCACGGCGCCTCGCTCTTCCACGTGGTGCACACCGGTCTGGCACTGCTGCTGTCGCGGCTCACCGGCCTCACCGATGTGGTGATCGGCACCCCGGTCTCCGGCCGGGCCTCCCGGTTGCTCGACGACGTGGTCGGCATGTTCGTCGAAACCGCCGTCCTGCGCACCCGCATCGACCCGGACGCGACCGTGGCCGAACTGGTCGACGCCGTCGCCGCCGCCGACCTGGCCGCCCAGGCCAACGCCGAATACCCCTTCGACGCGATCGCCGACGAGTTCGAAGCCGACCGCGCCGGCGGGCACCACCCGATCTTCCAGACCATGCTGGCCTTCGGCGACCCGCCGCCGAGCACCGTCGAACTCGGCCCGCTCACCGCCGCGCCGGTGGAGATCGACCTGCCCGTCGCCCGCTTCGACCTGCACGTGACCGTGGACGTGCCGCTCGACGCGGCCGGCGCCGACGGGCCGATGCGGATCCGCTGGACCTACGCCACCGCACTCTTCGACCGGGCCACCGTCGAGGGCTTCGCCGCCCGCTTCGAGCGCCTGCTCACCGCCATCGCGGCCCGGCCCGAGCAGCGGGTCGACCGGCTCGCCCTGCTCGACCCCGCCGAACTCCACACCCTCACCGGCCGATTCAGCGGCGCCGACGCGATCGGCCCGCCGCCGTCCGCGGACACCCTGCCGGAACTGCTGGCCGCGGCCCCGCGCCGCGACGCGGAGTTCACCGCCCGGGTCGCCCGCACCGCCCGGGCCCTGATCGCCGCCGGCGCCGGACCGGAGACCGCGGTGGCGATCGCCGTCGACCGCTCCACCGACATGCTCGTCGCCGTCCACGCAGCGGTGGCCGCGGGCGCCGCCTACGTGCCGATCGACCGGACGCAGCCGGCCGCCCGCATCGAGGCCATGCTCGAGACCGTCGACCCGGTCGCCGTCATCGCCGACGACGCCGGCCGCGAAGCACTCCCGCCCGGGCGCCGGGCACAGGTCGTGCCCGCCGCGGAGCTCCACCCGGACCGGCCCGGACATCCGGTGACCGACCGGGACCGCCGGACCCCGCTGCGGCCGGACCACCCCGCCTACATCCTGTTCACCTCCGGATCCACCGGTGTGCCCAAAGCGGTCAGCGTCAGCCACCGGGCCATCGTGCAGCGCCTGGAATGGATGTCCGAACGCACCCCGCTCACCGCCACCGACGTGGTGCTGCAGAAGACGCCGATCACCTTCGACGTCTCCGTGTGGGAACTGTTCTGGCCGTTGGCCGTCGGCGCCCGGCTGGTGATCGCCCCGCCCGGCGCCCACCGCGATCCGCTCGAACTCGCCGACCTCATCGACGCCGAACAGGTCAGCGTCATCCACTTCGTGCCCGCCATGCTCGACGCCTTCCTGGCCGCCGGCATCGAGCCGGGGCGGCTGGCCTCCCTGCGTCTGGTCTTCACCAGCGGGGAGGCGCTCAGCGCCGGCACCGCCGCCGCTCTGCTCGCCGGTACCCGTGCGCACCTGCACAACCTGTACGGCCCCACCGAGGCCGCGGTCGACGTCACCGCCGTCCAGGTGACCACCGGCAGTGCGGCCACCGGAACGATCTCCATCGGCCGGCCGGTCCCGTGCAGCACCGTCTACGTCCTCGACCACCGGCTCACACCGGTGCCCCCGGGCGTCACCGGCGAGCTCTATCTCGGTGGCCGGCAGCTGGCCCGCGGCTACCACGGCCGCCCGGATCTGACCGCCGGCCGCTTCATCGCCTCACCCTTCGCCGCCGGTGAACGCCTCTACCGCACCGGCGATCTGGTGCGCTGGCAGCGCGGGAACACCGCCGAGCCGGAGCTGGAATACCTGGGGCGCAGCGACTTCCAGATCAAGATCCGCGGGCAGCGCGTCGAACTCGGTGAGATCGAGGCCGTCCTGGCTCAGCAGCCGCAGGTGCACGCCGCCGCGGTGATCCACCACGACGACCCGCGCACGGGGCCCCGGCTCATCGGCTACGCGGCGGTGGGACCGGACGGCGTCGCCGCCGACCTGCCCGCGGTGCTGCGCGCGGCCCTGGCCCGGCGTCTGCCCGAGCACATGGTGCCCGCCCAGATCGTCCTGACCGACCGGCTGCCGGTCACCGCGAACGGCAAGGTGGACCGCACGGCGCTGACCGCACCGCCGGCACCCGCGGCCGGGGGCACCGGGCGGGCCGCGCGCACCCCGAACGAAGAACTCGTGCTGACCCTGATCCGGGAGATCCTCGGCGACACGGTCGGCGTCGACGACGACTTCTTCGAGGTGGGCGGCAACTCCCTCATCGCCACCCGGCTGGTGGCCGGTATCGCCGCCGCCACCGGAACCCGGGTGCCCGTGCGGGCGGTCTTCGACGGACGCACCGCCGAGGCACTGGCCGCCCGCCTCGACGAGACCGGGGACGACCACACCGGCGAAAGCGTCACCGGCGACGACCAGGCGGGGCCGGCGACGCTGCCGCCCCGGCCCGGCGTCCTGCCGCTCGCGCCGGCCCAACTGCCGCTGTGGCTGGCCAACCGCAAGTCTCCGGACTCGGTCGCACAGTGGATCCTGGCCCCGGTCCGGCTGCCCGGCCGCGTCGACGTCGCCGTCCTGACCGCCGCCGTCGGCGACGTCCTGACCCGGCACGAGGTGCTGCGCACGCGCTACCCGGAAGGCGTCGACGGACCGCGCCAAGACATCCTGCCCGCCGAGCGGACCGACCCGGCCGCACTGGTCTCCGAACACCCCGACGCGGCCGCCGCCGCACTGTCGCTGACGGTGGACCTGACCGCCGAGCTGCCGCTGCGCATCCTGGTCCAGGACGACGGCGACCACACGGTGCTGGTGCTGGCCGTGCACCACATCGCCGCCGACGGCTGGTCGCTGCCCGTGCTGGCCGCCGACGTCCAGCGCGCCTACCGGGCCCGGGCCGCGGAGGAGGAGCCGGACTGGGCGCCGCTCCCGCTGCAGTACGCCGACCACGTGCTGGCCCGCGCCGCCCGGCTCGGCGATCCCGCCGACCCCGATTCGCCCGGAGCCCGCGCCCGGCAGTACTGGCACACGGTGCTCGCCGGTGCGCCGCAGCAGCCCGGATTCCGGTCCGCACCCCGGCCCGACGCCGATCCGGACCGCCCGCAGGCGCGGGTGTACCGGCGCACGCTGACCGCCGCCCAGTCCGCGCCGATCACCGCACTGACCGGCCGCACCCGTTCCACGCTGTTCGCCGTCCTGCACGCCGCGCTCGCGATCACGCTGAGCCGCAACGGCTCCGGCACCGACCTGATCATCGGCACACCGCTGGCCGGCCGCACCGACCCCGCCGTCGCCGACCTCGTCGGCATGTTCGTCACCATGGCCCCGCTGCGCACCCGGGTCCGGCCCGGCCAGAGCTTCGCCGCCGCCGTCGACGAGTCCACGACCTGCATCCTCGACGCCCTCGACCACGGGGACCTCGACGTCGGTGAGCTCGCCGACCATCCGCTGATCCACGTCAGCCTCACCGTCGACGACCAGGCCGCCCACCCCGCAGCCCTGCCGGTGGACGTGCCGGCCGCCCGCTTCGACCTCGAATTCGCCGTCACCGCCACCGCCGACGGCGGCCTGGAGCTGACCGCGGCGCACCGCGGCGAGATCTACCGGCCGCAGACCGCCGCCCGGCTGCTCGACCGCTGGCAGCGGGTACTCGAGCAGGCCGCGGCCGGCCCGGAGCGTGCGGTGGCCGGCCTGGACCTGCTGCTGCCTGCCGAACGCCGGGAACTGTCCGGACTGACCGGACCCGCGGCGCCGCCGGTCCGGCTGCTCGCCGACATCCTCGACACCCCCGGCTGGCGACTGTCCGGACTCGACGAGACCACCTTCGCCGCCCGCTCGGCGCAACTGGCCCGGCTGCTCATCGCCGCCGGAATCGGCCCCGGCTCGGTGGTGGCCCTGTGCCTGCCGCGCTCGAGCTGGTCGGTCATCGCCATGCGGGCCGTCGCCGCCACCGGCGCAGCCTTCGTCCCGATCGATCCGGCCCACCCCGCGCAGCGCCGGACCTTCATGGCCCGCGACTCCGGTGCGGCGCTGATCCTCACCGTCGACGCCGAACGCGGCGGCCTCACCGATCTGCCCGCCGACCTCGCCGGCGGGGCGATCGTGCTCGACGACCCCGCGGTGACCGCGCAGCTCGCCGCCCTGCCCGACGGCGCCGTGCACGACGCCGAACGAACCCTCCCGGCCCGGCCGGATCAGACCGCGTATCTGATCTACACCTCCGGCTCCACCGGTCGGCCCAAGGCGGTCACCGTGACCCACCGCGGCCTGGCCGCGTTCGCCGCAGAACAGCGCCGCTACCGCGTCACCGGCACCAGCCGGGTGCTGCACTTCGCCTCACCCAGCTTCGATGCGGCGCTGCTCGAACTGCTGCTGGCCGCCGACGCCGGCGCCACCACGGTGATCGCCTGCCCGCAGCTCTACGGTGGAACCGAGCTCGCCGAAGTGCTTGCCGCCGAAGCGGTCACGCACGCCTTCCTCACCCCGGCCGTCCTCGGCACCCTCACCGCCGGCGACCCGGACCTGCCGGGCACCGTCATCGTCGGCGGCGACGCCTGCCCACCGGCGGTCGCCGCCGACTGGATCGCCCACGGCGCCCGCTTCTTCAACGCCTACGGACCCACCGAGGCCACCGTGATGGGCACGCTCGCCGGCCCCCTCACCGACGACGGCCCGGCCGCCGCGCTGCCCATCGGCACCGCGATCACCGGGGTCACCGCCCGCGTCCTCGACGAGCACCTGCTCGAATGCCCGCCCGGCGTACCCGGCGAGCTGTACCTGTCGGGTCCGGGCCTGGCCCGCGGCTATCACGGGCGACCGGATCTGACCGCCGGGGCCTTCGTCGCCGACCCGCACGGACCGCCCGGCAGCCGCTGCTACCGCACCGGGGACCTGGTCCGCGCGGTCGCCGCCGCCGACGGGGCTGTGCACCTGGTGCACCTGGGCCGCGTCGATCACCAGATCAAGATCCGCGGACACCGCATCGAGACCGGAGAGGTGGAGGCGGCGCTGCGCGCGTTGCCGGGCATCACCGCCGCCGCCGTCACCGGACGCACAGCAGCGGACGGGACGACGGTCCTGGCAGGCTATGTGACCGCCGACGAGCCGACCACCCCGGCTCAGATCCAGGCCTCGCTGCGTGCCGAACTGCCCGCCTACGCCGTGCCGTCGGCGATCATGGTCGTCGACGCGCTGCCGCTCACCGTCTCCGGCAAGGTGGATCTGCGGGCCCTGCCCGAGCCGCAGGTGCAGCGCGCGGGTTACCGGGCACCGGCCAGCGGATCCGAGACGCTGATCGCCGGAATCTTCGCCGAGATCCTGGGCCTGGACCGGGTCGGCGTGGACGACGACTTCTTCGCCGCCGGCGGACATTCGCTGAGCGCCACCCGCGCCGTCGCCCGGATCCGCGCCGAATCCGGCCGGGAGCTGACTGTCCGGCAGCTGTTCGAGACGCCGACGATCGCCGGACTCGCTGCCGCCCTGGACGATTCGGCCGCATCCGGCGGACCGGTCCTCGGATCGCTGCCGCATCCGGAGCACATTCCGCTGTCGCCGGTGCAGCGGCGCATGTGGTTCCTCAACCGTCTCGACAGTTCGGCCCTCACCGAGAACATCCCGGTGCTGCTCCGGCTGCGCGGGACCCTCGACGTGGACGCCTTCAGCGCCGCGCTGCACGATCTCACCGTCCGGCACGAGGTTTTGCGCACCGTCTACCCGGACACCGCGGACGGGCCGCACCAGCTGGTGCTCACCGCCGAACAGGCCGCACCGGGACTCGCCGTACACGCCGTGCGTGTCGCACCGTCCGATCCGGCCGTGCAGGCCGTGCTGCACCGCGGCTTCGACGTCACCACCGCACCGCCCGTGCGGGCCGCGCTCTGGGTGGACCCGGACGGCCACGATCACCTCTTCGCGCTGGTCCTGCACCACATCTGCGCCGACGGTCTGTCGATGACGATCCTCGCCCGCGACCTGGCGCAGGCCTACGCCGCGCGCACCTCCGGCCGGGCCCCCGAGTTCACCGCGCCCGCCGTCGGCTACACCGACTTCGCGCTCTGGCAGCGCGCCGTGCTCGACCGGGAGGGCGGCGCGCAGCTGCGCCGCCGGCTGAGGGCGCTCGACGGGGCACCGCCGCTGGTCGACCTGCCCACCGACCGGCCACGCCCGCCGCAGCCCAGCGCCATCGGCGACCGGGTGGAGTTCACCGTCGATCCCGGCCTGCACGGCGCCCTGCAGGAGACGGCGGCCCGGCATGGCGGCACCCCGTTCATGCTGGCGCACACCGCGCTCGCGGTGCTGCTCGGACGCATCGGCGACAACCGCGACGTGGTGATCGGCACCCCGATCGCCGGCCGCGACGAGGCCGGTCTGCACGAAGTGGTCGGCATGTTCGTCAACATGCTGGCTCTGCGCACGCGCATCGCACCGTCCGATTCCGGGAGCCGGGCGCTGGCCGTCGCCCGCGAGGCGGCGCTGTCCGCATTCGCCGACGCCGCCGTGCCCTTCGACCGCATCGTCGAAGACCTGGACGTGCCGCGCGGCACCGGCGCGCACCCCGTGTTCCAGGTGGCCTTCTCCTTCCAGAACCTCGGACCGCTCACCGCCGCGCTGCCCGGTCTCGACGCCCGGATCGTCGACGACGAGACGACCGTCGCCGAATTCGACCTGCACCTGACCCTCGCCGAGGGCGAGCCGGGAGCCGGGCTCACCGGACGGCTCGACTACGCCACCGAACTCTTCGACCGGTCCACAGCCGAAGCGTTGAGCGCCCAGTACCTGCGGGTGCTGCGCGCCCTGGTCGAACGGCCCGAGTGTCCCGTCGGCGACCTGCCGCTGCTCGACTCCGACGACTATCGCAGGCTCACCGTCACCGCGCCCTCACCGGCACTGGTCCGCGGCGGTCTGGCCGACGAATTCCACCGGCAGGCCCGGCGCACCCCGGATGCGGTGGCGGTGGTCGACGGCGAGCAGAGCCTGACCTACCGCGAGTTCGCGCAGACCGTGCTGGCGCTGGCCCGCACCCTCGAACGACGCGGATTGGGCCCGGAGGACCGCATCGCGGTCACCACGCCACGCTCGCTGGCCCAGCTGGTGGCGCTCTATGCGATCGCCACCGTCGGCGCCGCCTACGTGCCGGTCGATCTCACCGCCGGCGAGCGGGCCGAGGCGATCCTCGCCTCGGCGCAGCCGGCCGCGACCCTGGCAACGGGTGACATCCCGGTGCGGCCTCCCGCCACCGGCGACGACGCCGCCGACTTCCTCGGCCGGGCCCGGCCCCAGCACCCGGCCTACGTGCTCTTCACCTCCGGATCCACCGGGCTGCCCAAGGGCGTCAGCGTGCCGAACGAGGCGGTCGGCGAACAGCTCCGCTGGATGCAGGAACGCTTCGCGCTCACCGCCGACGACGCCGTGCTGGTGCGCACCTCGGCCGGTTTCGACCTGTCGGTGTGGGAGTACTGGTGGGCGCTGCAGACCGGGGCCCGCGTGGTGCTCGCCGCTCCCGGCCTCGAACGCGACGGCCCCGGGCTGCTGCGCACCCTGTCCGAACAGCACATCACTGTGCTGCCCACCGTGCCGTCGGCGCTGACCATGCTGCTCGACGCCGGCGACCTGCCCGACGGGCTCCGGGCCCTGCTCTGCATCGGCGAGGAACTGCCGGTGAGCCTGGCCCACCGCCTGACGCGCAACGGTGGCCCGGCCCGGCTGCACAACCTGTACGGCCCCACCGAGACCGCCGTCAGCGTCACCGACCATCGCGTCGAAGCCCCGGTGCCGCACCGCATCCCGATCGGCCTGCCACAGACCTCGGTCACCGTCCGCGTGCTCGACGAGCGGCTCCGGCCGGTGCCCGACGGCGTCCCCGGCGAGCTCCACCTCGGGGGCATCCAGCTCGCCCGCGGCTATCACGCCGATCCGGCTCGCACGGCGGCCGCCTTCGTCGCCGATCCCTACCGGCGCGGCGCCCGGCTGTACCGCACAGGGGATCTGGTGCGCCGCAGCCGGGACGGCGTGCTCACCTACCTGGGCCGGACCGACGACCAGCTCAAGGTCCGCGGTTTCCGCGTCGAACCCGGCGAGATCGAGGCGGTGCTGCGCCGGAGCGAGGGCGTCACCGACGCGGCCGTCGCCGCCTTCGGCGACCGGCTGGTGGCCTTCCTCACCGGCCCCGATCCCGACCCGGATACGATCGCGGCCGCGCTGGCCACCCGACTGCCCGGCTACCTGCGGCCCGAACTGCAGATCGTCGACGCCTTGCCGCACAACGCCAACGGCAAGATCGACCGCTCCCGGCTGCCCGAGCCCGCCCGGCGTGAACGCCGCCACATCCCGCCGCGCACCCCGCTCGAGCGCACCGTCACCGGCATCGTCGCCGAGGTGACCGGCGCCGACCGGGCCGGACTGGCCGACGGCTTCTTCGACCTCGGCGGCAACTCGCTCTCGGCCACCCGGCTCAGCGCCCGCCTCGAGGCCGAACTGCACCGCCCGGTCCCAGTCCGGCTGATCTTCGACACCGCCGACCTCGCGGGCCTGGCCGCCGCCATCGAGGCGAGCGACGACGGGCCCAGCTCCGGGCCGCGGCTGGTGCGCCGTGAAAAGGCCGGCCCGGCGCCCCTGGCGCCCGCCCAGCGGCGCATCTGGGCGGCGGTGGAGGCAGGGCGCAGCGCCGACTGGAATGTGCCGGTCGCGCTGCGGCTGCGCGGCGACCTCAACCCGGAGGTGCTGGCCGCCACCCTCGCCGACGTGCTGGCAGCGCACCCCGCACTGCGCACCCGGTACCGGCGCGGCCCGCACGGTCCGCAGCTGCACGTCGACCCGGCCGGGACCGCCGCCGCGCGGATCTCCGGATCGCTGCAGCCACAGCCGGTCGGGGAGGCACGGCTCGGTGAGGTCATCGGTGCAATCGCCTGGCAGGCACTGGACCTGGCCGACGACGGTCCGCTCCGGGTCCGGCTGCTCGCGCTCGATCCGCAGACCACGGTGCTGGTCGTGGTGGTGCACCACCTCAGCGCCGACGGCGCCTCCATGCCGGTGCTGCTGCGAGACCTGCTCGCCGCACTCGCCGCCCGGCTGCACGGACGCGAGCCGGCGCTCGCCGCGCAGCCGATCCGGTTCACCGACTACAGCAGCTGGCGCCACGAGGTACTCGGCCCACCGGAGGCACCCACCGACGAGGGCCGCCGCCAGCTCGACTACTGGCAGCGCACGCTCGGCCGCCCGGAACGCTCGGCACCGGCCGGCCGCCCGGCCTGGGATTCAGCCGGGGCCACAGTCGCTTTCGACCTCGACGCCCAGCTGCACCGACGGCTCGAATCGGTGGCCGGTGGGGCATCGACCGGCCTGTTCCCGGTGCTGCAGGCGGCCTTCGCGGTCGTGCTCGCCGCCCGCAACGGCTCGAGCCGGGTCCGGGTGGGCACGGCCAACGCCAACCGTCCGCACATCCACCTCGACGAGGTGGTCGGCAACTTCGCCGAGGACATTCCCATGCTGCTCGACGTGACCGGCGAGCGGAGCTTCGGGGAGCTGGTGGCGCAGGTCAACGAGCAGCTGCTCGGCGGACTCGCCCACCCGGACGTCTCCGGGCCGGACCTGCTCGCGGCGTTCGGGCTGAGCGCCGATCCGGCCGAACCGGCCGGCGGGCCGTTCTTCCCCGCCACCCTGATCGTCCAGCAGTCCGCCGTCGGGGCAGGCGCCGACGACGAGATCGACCTCGGCGGGCTCACGGTGCGGCGCGAGCCGATCGCCAACACCGTCGCCAAACACGAACTCGAGATCGCGGTGCTCGATCAGCGTCGGGACGGTGAACCCGCAGGCCTGCACGGAACGCTGGTCTATCCGACGGTGGAGCTCTCCCCGGCGCAGGCCGGGCGGGTGGTCGCCGGACTGCAGCAGATCCTGCACTCGGTGGCCGCCGGCACCGGGGTGAGCATCGCCGAACTGCTGGAGGCGCTGCCGTGACCGCCTCCGTGGTGATCGCCTACTACCGGGGGCTGCCCGGACTGGACGTTCAGCTCGAGGCGCTCGCCGCCCAGGACTTCGACGGCCCGTTCGAGGTGGTGGTCAGCGACAACGAGGGCAGCGCCGACCTCGCCGACCACCTGGACCGGCACCCTCACCGCGAACGTCTCGGTCTGCGGCGGGTGGATGCGTCCGGTGTGCCCGGCACCTCTCATGCCCGCAACGTCGGCACCCGGGCCGCCGTCCACGACTTCATCGTCTACTGCGACCAGGACGATGCCGTCCATCCCGGCTGGCTGCGGGCGATGGTGGAGGCCGGTGCCAGGGCCGACATCGTCGGCGGCCCGCTCGAACGCGACAGCCTCAACGAACCGGTGGTCGCGGCCTGGCGCGAGCTGCCGGCGCCCGAGGAGGCGTTCGTCATGGGCCGGTTCCTGCCGATCACCTTCGGTTGCAACCTCGCCGTGCACCGCAGCGTCTTCGACGACGTCGGCGGCTGGGACGAGAGCTATCCGACGGCTGCCGGCGACGTGGAGTTCTGCTGGCGGATCCAGACCGCCGGCTACCGATTCGGCTACGCGCCCGAGGCGATGGTCGCCTACCGATTCCGGACCGGCCTGGCCGAGACCTGGGAGCAGGCGCTGGTCTACGCCCGGGAAGAGGCCCGGGTTGCCAAGCAGTACGGGGCTCCGGGCCGGCAGTGGTGGTGGTTTCCGGTCCACGCCACGGTCAGTGCCGCCACCGCACCGGTCTGGCCCTGGTCGTGGTCGCGCCGCAGGCTGGGAGCATGGCTCTGGATCAGCGGAAACCTGGTCGGCCGCGTCGCCGGCAGTGTCCGGTACCGCACGATTTACTGGTGATCACGCATACCGGTGGACCACCGACAGGTCGGTGACTGCGCCCACATTTAGTCACTGTGTCATTTCTCTGCAGGGGTCGAGGGCGGGGTCGCTGGTGAGTGCCTCAGTTCCCGGCGTCAGGTGCCAGACTGCTGACGCACCATCCCTGAGACGCGTCTTTCCGCAGGTCGAGGTGGTAGCGGCGGGGAGGCTGCTGACTGGGGGAGTAGGTGAGCTCGGCGGTACCCGCATGGCCGTCCACGGTCACGGCACCGAGGGCGACGCTGCCCCGATCCGCGCTGCCGTCGGCCAGCGACGCACGATTGACGTAGCGGCCCACCACATCGGAGCAGAAGCTGCGCTGCACCGCCGCGGTCATCCCGGAATCGTTGTACGACGACGCGAACACACCGGCGACGTCCTCGGCCGACGCGGTGTTCGTCGCCGGGTCGTCCGCGGACCGCGGAGTGTCCCCGCAGCCGGCTACCAGCAGACCCACACAGGCCAGGCCGGCGGCACTACGCGAAACGGACAACCGGACACCGGGCGACGACGCACGCAACATGCTTGACAGAGTACTCCTTTCAGGCCTCTGACCAGCCGATTTGACGTTGCGTTCGCATGTGCGTAACTTAATCGGGGCCCGGCCAGCACGGCCCGGACTTCCACGCCGGAGACGATCGCAAGATCAGCCCCGGGGTTGCAGACCGGAAACAGCGGTGCTAGGCTGGAGCAGTTGCCCGGATTCGGGTGGCGCAACAGATGTTCACTGAAGTTCGCTCCATTTTTTGGTGGGGTGGTGTTGGTGGGTGTGTGTTCTTTGAGAACTCGATAGTGTGTGATGGATTTTCTTGTGCCGCATTTTTTGGCTGGTACAGGGAATGATTTTTTGATTGTTTTTTGCCAGTCAATTCT
>NZ_JBJURU010000017.1:24500-52949 GCF_046098115.1 Gordonia sp. VNK21 | reverse complement strand
AACTCGGAGAGCGCCAGCCGGGTCACCGGCGCCCAGCGCCGCTCGGTGGAGCGTGACACCACCTTGTCGAGCACCATCACCGTCAGGATGAAGGTGACCAGACCGGCGGCGAGACCGGAGAGAATCACCACCTCGCTCCACACATTCGTCGAGATGTCGAGCCAGACGATCACCAGCACCAGCGCGAGCGCACCCGCGCTCACTGCGATGCTCTTGGCGTGTTCGCGAACAGAGTCTCACCGCATGAGCAGTCACTGCTTTCGATACCCAGGGGCCGCGGAAGCGGCCGCACCACGGCCCGCCAGGGCCACCGACGACGGCCCGACCATAGCCCGGAACGCCCGGCCACGGGGACGGCCCGCGGCATCCGGGCACGAAAAGCGTCTCCGCGAAGGCGATGGTCTTCGCGGAGACGTCCGGTCCGATCAGTCCGGCGCCGTCAGCGGCGCACCCGGGCGGCGGCGAAGTCCGCTGCGCGGTCGACGGTGCCGTTGAACGGGTACAGCACGTGCAGCTCGTTGGGCTGACCGACCGGGGAGCCGTCGCAGACGGTGTCACCGGGGGTGCAGTACCGCGCGGTCTTGGCGCGGTAGTTCTTGCCGACGGTCAGCTGCGGGGCCCCGAGATCGCGCATCCAGCGCGACGACGGCGGTGCGATCAGCACCACCGCGGCCACATGGGAGGCCACCTTCTCCGGCAGCTGCTTGGGCAGCAGCCACGAGTACTCGGCGTTGCGGGCCGGCATGGTCAGACCGCCGTTGACGGTGTACGCGGCCACGACGGCGCCCTGCGAGTAGCCGCCCAGCACGATATTGGTGCGCGGGCACCGGTCGACGATGCCGGTGATCTGCTTCTGCGCGTCCTGCACGCCGGTCATCACGCTGCGCACGATGGCCTCGCGGTTGTTGAAGTTGGAGCTGGCCGGATAGTCGACCGGCCGGACCTGCACGTTGCGGCCGGGGAGCCGGGACTGCAGTGCGTTCTGGAAGGCCAGCCCGGTGATGCCCACCGGGGGAGCGGTCTCGGCGGTGCCGCGGGCGAACAGATTCACCACATTCGGGCAGCCGGCGGCCTGAGCCCGCGCAGTGGGCAGCGCGGCGACGCCGGCAAGAGCGAGGATCGAACAGAGCAGAAGAAGAACAGATCGCCTGAACATGCCTGGGATACTACGCCGTAACAGTTGAGTGCGCCGTGCCGGTGCGAGCTCCGGCCGCGGAACGGCGCTTCGGATCAGAGCAGGATCCACAGGTAGGCGATCAGTGCCAGCACCCAGAAGACCACCCACGCCCAGCCGAGCACGACTGCGGCCTTGGCCAGTGGCAGCCCGTCGCGGCGCGGCCGCGGCGGCGAGGTCTCGCTGACGCCGCGATAGCCAAGCCACAGGCCGAAGGGCACGGTGATCAGCAGAAAGCCGAGCGCAGACAGCACCAGGGCGACCACCGATACGGTGCTCAGCGAGGCCGGTGCGGCAGAAGAACGGTTCACGGATTCCTGGTTTTTCTCATCCTGGGGCTTGTCATCGCGGGCTTCATCGGCGACGGCCGGGGCGGGGTTGCCGGTGACCGGCCTGGCCGTCGCCGCGGCGGAAGGCGCGCTCTGCGCGGTCAGCGAGGCCCCTGCTGCGGCCGGCGGTGCGGGTCTGGATCCGCTCACCGGGCCGTCCGGGACCGCCGAATAGGCCAGCGGGCGATCGGCCGGAGCCGCCGGACCGCGCGGCGGAGTGCCGGTCCTGGGGACCGCGGCGCCGGTCTGTGCACCCGGTGGCCCCGGGCGCCGATCCGGCTGCGCGGGCCTGCCGTCCTGCGGTGCCGGACCGGCCGGGCCCGCCGTGGGGATGGGGCCGCTGTGCTTACCGACCTGACTCTGCGGCCTGCCGGCCGGCGGGCGGGGCGTGGATCCGGTGCCCGGGGACGCCGAGCCGGTAGCCGGAGCCGGACGCGGGGCCGGCCGGTCCGTACCCACGGCCGGGGCGGGACCCGGACCGGAACCGCCGGCCGCGGGCGGTGTCGTGCGGGGCGGCGCGGGGCGGCTGACCGGACGGTCCTGGCCGACGGTGCTCGCCGGATCAGGCGACCCCGACGGGGCCGAAGAGGAGGCTGGGGCCGACGTGGCCGAAGGGGTTGCTGGGGCCGACGGGGCCGAAGGCCGGCCCGGCGGCGTTCCCGCCGAGCCCGCGGGACGGCTCACCGGCACCGGACCGGAGCCCGGGCTGGTCGTCGGCGTCGGGGAGCGCTCCCACGGCGCCGCCGCGAAACCGGTACCGTCCTCGGCCGGTTCCGGCGCCGAAGTCGGCTCGGAGCCGGTCGCCGGGGCCGGGCGCGCATCATCGCCGGCCGGGTCGTTCGGGGCGGGGTCGTCGCGGGAATCGTCGGAAGCCACGGGTCAAAACTACCCGGTCGCGGTGCGGCGGTCGTCGCTCTGCAGGTCCTCGATGCGCGGCACCGTCGGCGAGACGGGCGGGTGTTCGGTGCGCGAGCGCCGGGCCACCACCAAGAGCGCAGCGATCAGCGCGAGCAGAACGGAGGCGGTCACGGCCAGGACCTTGTTCGACATGTCTTTCAGAGTGCCAGGTCACCGTCCCACACGCCAGAAGACGTGGTTGGATGGATGCTGTGACTGCAGAGAAGAAGACCGCGACCCTGCACACCAATCGCGGCGACATCGTCATCGACCTGTTCCCCAATCACGCTCCGAAGACCGTGGCGAACTTCGTCGGTCTCGCCGACGGGAGCAAGGACTATTCGACCACCAACGCCAAGGGCGGTGACAGCGGCCCGTTCTACGACGGCGCGATCTTCCACCGGGTGATCGACGGCTTCATGATCCAGGGCGGCGACCCGACCGGCACCGGCCGCGGCGGCCCCGGCTACCGCTTCGAGGACGAATTCCACCCCGAGCTCCAGTTCGACCGCCCCTACCTGCTGGCCATGGCCAACGCCGGACCCGGCACCAACGGCTCCCAGTTCTTCATCACCACCACGCCCACCCCGCATCTCAACCGGCGCCACACCATCTTCGGTGAGGTCACCGACTCGGCCTCGCAGGCCGTCGTCGACGCCATCGGCACCACCGCGACCGGTCCGGGCGACCGCCCGCTCGAGGACGTGGTGATCGAAAGCATCGAGCTCAGCTGAGCTCGGTGACTCAGTACTGCTACCGGCATCCCGACCGTCCCACCGCACTCTCCTGTACGCGGTGCGGGCGGTCGGCCTGTCCGGAGTGTCTGCGGCCGGCGAGCGTGGGACAGCACTGCGTCGACTGCGTGAACCAGGCGCAGCAGTCCGCGCGTGCCACCGGCCCGGTGCCCGCGGCCCCGACAGCCGCAGCCGATGCGGTTCCGTACGCCACCTACGGGCTGATCGGCGTCAACGTCGTCGTCTTCCTGATCTGTCTGGCGCAGGCCGGCGGCACCCACATGGTGAACTCGTCGGTCATGCGCAACGGCGCCCTGATCACCGGCGCCGGCTTCGACGACCAGTACTGGAGGCTGCTCACCTCGGGCTTTCTGCACTGGTCGGTGATGCATCTGGTGATCAACATGCTCTCGCTGTACATCGTGGGCCGTGACCTCGAACGCATCTTCGGCACCGCCCGCTACCTGGCGATCTACCTGATCAGC
Source organism: Gordonia sp. VNK21 (assembly GCF_046098115.1). NCBI lineage: Bacteria > Bacillati > Actinomycetota > Actinomycetes > Mycobacteriales > Gordoniaceae > Gordonia > Gordonia sp. VNK21. The sequence continues at coordinate 49,330 of NZ_JBJURU010000017.1, read as the reverse complement.
CTGCTCGGCGGCAGCGGTCTGGTGATGGCGCTCGAAGGCGATCCGACGCTCACCGCCGGGGCCTCCGGAGCCATCTACGGACTGATGGGCGCACTGCTGGTGGTGGTGCTCCGGCTCAAACTGTCGCCGACGACGGTGCTCATCGTCATCGGCTTCAACCTCGCGCTGTCGATCGGCCTACCGAACATCTCGCTGTTCGGCCATCTCGGCGGCCTGGTCTTCGGTGCCGCATCCGCGGCCGCCGTACTCTGGCTGCCCACGGTCGCGCTGCCGCCGGAGCGGCGCACCTACCGAGAGGTGAGCCGGGTCTCCTGGATCGGGCTGGGCGTCCTGCTGGTGGTGGCGCTGGCCCTGGGCACCGGCTTCGCCGCCGCCACCGGCTGACCCATACCGCGCTCAGAGCCGCTGCCGGACCTCGAGTCCGGCAGCGGTCAGTTCCTCGGCGGCGGCTTGCGGTGATTCCCCCAGATCCCAGCGGCTGAAGACGTACAGCCCCCCGTCGCCGTCGTCGATCAGCAGTTGGGTGGACGAGAACAGCAGCCGGCGGGTGCCCAGCAGTTCCACCGAGTCGATCGACTCGGGCGTGAGCGTGCGCAGGCCGCGCAGCGTGCGGATCGTCAGTTCCGGGCGACGGCCGGGCCCGAGACTCAGGGTGAGTCGGGGACGCCGGGTCAGCGCGATGGTGCCGACGGCGACCAGGCCCAGGCCTGCCAGTCCGAGCAGCAGCATGCCGGCCGGTTCCCGATAGCTCGCGGCGGCCGCGGCGATCAGAACGATCCCGCCGATCAGTACGGCCAGACCCGCCGGGAACGGCGTCGACCAGCTGCGACGGGGTGTGCTCACAGAGTTATCCACAGGACTTACCCACAATGCGGATAACTTACACACATGTGATTTCCACTGTGTGAATGACTTACACACATGTTATTCCACAGCTGTGGATAACCTCGTGAAGGGGTCATGAACTGGGCGGACTCAGCGCCATCCCATGGTCATCAACAGGCCCACCACACCCAGACCGAAACCGATCAGCAGGTTCCACGAACCGAGCTCGTACATCCAGTGCAGGAACTTGCCCTCCTGCCCGAGCGCGCTGTTGCTGCTCGATGCGCCGATGTAGTACACCAGCAGCCACGCCAGACCCACCAGCATGAAACCGAACATGACGGCCTGGTACCAGACGCTCGACGGCCCGGTCTTGACCTTCACCGGCGTGCGGCTCGCCGGGTTGATCGTGTAATCGGTCTTCTTCCGCACCTTTGACTTAGGCATGGCTCTACGGTAACCCAGCGGGCCCCGCCTGCGAGAACCCGATAACCTGGCACAGTGCGCGTTCTGGTGATCGACAACTACGACAGCTTCGTCTACAACCTGGTCCAATACCTGGGTCAGCTCGGGGTGGACGCCGAGGTCTGGCGTAACGACGACGAACGCCTCGCCGACCTGCCGGCCGTGGTCGACGCCTTCGACGGGATCCTGCTCTCACCCGGCCCGGGCACGCCGCAGCGGGCGGGGGCGACGATGCCGATCATTCCGGTGGCCGCGGCCGCCGGCACGCCGCTGCTCGGGGTGTGTCTGGGCCATCAGGCGATCGGGGCGGCCTTCGGGGCCACCGTCGACCGTGCCCCCGAACTCCTGCACGGCAAGACCTCGCTGGTCACGCACGACGGCCGGGGTGTCCTGGCCGGGCTGCCCGACCCCTTCGTCGCCACCCGGTACCACTCGCTGACCGTCCTGCCCGAGACCATTCCCGACGAGCTCGTCGTCACCGGGCGCACCGAGTCGGGCATCGTCATGGCCATGCGCCACCGCGAGCTGCCGATCCACGGGGTGCAGTTCCATCCCGAGAGCGTGCTCACCCAGGGCGGCCACCGGATGCTCGCCAACTGGCTCTCGGTCTGCGGGCTCGACGTCCCGGAGTCCCGGGTCGCGAGCCTCGAAGCGGAGATGGCCGGCGCCCTGCGCCACTGACCCTCCGCCGGGATCGGCCGGAGCCCGGTCGGCGTGGGACGGTGCTCAGCCGATCAGGCGCGCCTGCCCGACCGTCACCGAGACGTTCTCGTCCTTGCGGATCGTCGAACCGGGCGCAGGGCTCTGCGACATCACCTTGTCGGCGTTGGGCGAGCCGAGCGGCACCGAACGCGGATTCGTCACCATCCGGCCTTCCCAGCCGGCGTCGTGGAGGGCGCTGCGGGCCTGATTCTCGGTCTTGCCCTTCAGATCCGGCACCTCGATCATGTTGTCCCGGGACAGCAGGACCTGAACGGTGCTCCCGGCGTCGACGGTGGCCCCGCTGCCGGGGTCCGTACTGACCACCTGGCCGGCGGGCAGGTCGGAGTCGGTGTTGGCGGTGGTCATCTCCAGACCCAGCTCCTCGAGCACGGAGCGGGCCTGCGCCTCGGTCTGGCCGCGCAGATCCGGAATGGTCACCTGCTTGGGTCCGGTGCCCACGTACAGCGTGATGGTCTGGTCGACCGGGGTCTTGGCGCCCTTCGCCGGACCGGTGCGCACCACCTTGTCCTTGAGTTCCTCGGTGGAGTCGGTCTTGACCGTGCGTACGTTCTTGAAGCCGAGCACCGAGAGCGCCTCGGTGGCTTCCTTGGCGGACTTGCCGCGCAGGTCGGGGATCTCATGCTGCTCGGGTCCGGACGAGATGTACAGCGTCACCTCGGAGCCCTTGGCGGTGGGCACGTCCACGCCGGGCACGGTCCGGGTGGCGCGACCGCGCTCCTCGGTCATGCTCGGCTCGGCGCGTTCCTTGACCCGGAAGCCCTGACTCTCGAGGGTCTGCTTGGCGGCGGCCGCATCGAGGCCCGCCACCGGCGGCACGTCGACCTTCTGGTCCGAGCCGCCCCACGGCGACCACGCGAACAGGGCCGCCAGCAGAACGGCGATCAGCACCAGCGCCATCACCATCTGACCGGCGCGGCGCCGGTACAGCGGACGGTCGTCGTCGTCCTCGGTGCGGCGTGCGCGCACCTCGGCGCGCCGGCGTCCGGGCACCGCGGCCCGCGAGCGGCCGGTGTCCTCGAGATCCTCGGGACCGTCGAGCAGCATCGGGGCCGACGGTTTGCCGCCGGAGAGCACCTTGATCAGGTCGGCGCGGAAGTCGGCGGCGCTCTGATAGCGGTTCGCCGGGTTCTTGCTCATCGCCTTCATGACCACCGAATCGAATTCGGGGGACAGGTCCGGGCGCACGTGCGACGGCCGGCGCGGATCCTCGTGCACGTGCTGGTGGGCCACCGCGATCGGGGAGTCGCCGGTGAACGGCGGTTCGCCGGTGACCAGCTCGAACAGCACACAGCCCATCGAGTAGACGTCGCTGCGCGGATCCACCTTCAGCCCGCGCGCCTGCTCCGGCGAGAGGTACTGGGCGGTGCCCATCACCGCCGAGGTCTGCGTCATGGTGGCCGAGGTGTCGTCCATGGCGCGGGCGATGCCGAAGTCCATCACCTTCACGGCGCCGGCCCGGTCGATCATCACATTCGCCGGCTTCATGTCGCGGTGCACGATCCCGGCCTTGTGCGAGAAGTCCATCGCGGCGGCCACGTCGGCCATCCAGGTCATCGCCTGCCGCGGCGAGACCGGGCCGTTGGCGCGCAGCACGTCGCGCAGCGTGTCGCCGTCGACGTACTCCATCACGATGAACGGCAGCGGACCCTCCGGGGTCTCCGCCTCACCGGTGTCGAAGACCTGCACGATCGACGGATGGTTCAGCTTGGCCGCGTTCTGCGCCTCCCGGCGGAAACGCAGATAGAACGACGGATCGCGGGCCAGGTCGGGCCGCAGGATCTTGATCGCCACATCCCGGTGCAGCAGCAGATCGCGCGCGAACTGCACCTCGGACATGCCGCCGAAGCCGAGCGTTTCGCCCAGCTCGTAGCGGTCCGAGAGCAACTCGTCCTGATTCATCATCAGCCGATACCGGGGATCTCGATACTGATGTCGGGCAGACCCGGGATGCCGCGCCGCGTGCTGGTGGTCTCCTCGTCGGTCGTCTCGGTGGTGGTGGGCGTGCTGGTCTCGGTCTCGCTCGACTCACTGGTCTCGCTGGTCTCCGAGGTCGGGGTCTCCTCGGTGGTCTCCGGCTGATTGCGCTCGGTGGTGGTCTCGGTGACCGTGGCCGGGGTGGACGTGCTCGGCGAGGTGGTGCCCTCCGGTGAGGTGGCCAGCCAGTAGCCGATGAGGGCGATCGCCGCGATCAGCAGCAGACCGGCCAGGCCGGCCAGCACCTTGTGACCGGTGCTCCAGCCGTCTTCGACCGGCGGGGCTGCCATCGGGCGGGCCGCCGGGACCGGCGCGGGGGCCGGGATGACGGTGGTGGCGCGGGTTCCGGTCGGTGCCGGCACCACGCCGCTGCGCGGGGGCGGCGGCTCGTGCCCGGCGCGTACCGCGGCCACCGCATCGGCGAACTCGCCGCCGTTGGCGTACCGGGCGGCCGGATCCTTGCGCAGGGTGATCTCGATCAGCCGCCGCACGGCCGGCGGAATCGACGACGGCAGCTGCGGCGGCTCCTCGTTGATGTGCTTCATCGCGACGGTGATGGCGCCCTCGCCGCCGAAGGGGCGCTGGCCGGTGAGGGCCTCGAAGCCCACCACACCCAGCGAGTACACGTCCGAGGCGGCGGTGGCCTCGAGGCCCTGCGCCTGCTCGGGTGAGATGTACTGCGCGGTGCCCATCACCATGCCGGTCTGGGTGACCGGCGCCGCGTCCACGGCCTTGGCGATGCCGAAGTCGGTGATCTTGACCTGCCCGGCCGGGGTGATCAGGATGTTGCCGGGCTTGACGTCCCGGTGCACCAGCCCCTGCGCATGGGCGGCCTGCAGCGCCCGGCCGGTCTGCTCGAGCATGTCCAGGGTGTGCGTCAGCGACAGCTTCCCGAGGCGGGTGATCACCGAGTTGAGCGGCTCGCCGTCGACCAGTTCCATCACCAGGTACGCCAGGGTGTCGCCGCCGTTGCGGTCCGGGGTCTCGCCGTAGTCGAAGACGTTGGCGATGCCCGGGTCGTTGAGCCGCGCGGTGGTCTGCGCCTCGGCCCGGAACCGGGCGAGGAACTCGGGGTCGTTGGTGTACTCGGCCTTGAGCGCCTTGACCGCCACACGGCGGCCGAGCCGTGTGTCGAGCGCCTCCCACACCTGACCCATGCCGCCGGTGGCGATGAGCCGGACCAGACGGTAGCGGTCAGCGATGACGGTCCCGTTCTGCAGGCTCATCGGCCACCTCCGGTATATGCATTCATTACAGCGCGTCCAATCGGGGCGGCGACCACGCCGCCGTAGGAGTTGGCGCCCCCGCTGCCGTTCTCCACGACCACCGCCACGGCGATACGCGAGTTGGAACTCGGCGCGAAGCCGATGTACCAGGCGTAGGTCGTCGCACCGGCGTCGCCGGGTTCGGCGGTACCGGTCTTCGAGGCGATACCGGACTGCGCACCGGCGGTCGCCTGCTCGGACCGGATCATCATGTCGGTCAGTGTGTCAGCTTGGTCGGGACTCAGGGGGCGGTTGAGGGTCGAAGGAGACGTAGTCGACACGGTGCGCAGGTCTGCGGTCTGCACCTTATCCACCAGGTAGGGACGCATCCGCACGCCGCCGTTGGCGACCGACGCGGCGATCAGGGCGTTCTGCATCACCGTCAGGCGCACGTCGCGCTGACCGATCGACGACTGGGCGAGCATCGCCAGGTCGTTGTCGCCGATGTCGCCGACCGTGGAGGTGGACACCGGCAGCGGGATACCCGGGAACTTCGAGTCGATGCCGAAGTCGCCGGCGGTCTTCTCGAACGCCTGCACCGGATCGTCGGGCAGCTTCTCGGTGACCAGCTGGGCGAAGGCGGTGTTGCACGAGTACTGGAAGGCCTGGGTCAGGGTGACCGTCCCGGCCGTCGATCCCGGGCAGGTCTCACCGCTGTCGTTGGGCAGCATCGTCGCCGAATCGGGCAGCGTGATGCGCGCGGCCGACGTGAGCCGGGTGCTGGCCGGCAGGCCGGCGTCCAGGGCGGTGGCGGTGGTGACCACCTTGAACGTCGATCCCGGCGGATACAGCGCGGTGATCGCCCGGTTGATCAGCGGCGACGCCGGACTGTCGGGGTTGAGCGAATTCCAGGCGGCGGTGGCCTCCTCGGCGTCCTGCGCGGCCAGCTCGTTGGGGTTGTAGCTGGGCGTGGACGCCATCGCCAGGATCTTGCCGGTGGACGGCTCGAGGGCGACCACCGCGCCGCGGCACGGTCCGTCGCAGTCGCCCTCGCGCAGCGCCCGGAAGGCGGTCATCTGCAGTTTGGGGTCGATGGTGGTGACCACGTTGCCGCCGCGCGGATCCCGGCCCGAGAACAGGTCCATGAAGCGCTGGCTGAACAGCCGGTCGTCGTTGCCGTTGAGGATGGCGTTCTCGCTGTGCTCGAGTCCGCGGTCGGACTTGTAGAAGAGCGAGAAGTAGCCGGTGACCGGCGCATACGCGTTCGGTGAGGTGGGGTAGCGGCGCAGGTACTTGAAGCGGTTGTCGGTGGGCACCGACTCGGCGAGGACGGTGCCGTCGGCGGCCACGATCAGTCCACGCTCGCGGGAGTACTCGTCGAGCAGCACCCGCGAGTTGCGGTTGTCGTTGCGCAGGCCGTCGGCCTTGATCACCTGCACGTAGGTGGCGTTGGCCAGGAGCAGGACGATCATCACGATGACGGCGACGGCGACGCGGCGGATGGGTCGGTTCATGCGCGCGGCACCACCCGGGTGTCCATGGCCTCCACGCCTGGCGGCGGGGTGCGCCGCTTGGGCACATCCGGTTCCCGGGCGGCATTGGAGATGCGCAGCAGCAAGGCCAGCAGGATGAAGTTGGCCAGCAGCGAGGAACCGCCGTACGAGAGGAACGGCGAGGTGAGACCGGTCAGCGGGATCAGTTTGGTCACGCCGCCGAGCACGACGAACAGCTGCACGGCGATGGTCACCGCCAGTCCGGAGGCGAGCAGCTTGCCGAAGCTGTCGCGCACCGAGACGGCGGTGCGCAGTCCGCGCATGACGACGATGAAGTACAGCATGACCAGCGCGGCGATGCCGACCAGACCGAGCTCCTCGCCGAACGAGGTGAGGATGAAGTCGGTGTTGGCGAAGGGCACGATGTTGGGCCGGCCCGAGCCCAGGCCGGTGCCGAACATGCCGCCGGTGGCCAGCCCGAACAGGCTCTGTGCGATCTGATAGCCGCTGCCCTCGTAGTCGGTGAACGGATCCTGCCAGACGTGCACACGGGTCTGCAGATGGCTGAACAGCTGGTAGGCGACGACGGCGCCGACCACGAACAGGCCCACACCCAGCAGCAGCCAGCTGACCCGCTCGGTAGCGATGTAGAGCATGGTGAGCACGGTCGCGAAGACCAGCAGCGAGGTGCCCAGATCCGATTCGAACCCGAGCACGCCGATCGCGATCACCCAGGCGGCGATCAGCGGGCCCAGGTCGCGGGCACGCGGAAAGTCGATGCCGGCGAACTGCCTCCCGGCGGTGGTGAACAGGTCACGCCGCGAGACCAGGAAGGCCGCGGTGAAGATGATGATGAGGATCTTGGAGAACTCGCCGGGCTGGATGTTGAAGAGCGGGGTGCGGATCCAGATCTTGGAGCCGTTGATCTCCGACATCGACGACGGCAGGACCGCCGGCAGCGCCAGGAAGATCAGACCGCCCAGGCCCAGGGTGTAGGCATAGCGGGAGAGGGTGCGGTGGTCGCGGATCAGGATGAGCGTGGCCGCGAAGGCGATCACCCCGATGAACACCCACAGCAGCTGCTGGTCGGCGTTGTGGGTGCGCTCGGCCTGCTTGGCCACCTCGTCGACCCGCTCCGAGCCCAGGTCCAGGCGGTGGATCATCACCAGGCCCAGACCGTTGAGGGCGGCGACGGCCGGCAGCAGAGTGGGATCGGCGTAGGGCGCGAAGTAGCGCACCACCAGGTGGGCCATACCCCACAGGGCGGCGAAGGCGGCGACGTACTTGGCCAGAGCCCAGGTGAGCGTCTGACCCTGTGCCGCCTCCACGATCAGGAAGGCGGCCGCCACCAGCACCAGGGCACCGAGCAGCAGCACCAGCTCTGTGGTGCGGCCGGATGCCTTGGCGGAGACGGGAATGGGCGCAGAGGTCATCAGACGTCCCGGCAGGTTCGCTTACCGTCGGTGCCGGTGGTGGCCGGTGCGGGCGCCGGGGACGACGCATCGGAGTTCGGCGCGTGCGGGGCGTCGCTGGGCGAGGCGTCGGGACGTTCAGTGGTCGGGGCCGGTGCGGGCGTGGAGGTTCCGGTGCGGCCGGGCTCCCCGTCGGAGGGGGTGGGCGACGGGGCGGGCGGACACAGCGGCAGCATCTTCAGGCCGCGGACCCGGGTCTGCGCGTCGGACAGGTCCAGGTTGCGGATGCTCTCGGAATTGATCGCCACCCGGCTGGCCTCGGTGAGGTCGTCGACCAGCAGCGGCTGGCACTGGTCGGTGGAGCCGTCGTCGACGAACATGAAGCTCGGGTCGTCGGTGTCGGCGCCCACCACGCACACCTTCTGCGCGGGCTTCTGCACGGTGGTGAACAGCAGGGTGTCGGGCGAGCCCTGCTTCACCACTACCTGACCGCCGTCGCTGGTGACGAAGAAGCTGTCCATCGCCTTCGAGCGCACCACGAAGAACGTGGTGACCAGGGCGGCGATCACCACCAGGACGCCGATGATCAGGATCGGCAGCCGCCACGGGTGGCGGCGCTGCTCGGGTTCGTCCTGGCTGAGGCTGGGCCGCTGCGCGGGGGTGGCCGGCGGGCGCAGCGCGGCGGCCCGTCCGGCGGCGGTGGTCGGGTCGGGGACGTAGCCGTCCTGGTCGTCCTCACCGGCGGCACCGCCGAGGATGGGACGCGACTCGCCGTACTCGGTGTCGACGACGTCGGCCAGGGCCACCGAGACGTTGTCCGGGGCGCCGCTGCGCAGGGCGAGCTCGATGAGCCGCTGCGCGCACTCTTGGTAGTCGGTGACCGTGGCGAGGGTGTCGGCGATGGTCTCCTCGCTGACCACGTCCGAGAGGCCGTCCGAGCACAGCAGGTAGCGGTCTCCGGCGCGGGCCTCGCGCAGCGTGAGGGTCGGTTCCACCTCCTGGCCGGTCAGCGCACGCATGATCAGCGAGCGCTGCGGATGCGAATGCGCCTGTTCGGCGGTGATACGGCCCTCGTCGACCAGGGTCTGGACGAAGGTGTCGTCGCGGGTGATCTGGGCGAGCTCGCCGTCGCGCAGCAGGTAGCCGCGGGAGTCGCCCACATGGCACAGGCCGATGGTGGAGCCGGCGAACAGGATGGCCGTGAGGGTGGTGCCCATGCCCTCGAGTTCGGGCTGGCGCTGCACCTCGGCGGCGATCGCCTCGTTGCCTTCGGCGACGGCGTGGCCGAGGGCGCCGAGCAGGTCCTGGCCCACCTCGTCGTCGTCGAGGGCGCGCATGGAGTTGATGACCAGCTGACTGGCCACCTCGCCGGCCGCGTGCCCGCCCATGCCGTCCGCGAGGGCCAGCAGGCGGGCGCCGGCGTAGACGGAGTCTTCGTTGTTGGACCGGACGAGGCCACGGTCACTACGCGCGATGTAGCGCAGCACAAGGGTCACGGGCGCAACTCAATCACGGTCTTGCCGATGCGGATCGGCGTGTTCAACGGGGCGCGCACCGCGGTGGTCACCTTGGCGCGGTCGAGGTAGGTGCCGTTCGTGGACCCGAGGTCCTCGACGTACCAGTCGTCACCGCGTTTCGACAGGCGCGCGTGGCGTTCGGAGGCGTAGTCGTCGGACAGCACCAGGGTGGAGTCGTCGGCCCGGCCGATGAGCACCGCCTGATCGCCGAGGGTGATGCGCGTGTTGGCCAGCGCGCCGGCGGTGACCACCAGGTAGCGGGCGGCGCCGCGGGTGCGGGTGGCGCGGGCGCGGCGGTCGCGGATGCCGCCGCTGTTGGTCGACGCGGACCGGACGCCGCTGGCGACGGCCAGGTCGCGGCGCATCGACCGGATGATCAGGTAGATGAACAGCCACAGCAGCAGCAGGAACCCGAAACGGGTCAGCTGCAGGACGATGCCCTGCATGCTCGCTCCTCTCTGTGGTGCGGCTCGGTGCCGGTTCGGCTCGGTCGGTGGGTGGATCTGTGGTCGGCGGATCTGTGGTCGGGGCCCGGCGGCGGGTCCGGTACGGATCGTCGAGATGCACTCAGCGGTCGGGGCTCTGGTCGGCCCCGACCGCATTCTATGTGCTCGGTGCTACTGGAAGCGGACCGTGATGTCGGAGTGACCCAGCCGGATGCGGTCGCCGTCGGCGAGTTCCCAGCTGCTGACCTGCAGGTCGTTGACGGTGGTGCCGTTGGTGGAGTTCAGATCCTGCAGCATGGCGGTCTGGCCGTCCCAGCGGATCTCCACGTGCCGGCGGGAGACACCGGTGTCCGGGAGACGGAACTGGGCGTCCTGGCCGCGGCCGATCACGTTGGAGCCGGGCCGCAGCGCGTAGGTGCGGCTGCTGCCGTCCTCGAGGACCAGGGTGATGGCGGCCGGAGCGCCGGCCGGGGCGGCCGGGGCCGACGGCGGGGCCTGCTGGCCGTAGGCGGGGGCGGCGTACTGCTGCTGGTCGTACGCGGCCGGCTGCTGCTCGTAGCCTTGGTCGTAGCCGCCGGCCTGGCCGTAGCCCTGGTCGTAGGCGGGCTGCTGCTCGTAGCCGGGCTGGGCGTACTGCTGGTCGTAGCCCTGCTGCTCGTATCCCTGGGGGGCGTAGGGCTGACCCTGGTCGGCCGGCGGGGCGTAACCCTGGTCGGCCGGGGCGGCGTACTGGTCGTAGCCGGCGGGCTGGGCGTAGCCGTGATCGGCCGGGGCGCCGTAGGCCTGCTGGTCGTAGCCCTGTGGCTGCTCGTACCCCTGGGGCTGGCCGTACTGGGGCTGGTCGTAGCCCTGCGGGGCGGGGTAGCCCTGCGGCTGACCGTAGCCCTGCTGGTCGTACCCCTGCTGCTCGTATCCCTGGGGCTGGGCGTACTGCTGCTGGTCGTAGCCCTGCTGCTCGTACGCGGCGGGCTGCGCGTAGCCCTGCTGGTCGTAGCCCTGCGGCTGCGCGTACTGGTCGTAGGGCTGGTCGTAGCCCTGCTGCTGCTCGTAGGCCTGCTGGTCGTAGCCCTGGGGCTGACCGTACTGCTGCTGGTCGTAGGGCTGCCCGTACTGGTCGTAGCCGCCCTGCTGTCCGTGGCCGGGCTGCTGTCCGTAGCCCTGGTCGTTTCCGGGGGGATTGGTCATGTCGTTGGCTCCTCGGTCGGGGCGTTGCGGTTCTGACGGTACGGGGTGGGCCGCGATCGGTCGCGGAGCGGCGTCGGGGTTGACCACGCCGCGCGCATGGAACTGTCCGGTATGCAATGAGGGGATCTGGTCGAACTCTACGACCACCGGGCCGTAAGTCTGCCACCCATTGTCACGGATGAAGTCCTCTAAATGACGAGAAAAGATCTTCCGGTTCAGTTCGTACTCTTCGGAGACGTGGGTCAGGTCGGAGCGGCTGAGGGTGACCACGTAGGCGTTCGCCACCAGACTGGCGCCGTCGCCGAGGTCCTCGATGGAGGCCTCGGCTTCGCGCTGCAGGCTGTTCTCGATCTCCTGCGGTGCCACCTTGCCGCCGAAGACGCGGGCGAAACCGCCGTCGACGGCGGACTCGAGCTTGCGCTCGAATCGGTCCAGAAGGCCCACGGGCTCCCCTTTCGTTCTCGCTGGCGTGTCGGCATGCATGAAGTGTCGATTCATGTTACCGGCCCGAACCGGCTGTCCGCTCCTCAGATTTCCCCATAAGGCACCAATTGTCACATCTGCCACAGGCGGCCGATGGTCTCGGCGCACTGTCATCGCAGGTCAGACTGCTTGTCCGGGACCGATTTTTGCTCTGCGCTGGGACCGTGTAGTCTTTTCAAAGTCCACACGGACAGCGTCGATCAGCTGATCGACTGCCACGGGCGAGTGGCGGAATGGCAGACGCGCTGGCTTCAGGTGCCAGTGTCCTTCGGGACGTGGGGGTTCAAGTCCCCCTTCGCCCACAGAGAGTGGTTCAGGATGAATCGCACGAAGAGGTCAGGTTGCAGAAATGCTTCCTGACCTCTTCGTTTTGCCGTCATCCCGGCACAGTCGTGTGCGAACGCTCTAACAGGGGACTGCGTGGTCCGAAGTCCCCAATCTGACATCTCTTCCCGCCGAGCCATCCTCACACTGTCGGCGCGCGGTGGCATGATTCCAGCGATGCCGGCGGATCGCCGGACTGAACAGAGTTGTGCGCTGCGGCTCGGATTGTGGGACTGCTCCACCCATGCGGCGCCTGTGTAGTGAAAGCGTGGTTGAACGCCGTGGCGTTGAAGAAGTCGGACCTGTACGCGTCGTTGTGGGCGAGCTGTGATCAGCTCCGCGGCGGTATGGACGCGAGCCAGTACAAGGACTACATCCTGACCTTGCTGTTCGTGAAGTACGTCTCCGATAAGGCGAAGACGGATCCCAACACCCTGATCGATGTCCCCGACGGTGGTTCGTTCGACGACATGCTCGCCGCCAAGGGTGACAAAGAGATCGGCGACCGCTTCAACAAGATCATCGCCAAGCTCGCCGAAGCCAACGACCTGCGCAATGTCATCGACCAGGCCGACTTCAACGATGAGGAGAAGCTCGGCAAGGGCAAGGAGATGCAGGACCGGCTCTCCAAGCTGGTCACCATCTTCAACGACCTCGACTTCCGCGGCTCCCGCGCCGAAGGCGACGACCTCCTCGGCGACGCCTACGAATACCTGATGCGCCACTTCGCCACCGAATCCGGCAAGAGCAAGGGCCAGTTCTACACCCCGGCCGAGGTCTCCCGCATCCTCGCGAAGGTCGTCGGCATCAACGGCGACACCCGCCAGGACCAGACCGTCTACGACCCCGCCTGCGGTTCCGGCTCCCTGCTCCTCAAGGCCGCGGCCGAGGCGCCGCGCGGGATGACTATCTACGGCCAGGAGAAGGACAACGCCACGTGGGCGCTGGCCAAGATGAACATGATCCTGCACGGCAACGAGATAGCGGACATCGAAAAGGGCGACACCATCACCAGCCCGGCCTTCACTAAGGGTGATCACCTGCGGACCTTCGACTACATCGTCATGAACCCGCCGTTCTCGGTGAAGTCCTGGAACAACGGCCTAGAGAACGACTACGGCCGCTTCGAGTACGGGTGCCCACCGGAGAAGAACGGCGACTACGCCTTCCTCCTCCATGCCCTGACCTCCCTCAAGTCCACCGGCAAGGCGGCGATCATTCTCCCGCACGGCGTTCTCTTTCGCGGCAACGCCGAAGCGCAGATCCGTACCCGCCTTCTCAAGCAGGGCTTCATCAAAGGCATCATCGGTCTGCCTGCCAACCTGTTCTACGGCACCGGCATCCCCGCCTGCGTGGTGATCCTCGACAAGGAGAACGCCCTGGCCCGCACCGGCGTGTTCATGATCGACGCCTCCAAAGGCTTTATGAAGGACGGCAACAAGAACCGGTTGCGCAGCCAGGACATCCATAAGATCGTCGACACCTTCAATAAGCAGATCGAGATCGGCCGCTACTCGCGTATGGTCCCGATGAGCGAGATCGCCAACGAGAAGAACGATTACAACCTCAACATCCCTCGCTACATCGACTCTTCAGAACCCGAGGACCTGCAGGACCTCAGCGCCCACCTGCACGGCGGCATTCCCGACCGCGATCTCGACGCACTCCAGCCCTACTGGGACGCCTTCCCCGCGCTACGGGCCAAGATGTTCACTCCGAACCGTCCCGGCTACAGCGACCTCGCCATTCACGTAAACGACGTCCAGCAGGCCATCTTCGATGCGCCCGGCTTCCATAGACTCCGCGACCAAGCGACAGTGATTGTCGAGGACTGGTTCACCTCGCATCGCGCCGCTCTCGCCAGCATCACCGCTGACACCAAGCCAAACGAACTGATCACCACCATCAGCGACGACCTTCTGGCACGCTTCAAGGTGCTGCCACTGCTTGATGAGTACAACGTCTACGAGCAACTCATGACTTACTGGCACGAGACGATGCATGACGATGTGTACCTGATCATGGCCGACGGCTGGCAGGAAGCCGCAAAACCGCGGCTGACGATCAACGATAAGGAGCGCAAGCTTACCGAAGAACCGGATCTGGTCGTTGGTGCAGGCAGGGGCGCTCAAAAGTACAAAATGGACCTCATCCCACCCGTGCTCATCGTGGCGCGCTACTTCGCCGACGAGCAGGCCCGAGTCGATGGGCTAACCGCCACCGCCGAGGACGCTACCCGCGCTGTCGCGGAGTACATCGAAGAACATGCGGTCGAGGATGGGCTTCTCGCCGACGCGATGGACGACGACAAGGTCTCCAAGGCACTGGTTGCTACCCGACTGAAAAAGATCAAGAAGACGGGCGATTCCGACGAGATCGCGGCACTGCAGCACGCCACCAAGCTGTACAACGCCGAAGCCGCGGCCAAGAAGGCAGTTAAGGACGCCCAGGGGGAACTCGACCTCGCCACCCTCAAAAAGTATGGCGATTTAACCGAAGATGAGATCGAGGCAATTGTGATTGACGACAAATGGCGCACAACCGCCGCGAGTCGCGTCGCAGGAGTAGTCGAAGCCCTCACCCTCAACCTGGTCGCACGCATCCGGCAACTTGGCGAGCGGTATGCCGAGACAGTTTCGGATCTCGAAGATGAGCGGGGACAGCTGGAAGCCAGGGTTGAACGCCACCTCGTGGCAATGGGTGTCACGTCATGAGCAATATCGCTACAACTGATGGATGGGATGACAGGGCTCTGCTCGACCTGGTCACGATCAAGAGCGGCCAGGTCGATCCTCGTGAGGGTGCTTTTCGAGAACTCCCGCTGATCGCGCCGGATCATCTCCAATCCCGAACAGGCCGTCTTATCAAGAAGGAGACTGCCGCCGCGCAGGGAGCTATCAGTGGCAAGTACCTCGTGCGACCTGGGGATGTCATCTACAGCAAGATTCGTCCTTACTTGCAGAAGGCGTACAAGTGCGACTTCGTCGCACTTTGCAGTGCGGACATGTACCCACTCACGCCCCGTCCTGGAGTGGACTCTTCCTTCATCTTGCACTCTCTCCTTAGCCGCGATTTCACAAACTTCGTAGTGAGTGTTTCCGCGCGAAGCGGTATCCCCAAGGTCAATCGCGAGGAGCTTGCCGAGTACCGTTTGAGAGTTCCTAGCGAGGCTGAGCAGCGAGCGATCGGCCAGGAACTTGATGCCGTCGACGATCTGATCGCCACCCTCGAACGACTCATCGCCAAGAAACAGGCGATCAAGCAGGGCATGATGCAGCAGCTCCTGACCGGCCGCACCCGCCTGCCGGGATTCGATGCGGCGTGGCACAGCGCGAAGCTCGGATCGATTACAACGGTAACGATGGGACAGTCTCCTGCCGGGTACACGTACAATTCTGACGGTCGCGGACTACCACTCATTCAGGGCAAAGCTGACATCCGAGATCGCGTCACCTTTGATCGGATCTGGACAACCGAGCCAACGAAGACCTGCAAAGAGGGCGACGTCCTCCTGACCGTACGAGCGCCGGTTGGGTACACAGCGATCGTTTCCAAGCCGAGCTGTTTGGGACGCGGCGTTTGCGCGATCAGCACGCCGCGTGACAACAGTTTTTTGTTCCAGGCACTCGTATACGCGGAGTCTGCCTGGTCGCTCTACGAACAGGGCAGCACTTTCACGGCGGTAAACTCTAATGAAGTTCGCTCGTTTGCAATCCAGTGGCCATCTGACGCCAGCGAGCGCGCCGCGATCGCTGCAGCGCTAGACGATGCCGACAGCGTATTGAGAACGCTCCAGGATCGCCTCACGAAAGCTCGTACAGTCAAGACCGGAATGATGCAGCAACTTCTCACCGGACGTATGCGGCTGCCCGTGGAGGTTGCGCCATGAACGTGGAGTGGACGATTGAGGAGTTGGACCGCTTCATCACCATGACGGTGATGACGAATAACAGCCGAAGTGGACCGGGCTACGTTTCGATCACCCACACGTCAAGCACGGCTTCCTCGGACGCGGATGTGACCAAGCAAGCGCAGGTTGTTGAGAAGATCCTTGACCGGGTGATCCCTAACTGGCGTACTGACATCGCCTTGTCAAAGACCAATCGCTGGACCCGCCACCGTGAGGCCGCGATCCGCGCTCGAGAGGAACTGCTCCGCGCGGAGGAGGTCCGAGAGAACCTTGGCGAGAACGCCCCTGAGCTTTCTGCGGCCGAGCTCCATCCATGGATCTGGGGCGGCGCACAGTCGCTCTGGCAGTCTGGTCACTACCGCGAAGCGGTCAGTGGCGCGATTCGGAAGCTCAATGCCGAGACGCAGAACAAGGTGTGTCGTCGTGACCTCAGTGAAACAAAGCTCTTCCAGGAGTCATTCAGCGAGAAAGCGGCCGAGCCCCGCAAGAAGCGGCTGCGCCGGATGCAGCCGGATGGCAGCGACACCTACAAGTCGGTACAGCGTGGCGCCATGGCTCTGGCCGAGGGTGTGTTTTCAGGTATCCGTAATCCACTTAGCCACGAAGTTGACACGGAGCTGAGTGAGCAGGAGGGGTTGGAGTATCTGGCCGCACTTAGTGTGCTTGCTCGCTGGGTCGATGAGTCTGACGTGGAGGACGTGTCATGACTGATGTCGGACAGATTGAACGAAAGACTCAGAACCGCGTGGCGGCGCTATTTCGCGACCAGCTCGGCTACGAGTACCTGGGCAACTGGGAGTACCGCGAGGAGAATGCGAATGTCGAGACCGATCTACTGACGCAGAATCTGCGTGCCCGCGGCTACGACGACAATCTGATCAACCGTGCTCTCGATCAGCTCGGTAAGGCTGCCGCGGGCGGTGCCGGACACGACCTGTACGAGGCGAACCGTGATGTCTACGGGTTGTTGCGCTACGGGGTGAAAGTCAAACCCGGTGTGGGTGAGCAGACCGAGACGGTGTGGCTGATCGACTGGAAGAACCCGGAGGCGAACCAGTTCGGCATCGCTGAAGAGGTCACCGTCGTCGGCCAGCACACCAAGCGCCCCGACGTCGTGCTGTATGTCAACGGGCTGGCGTTGGCCACGCTGGAACTCAAACGCTCCAGAGTCGCTGTGTCCGAAGGGATTCGGCAGACGATCGGCAACCAGAGCCCGGAGTTCATTCGCCCGTTCTTCTCCACCGTCCAGTTCGTGTTCGCCGGCAACGATGTGGAGGGGCTGCGGTACGGGGTCATCGACACCCCGGAGAAGTACTGGCTGGAATGGAAAGAGGTTTCGACAAGCTCAACCATCGATCCCGATGTCACCGGGCCGCTGGATCGGGCGCTGCTGCAGATGTGCAGCAAGCCGCGTCTGCTGGAGTTGGTCCACGACTTCATCGTCTTCGACGCCGGCGTGAAGAAGGGGCCCCGCCACAACCAGTACTTCGGTGTGAAAGCAGCGCAGAAGCGAATTGCCGAGCGTGAGGGCGGCATCATTTGGCACACCCAGGGCTCGGGCAAGTCCCTGACGATGGTCTGGCTGGCCAAGTGGATCCGCGAGCACCAGCCCGACGCGCGTGTCCTGCTGATCACCGACCGCACCGAACTCGATGAGCAGATCGAGAAGGTCTTCAACGGCGTCAACGAACAGATCTACCGCACCCGCAGCGGTGCGGACCTGATCAGCACCCTCAACACCAGCGACGAGTGGCTGATCTGCTCGCTGGTCCACAAGTTCCGCGCCGCCGACATCGACAGCGAGGATGACGAGGCGACAGAGGAGTTCATCAAGGAACTGCACGCGACGATCCCGAAGGACTTCAAAGCCAAGGGCAACCTGTTCGTCTTCGTTGACGAGGCCCACCGCACCCAGTCCGGAACAATGCACCAGGCCATGAAGGCATTGTTGCCGGATGCGATGTTCATCGGGTTCACCGGCACCCCGCTCCTCAAGGCGGACAAAGCCACGAGCATCGAGACCTTCGGGTCGTTCATCCACACGTACAAGTTCGACGAGGCCGTCGCCGACGGTGTGGTGCTGGATCTGCGGTACGAGGCCCGGAACATCGATCAGCACCTTGACTCACCCCAGGCCGTGGACGAGTGGTTCGACGCCAACACGAAGACCATGACGGACCTGTCCAAGGCTGAGCTGAAGAAACGCTGGGGCACTATGCAGAAGGTCCTCACCAGCAAGTCCCGGGCCGAGAAGATCGTCGCCGACATCCTCCTGGACATGGCGACCAAACCACGTCTCGCTGACCGCCGCGGCAACGCCATGCTCGTCGGATCCTCGATCTATCAGGCTTGCAAGTTCTATGAGCTGTTCGTCGCCGCCGGATTCGCCGGCCGGTGCGCGATCGTCACCAGCTACGTCCCGAGTGCCAGCGACATCGCGAAAGAAGACTCGGGCGCCGGGAAGACGGAGAAGATCCGCCAGTACGAAACCTATCGGCGGATGCTGGCGGACTACTTCGACGAGCCGGCCGACAAAGCCGTGACCCGGGTCGAGGAGTTCGAGCGGGACGTCAAACGCCAGTTCGTCGAGAACCCGGGCCAGATGCAGCTGCTGATCGTCGTCGACAAACTCCTGACCGGCTTCGACGCCCCGAGTGCCACGTATCTGTACATCGATAAGAAGATGCGGGACCACGGCCTGTTCCAGGCGATCTGCCGCGTTAACCGCCTCGACGGCGACGACAAGGACTACGGCTACATCGTCGACTACCAGGACCTGTTCAACTCTCTCGAGAACGCGATCACCGACTACACCTCCGGCGCTCTCGAAGGCTACGAGAAGGACGACATCGACGGCCTGCTCACCGACCGCATCGACCAAGCCCGCGACGACCTCGACGAAGCACTTGAGACGATCCGGGCACTGGTCGAGCCCGTTGCGCCGCCGAAGAACACCCTGCAGTACCAGCAGTACTTCTGCGCGTTGGAACCCGGGAACGCCGAGCAGATCAAAGACAACGAACCCAAACGTGTCGCCCTCTACAAGGCTGTCGCCGCGGTTACCCGGGCTTACGGCAACCTTGCCAACGACATGACCGCCGCCGGCTACAGCCAGGCTGACGCGGAGAAGATCAAGGACGAGATCGCTCACTACGTGGACGTGCGCGCTGAAGTGAAACTCGGGGCCGGGGAGAACGTCGACTTCAAACAGTACGAAGCCGGCATGCGGTTCCTCCTCGACACCTACATCCAGGCCGGCGCCTCCCAGGTCGTGTCTGACTTCGCCGACACTGGCCTGATCGAACTGATCTCCCAGATCGGCGACCGCGCGATCGACCGCCTCCCGCCCGGGATCAAGAAGGACCCGGAAGCCGTGGCCGAGACGATCACCAACAACATGCGCAGGATCATCGTCGACAAGCACGCGATGAACCCCAAGTACTACGACACGATGAGCGCCCTCCTCGACGCGCTGATCGAGCAGCGCCGCAAGGAAGCACTCGACTACCAGGAGTATTTGGCCAAACTGTTGGAAGCGGCGAAGAAGCTCGGGACCGACGAGTCCGACGGCGACTACCCGGAGTGGGCGAACAACGGCGCCCGACGTGCGCTCATCGACTTCGGCTGGCCGGATGAGACGATGCCGATCCAGGTCGACGACGCGGTGATGACGAGCAAACCGCATGACTGGGTGGGTAACACGATGAAAGAGAAGGTCGTCAAACGCGCTCTGCGCCAGGTCCTGCCCGCCGGCTTCGACCGCCTCGACGAACTCTTCGACCTGGTGAAAGCCCGCGATGAGTACCGCTAACGTGTACCTCACCGTCCGCGGCATCGAGGTCGACGTCGTCTACAAGGACATCAAGAACCTGCACATCACCGTCCACCCACCGGTAGGCCGCGTCCGCGTCGCAGCCCCCGAGCGGTTCGATGATGATCAAGTCCGTTTGGCGGTTGTGGGCCGGCTTGCGTGGATCAAACGCCAGCAGGCCGAGCTGCAGGCGGTGGAACGCCAGTCCGAACGGGAGATGGTCACCGGCGAGTCCCACTACGTCTGGGGCATCCGCCGACGACTCAAGGTCGTCGAGCGACCCGGCCGGCCTCACCTCGAACTCGGCGGCGACCGCCTCGTCCTTTACGTTCCCGCAGGAACCTCGCAGGAGAAGCGCCGCGACTACCTCGACAACTGGTACCGCCAGCAACTCCGTGAAGTGATCCCGGGGTTGATCACCAAGTGGGAGCAGGAACTCGGCGTGACGGTTCCGAAGTGGACCATCCGGCGAATGAAAACCAAGTGGGGATCCTGCAACCGCGAGACCCGACACATATGGCTCAACGTCGAACTCGCCAAGAAGCACCCCGACTGCCTCGAGTACATCGTCGTCCACGAGATGACCCACTATTTCGAACGCAATCACGGGGAGAGGTTCACCGCACTGATGGACAAGGAACTCCCTGACTGGCGGAGTCGGCGCGAGGCACTGAATAACGCTCCTCTAACTGGGGAGGTCTGGTGACTGAGCAAAATTGTCCACCGAAGATATTGGAGACAGAGAAGGGGCGTATGAGACGCCCATCAGGCGTTCATATCGAGTGGGCGGGTACGGTGCTTAGGAGCTTTGGAAGCAGCTAACCCAGTCATGATTGCAAATCACGCCGAATCTATTGAAAGGGCTAAATGTTAGAAAAGTGCCTCCGCGTGCTCTTAACATTGAACGCGACCGCCCTGTTCCTTGCCGTTTATCAGATCAAGAGTCAGTTCCTCTTCGCTGGGCGGGGCTTGCCATTCCATATCGTGCTGAACTGTATTATCCTGATAATCCCGCTGCTTCTGACCCGAGTGAGCATTTATTTCACCAGGGGACTTGGAACGGATTCCTTCGGTAAGGGTCAGATAGTTTCGGTTGAGTATGCGAATAACGCATTCTTGCCAAGCTATCTCGGGTACTTCTTTGTAGCCCTGAGTGTGTCTAATGGGTCTGCTCTGGCATTCATGTACGGGATCCTATTCGTATTCACGTACGTCTCGCAAGCACTCTACTTCAACCCGTATTTTTTGCTCTTGGGGTATAAGTTCTATAATGCGACGACCCGGAGAGGTACCAAAGTATTCTTGATTAGCAAGCAGGACTTTCGGACTCCTGATCAAATTGTGGTTCCGAAAGCAGTTCGAATTAATGGCTACACGTTCCTGGAGGAGGGATCATAAACTATGGATCAAATCTACGCCAAGGTGAAACGACTTAGGAAAGCGCCCTTTAGAAGGCTCATCTCTGACCGCAAGCTCTTCGAGATGGATCCACCCGAGCCGTCCTTGTGCAGGGAATATGATCCGCGCACCCTGCTAGACGACGATGAGTGGTACTCAGTTTCGGGCTTCCGCGCACGAGAGTTTTTTCCCATCTATCTAAAAGATGAAACGACTGTCTCGGCGGATTGTCCTGAGTTGACAAAGGAACAGTTTGAGAACATCACGCTTCTCATGTCGAGTCAGAATAACGCATTCTTCTTTCAGAGAGTTCGGCCGACATCCTTCGTTAAACGAAAATGCATCAAGTTTGGTGACGCCGCCTTCATAGAGGAGGCTTCGAGCAGCCGTGTCGTTATAAATTCAATTCCCGACGCAATATATGTGCCGAGTAGAGATGTCGTTATGTTTCGCGATCTAGCCGCCGTGTCGCCCCTATTTCAAGGAATTGATCAGCTTTTCAAGGTGGCCACTGATGAACAGGTATCAGAGTTCCTTGACTACGAATTCGTTAGCGCTTCCATCCCAGTGGCTTCTGTCGCTAAACCTAACCGAAAGAGAATCGCTCTGGCATTAGAGGCTCTTGGGGCAATGTCTGAGTCTGACAGGGGGGATGTGATCGACTATATAAATGAGTACTGCGGTGAGAAACTGGAGTTCGATGAAGTAAAGAGACAGTTTAAAGTCGAGACCGACGAGGACTTAAAGACGCTGATCTACGGTGTAGAGCAGCGCTTTTATACTACCCCGGTTGGTGCGGAACGGCGCCTGGCGAACTCAGTGGTAAGTCTCGACGTCTGACCAGGGCCACGTTACCATTTACTGTCCATTGTTGCAGGACCACGGGCGGGTGGTCGTAAACTCCGCGAGCTAACCTTGCCGTTTCATCGCGAGTTGGTGACACACGGCCCGTAGTAAGAAGAAAGGTGCTCTGACCCGCAATAATTGTGCTTGCAACAGTACAAGTATTCGGGATCGAAGGAGCACCTTTCTGGTGAGCAACTCTACCGTGTTCTACCCGCAGCTGAAGTGCCCTGGGTTTCGTTCCGTGGTTAGACGGTCGCGGGCGCGGGCGTCTGTGGGTGAGTGTAAAATGCTTCGACTTCGGCTGGGGTGCGATAATCGAGTGCCTCGTGGAGCCGTTTGGTGTTCCACCAGTTGACCCAGTCCAGGGTCGCGATTTCTACTGCGGTCACGGTTGGCCAGGTGCGGTGACGGTGGATCAGTTCTGCCTTGTAGAGACCATTGACGGTCTCGGCGAGGGCGTTATCGGAACTGTCGCCCGACGGTCCCGACGGATGCTTTGACTCCGGCCGTGATCAGCGCGTCCGAGTAGGCCAACGAGACGTATGGGTCTGCTGCACGGATCGGTGACCGTTGCGGTGTCATGCCGCGGTAGGTGCGACGGTCTTGAGAATGGTCTCGAATTTGATCGGTGGCAAACGGCCCAGGCGGGCTTGCCGGCGCCGACGGTGGTCGGTCCTTCCATTGCGGCGTGGTCACCTGCGGCACCGACCCGTGCCATCGATCCGACCAGGCCGTGCCGGTTCAGCCGACACAAAGTTCTGTGATCGGAATTGAGATTTTCTGTCCGAGTGGACAATACAATCGGAAACATCGCCTTCTCGGCGGGCGGCAGCATTGTTGAGCGCCGCGACTGCCAGCGATGACGTCATTCGGGTGTCGATGCTGTAGCCGACGATTCTCCCGGAACAGGCCTCTTCGATCGCGCAGAGGTAGGGCTTGCCCTCGTCGGTCCAGTGCTCGGTGATGTCGGTCAGCCACAGCTGATCGGTTGCATTCGACAGTGAAGACGCGTTCGACCAGATCGTCGTGGACGGGCGGTCCCGGCTTCTTACCGTTCCGGTCGCGTTTCTTTCCGAAGCTCGACAACCAGCCGTTGGCGCTGCATATGCGCCACGCCATCCTGACACTCATCGGCTGACCTGCAGCTTCGGCTTCATCGGCAAGGAATCAGTGCCCGAACCTGACTCGTGCCACTTTCGTGTGAGTTGGATCGGCGGGTTCTCGCGACCTGCGGTTTCGTTCTGGTTTAGTGCCGTTCTGGGGCACTAAACCAGGTGTCTACGATCGTCGGTGTGGGCTTGTTCGTCCGGAGGGTACGTACCGCGTCGGGTGCTACCGCGGTACAGATCGTGTCCAAGGAACGCGGCGTGCGCCGAATCGGCGAACACATCGGCTCGGCGCATACCGACGACGAGCTCGCTGCCCTACTCGAGGTCGCCGATACGAAGATCCACGCAGGTCAGCTCGCATTCGATCTGAACTCGCTGGCGCCGGCGAAGGTTTCTACCATTCCGGAGGTCGCCGGTTCGCAGTCGCGTGTCCTGTGGGAGGTCCTCGACAATGCCTACCGTGACCTCGGGTTCGACCAGGTCGGCACCGAGACGTTCAAGCAGTTGGTGTTGGCGCGGATCGTCGAGCCGACCAGCAAAGCCGACACGATCCGCGTCCTGGCCGATCTCGGCGTTCGGTCGCCGTCGCTGCGGACGATCTGGCGCACGCTCAATCGCAGCATCGCCGAGGACTGGCGCAGCCAGCTCGCCGCGGCAGCGTTCGCGCACGTCACCGCCGACGGCGCGCTGTCGATCGTGATGTACGACGTGACCACCTTGTACTTCGAGGCCGAGAACGAAGACCGGCTCCGCAAGGTCGGGATGAGCAAGGAACGGCGAGTCGATCCGCAGATCCTCGTCGGCTTGCTGGTCGACCCGACCGGGTTCCCGCTGGAAGTACACGCTTTCGCCGGCAACCGCGGTGAGACGACGACCCTGCTTCCTGTGTTGAACGGGTTCCGCGAACGGCACGGACGAGCCGACGTGGTCGTTGTCGCTGACGCCGGCATGCTTTCGGCAGCGAACCTCAACGCGCTCGAGGAGGCCGGGTTCGACTTCATCGTCGGATCCCGCACCGGTTCAGCCCCAAGGGATCTGGCCGACCACTACGACCGGGTCGGGAACTTCTTCGCCGATGGCGCCACCGTCGAGACCACCCGGGAGATGGGAACCGGCCAGGCGAAGCGGACTCGGCGCGTGGTGTGGCACTACTCGCGGGCCCGCGAACGCCGCGACAACATCACCCTCAACAAGCAGATCGAGCGCGCGCAAGACATCGCCGAAGGACGACGGCCGCCAAAGAAGGACCGGTTCGTCTCCCTCGGCACCCGACCCGGCGTGAACTGGGATGCCGTGGAGAAGGCCCGCTCGTACCTCGGGCTGAAGGGCTACGTCACCAGCATCTCCACTGAGAAACTCGCTGGTGACAAGGTCGTGGCCGCCTATCATGATCTGTTCAAGGTCGAGGCATCGGTTCGGATGGCCAAGACCGAAGTCTAGCCAGAACCGGTAGGCTTTGCTACGGAGCTGGAACTTGTCTAGTACTATCCGCCGGTGCTGGAACAGTGGTCGCTCAAAGAGTCACCTCTACGACCACTGCATCGGGAAGTCGGGCTCCATGCTCGCCCGGAAGAGGTGCCGTAGGGTCAAGTGCGGCCCAGCCCACGGCTCCCTCTGCTTGGCCAGGAAGAAACCGCCGGCAGCAGGAAGCCGCTACAGAACGCGCGCGAGCTAGACGAACAACTCCCACTACAACAGCGCCGC